>JANOAR010000260.1:0-13373 GCA_031411235.1 Verrucomicrobiota bacterium | reverse complement strand
GCTGCCAAGTAATACGTGGGCGGCATAAATCTGCTTCCCCTGCCCTGCTGAAGCTGCCAGCATCGGCGCATGATCCGCACTACCCGACGCACGCTCCTCCGCCATAGCGCCACGGCTGCGCTCGCGACTCTGGGCTTCCCTGCCATCGTCCGTGCCGAGGCCAGCGCCACGGCTCCGCTCGATGCGGCGATGGCCATGCTGCTGGGCCGCTACGGTGTGCCCGGCGGTGCGCTGGGTGTCGCACGGGCCGGGCAGTTGGTTTATGCGAGGGGCTTTGGCTTGGCCAATAAAGAGCATCGCACGCGGGTGCAGCCCGACTCGTTATTCCGCATCGCCAGTCTGTCGAAGCCGATCACAGCGGCGGCGGTTTTGCGCCTTGTAGAAACGGGCCGCCTATCTCTCGATGAGTCGGCGCTCGGACTGCTAGGCGATGACTATCTGGCGAGTGGCGTGGCGGATGCTCGCTTCATGAAGATCACCGTGCGGCACCTGCTCCAGCACTCGGGCGGCTGGGACAAGGCACGCAGCGGCGACCCTCTGTTTCTCAGCGCACAGATCGCACGAGCGATGGATGTGGCGGGGCCTGCGGATGCTCGCACGACGATCCGCTATGTGCTGCGGCGCACGCTGGATTTCGAGCCAGGGACGCGGTTCTCCTACTGCAACTTTGGCTACTGCATCCTGGGCCGTATCATTGAGGCGGTGACGCGGCAGAGCTACGCCAATGCCGTGCGCTCGCTGGTGCTGCGCCCCAGTGGCGTAAGCCGCATGGCCCTGGGCGACTCGACGCGTGCCCTGCCCGGCGAGGTGAGCTACTACCAACCCGGCGAGAGCACCTATGGCAGCTTTTCGCTCGCCACGAATGATGCCAATGGAGGCTGGGTCGCGAGCGTCGCCGACCTGCTGCGCTTCACCGTGCGCCTGGATGAAAAAGCCGCGCAGCCCTTGCTCAAACCCGAGACACTGCAAGCCGTCTATACCAGCGTGGCCCCTGGCTCAGTGGGGCTCAAAGGAGCCTACCACGGACTCGGCTGGTATGTGAATCCCAAAGGCCAGGGAGGCCGCCCCAACCTCTGGTACATCGGTGGTCTGCCAGGCACCAAAAGCATCCTCACGCGCCTCGGCGATGGCTTCGACTGGGTCGTGCTGCTAAACCAGCGCCCGCAGCCCTTCGACGCCAGCAACGTGGACATCCAAAACACCATCCACAAAGCCGCAGGAGCCATCAGTGAGTGGCCGACGCAGGATTTATTTCAGAGCCTGGGGTGAGGGAAGGGGGAGACAATGAGACGATCAGAAGAGTCGTTTTCGTGCCAGCAAGAGACAGTGTTGCTCGGGATGGTTTTGCATTGCGTGTGCTTCTCAAGCGTCCACAGATTCCTCTATCCTCAAGACTTCATCCTCTGATTGTCTGATTGTCTGATCGTCTCATTGTCTCATTGTCTCATTGTCTCCCATCCCCTCACCCATGCCCCCACTCGACGCCACCACCACCATGTCCTCTCTGCTTCAGAGTTACCCTGGAGCCCAGCGCACTTTGTTTGCTCAGTATCACATCGGTGGCTGCAAGAGCTGCGGCTTCAACCCCGAGGAGACGCTGGGCCAAGTGTGCGAGCGCAATGAAAATATCCCAGTCGCCGAAGCCATCGCGCACATCCAGAGCAGCCACGACGCGGACGCTCGCTTGCAGCTTAGCCCGCAGGAGTTTGAAGCCCTGCGAGTGGCCAACCCTGAGCTGAAAATCCTCGATGTACGAATGGCCGAGGAGCACGAAGCAGTGAGCATTCCCGGCGCGCAGCTTTTTAGCCAGACGCTGTTGCAGACCATCTTCGATACCTGGGACAAGACCCAGCCCGTCGTCCTCTATGATCATCAGGGCACACGCTCACTCGATGCCGTGGCCTACTTCATCGGCCACGGCTTCAGCGAAACCAAGGCGCTCAGCGGTGGCATTGATGCGTATAGCATCGAAGTGAATCCAAGCCTGCCACGCTACCGCCTGGAGATGGAAGACTGAGCCTCAAATCTATTCCCTCCCTCCATGAACGAAGCCACTCTCCAAGACGCCATCGCCAATCCCCGCAACCTCGGTGAAATGGCCGACGCCGATGCCGTGGGCACGGTCGGCAGCCCCGATTGCGGCGATATGCTGCGCATGTGGATCAAGTACCGCGAGCAAGACGGGAAGAAGGTCATCGACCGCGCGAGCTTCCAGAGCTTCGGCTGCCAAACCGCCATCGCCGTGGCCAGCATGGCCACAGAACTCATTCGGGGGAAGACTCGCGATGAAGCCCTAGCGATGTCGGCCACAGAACTCTCCGCCCCACTCGGTGCCCTGCCGCCGATGAAAATTCACTGCGGCCAGATGGTCGAAGGTGCGCTGAAAGCCGCGCTGGATGCCGAGCAGCAACCTGTGCCCGCAGTGCCTCGCCCTGTCAGCGGTCACACGCTCACCGATAGCTTCGCCTCACCTGTGCCAAAGGCAGGGAAGGTGAAGATCGTGATGCAGTGATTCCCCCCGCCTTACGCCGCCGAAATCTTCACGCGCAACTCCACGATCATTGCTCTGAATTCCGCACTCTGCTCCATGCGGGCGACGATGACTTTACAGGCGTGAATGACGGTGCCGTGATCGCGGCCACCGAAGGCTTTGCCGACTTCCACCAGCGAGATTTTGGCCATCTCGCGCACTAGGTACATGGCCACTTGGCGGGCTTCCGCGATCATCTTGGGGCGGCTGCGACCGATGAGTTCCGACATGCGAATATCATACTGCTCGGCGACCAGTTTCTGAATGCGGTCGATGTTCACCACGCGACCAGGATCCTGCTCCAGCACGTCTCGCAGCAGGTTTTCCAGGGTGTTCTCGGTCAGCTTGGACTCATCAAGCGAGGCATGGGCGGCGACGCGCATGAGGGAGCCTTCGAGCTTGCGGATGTCAGTGCGAACGCGCTGAGCGATGTATTCGATGACCCAGGGCTCGAGGTGAGCGCCGAAGTCTTCTGCCTTGCGCTGTAAAATCGCGATGCGCGTCTCCAGATCGGGCATCTGAATTTGCGTGGTGAGGCCCCACTCGAAGCGCGAGACGAGGCGCTGCTCCAGGTTCTTGATGTCGCCAGGCGCTCGATCGCTGGCGAGGATGATCTGCTTCGTGTTGTTGAAGAGTTCGTTGAAGGTGTGGAAAAATTCCTCCTGCGTGCTGTCCTTGCCAGCAAAGAAATGCACGTCGTCGATGAGCAGCACATCGACGCGGCGATACTTGCGGCGGAACTCGGTGAGCGTCTGCTTGCGGATGGCGTCGATGAACTCATTCGTGAACGTCTCCGAGCTGACGTAGCGAACCACGCAGCGCTTTTTGCGGAACATGATCTCGCGCCCGATGGCGTGTAATAGATGGGTCTTCCCAAGCCCTGGCACGGAGTGGAAAAACAGCGGATTGTAGATGCGCCCTGGCTTCTCGGCGACGGCCTTGGCCACGGCAGCGCAGTAGCTGTTGGTGGTGCCTACGACGAAGTTGTCGAAGGTGAAGCGAGGGTTCAGCCCTGCCTCGGCGAGACTCTCGGGCGCACGCGGGCTGTCGGTAACGACGCGGCTATCGCGGTCGATGACTTTATCCCCTTTGCGATAGGCGAGCGCGAGGTCGGGCGAGGCGCTGTCGGCAGCACTTCGCTCGACGATGGGCTCGTTGCGGAAGCTGATCTGGCGCGGGCCGCCGAGCACTTCGGCGAGAGCGTCGCTGAGCACGGCGAGGTAGTTGCTCTCGATCCAGAGTTGATGGATCGGGTTGGGCACATGGACGATGACGTTGCCGCTTTCGTCGGTCTCGGCGGTGAGGCCGTTGAACCAGCGCTGGAACTCGCTGCCGATGCGAGTTTTGAGCAGTTCACAGGTGCGGTGCCAGAACGATGTTACCGAGGTCGCGGAGACGGGTTCACTTTTAGATTTAGAGCGGTCGTGATGGAGAGGCGTGGGGTTTTCATCGCGTGGGACCATTGGGAGAGAAGGTGGGAGAGTGGGGGAAAATTGGGGGCATGTCCTCTAGCGCAGTGAAGTTAGAAGGGGAGACCTTTTTTGAAATTACTGGGCCACTGTGTAGGGCAATGAGTGTTCATTCGACAAGTCATTCTTGGTTTATTTTTAAAACTTCCGGCACGCCGCCTTGGTTTGTTTTAAAATTTCTATTTTCCCTGGGTTTCACCACAGTTGATTTCATGTTCCTCACATAACAAAGGGGGTTGCTGAAAGATGATTTAACCGCTTCTTCAAAAACCCCATGCCACCTCCTTTTTTACTCCTTCGCGATCGACTCCAGCAGCGACTTTCCATCATCGCTGATACAGCGCTCCGAGACGCCGATCCCGCTGCGCAACTAGCCGCACTGCAAGCCGCCTCGGAATCCATTGATGTCTGGCGTGCCGAGCATGAAGCCGCGTGCCCTGCGCGGCTGCGGCATTTCCTCCAGCAGTCGAGCTTGCAGAAGGCTCTGGAGTTTATCGAGTCTATGCCTTCCTCGCAGTCATAATCATCGCGGCCCATCGTTCGCGCTGCTCGGCGAGCGCGGCGACCACATCGCCCTCGGGCACTTTGTGGCCTTCGAGACAGACGACGCCATCGTAGTCGGCCTCCACCAGCAAGGCTGCGAGTTGATCAAAGGGATAATCCTTCTGCGGCACATCGCGCACATGAACTGTGCGCCCGAGGTAGTCCTTCACCTTGGCGAAGTTGGCCGCGAGGCCCTCGCCGAGAAGGTCGGCGGGGTTGCTATTCCAGCACACGCGAACGTTGTCGCGCTCCGCCGTTTTCATAACGGTGAGGATGTCGCCGAGGTCGGTGACACCGCCGTGGACTTCGAGGCGAATCTCTTGGCCGAAGCCGCTGGCGAAGTCACCGAGTTCGCCCAGCGATTTGCCGATTTGCTCCAGCGTTTTTTCTTTGGCGATCTCCTTGGGCAACGCATTGGGTTTCACCTTCACGCCTGTGCCGCCGATGTCGTGGCTGAGCTTGATGAAGTCCTTCGCGCCTTTGATGTTGTCCTTCAGTTTGGCCAGGTCGGCGGCATGAAATTCAAAATTGGTGCCCATGCCGAGCAGATCCACGGGGGAGTCTTCGAAGCGCTTGCGCACCTCTTTGCGTTGCTCTGGCGTGAGGGCAGGACTGACGCCGTGGGCGTGTTCCACGCGCAGTTCGACATGTAAAACCTGGGCCTTTTCGCAGTTGGCGATGAGGGTGGGGAGATCCCAGTCTTTCGCCCATTGGTAGGTCACGAGGCCATACAGGATGTTCTCGCCCTTGTAGTTCAGCGCGGCCTTTTGCGCGTGCAGCGCGGTAGCCGCCGAGGCTCCGATGAGCGTGGTGATAAAATGCCGACGAGGGAAGTGTGAGGTTGGAGCAGTCATGGTGCGCTGATGCTGACTGCCGCGCTGCGAGAAGTCAATGCAAGCCTGACCACGCTGCTTACTTCAGCGCTTGTTTGCGCTTCAGCTCATTGATGAGCAACTCGTAGCGCCGTGGCACAAAGGCCTCCGCCAAGGACTCGCGAAGCAGGCTGGGGCAATGCAGAAAATTGTAGGTGAGGATGTCGCAGATCAATTCAGGATCGGCCTCGGCTCGAATTTGCGCGAGCAGGGCTGCCTTGGCCTCAGAGGCCTCGCTGGGGCAGGCTGGCAGAAGGCTGAGAGCCTCATCGCGCAAGGCGATAAGCTGCGACTCCTCGCCGCGCACCGAGAGTATCGGCTCGATGGTAGCGATGCAGAAAGGTGAAGGCTCCAGCCACCCGGTGAAGCGCACGCGCTGCACGCCCATAAGCATGAGGTGCGAGGTGCCGTCGCACTGCTTCACACAGGCTCGCACGATGCCTGCGCAGGAGACTTGGATGACGTCATCCTGGCCGCTCTCCTCGGCTCCGCACCGGGTGCCGATGCAAAACATTCGCTCGGTGCGTAAGGCGTGAGCCAGCATGAGTTGGTAGCGCTTTTCAAAAATAAACAGGGGCAAGTAGCACCCAGGAAAGAGGAAACAATCGGGCAGCACCATCACAGGCAACTCGCTCGGCAACTGGGCGAGCAAAGGTGCGGTGATATGAGGTGACGAAGACTGGAACATGGAACAGCGGAAAGTGAGCGCGAAGTGTCGAAGGTGCGGTGAACATCGAAGTTAGCTCGCGTGTTGGGGTTGCCAACAGGATGCAGATACGTAGCGAATCGTTCCTTAGCCTGGATTATTCACTCCGCAGTTTCGTGCCCGATAGTCATAGCCATGAGCAAATTATTTTCTTTCGCCACGGCTGCTCCGTGACTATCTGCGCACTCACCATCCCATGAAAAAGCTCTGGTTCATCGCTGCTGCTGGCGCACTGCTGCTCATTGCGGCGGTGCTGCTCGCTCTGCATGTGCAGGGCGTGTTGCAGGCAGCCGCGACGAAACAACTGCGCACCGCAGGCAGCCCCTTCGACGGCTTGATGGTCGTCGTCACAGGGAGGGAAGCCACGCTGACGGGCAAAGTGCTGCGTGAGACAGAGCGCCAGCGTGCGCTAGCACTGCTGGGCGATGAACTGCGCGTGGCCCCTGCGCTGCCCTTGGTTTCCGGCTTGTCCCCCTTGCGGCGGGTGCGCGATGAACTGCTCGTGCAACCGCGTGCCCTGGGATGGAGTGTGCTCGCTGCGACGACGGCCAAAATCCAACTCCACGGCGTGGCAGCCTCCATACTGGAATCCCAGCGCATCGCCGAGAGCGTGCGCTCAGCAGGCCTACTGGGCGAGCGTTTAAAAGACAACATGAGCGCGGATGATGAGTTGCTCATGGAAGCCTCGCCACTGGAGCCCACGCTGGAGTCCTCACCGCGACTCGATAGCGCGGCCCTGCGCTCTGCCTTACTGGCGGTGACGCAGCTCGGCGAGCCCTGGGCGCTGCTGGATCTCGCCCTACCTGTGCAGGCTCTGCGCACACAACTCATCGCCCATGGTATGCCACTTGACGCTTGGGAGGAGGGGATCGCAGCCGAGGTCGTGCGACTGCGGATTGCCCATGCGGCGGAGCATGATGCACGCACCGAGCAGCAGCGGCTCGCCACCCTGCCCAGCGGCCATGTGCTTCTCGCCGTGCGTGGTGCGGATGTGCTGCTGAAGGGCGAACTGGGCAGTGAGACGCTGATCCAGCAGCTCAGCAATATCGTGGCGAAATCCTACCCGCAGCGCCGCTTGCACGATGAGATGATGCTCTCCGCTAACCGTCGCCCCGAGCCTACACCCGACGTTCTCACCCAAGCGCTGCCGAGCTTACCCATGGCCAGTACGGGCCAGCTCCTCGCCCTCGGAATTCCTGGCAAAGGCTGGACGGTGCTGGATGCCAAGGCGGTATCGCCGGATCGTGCCGAGGCTCTGCCCGCCAAGGCCTGGCCCGTGGGCTTCGATCCTCGCCTCGGCCAGACCGATCTCGCAGCGACGGTGGCCTGGCTCGATGGTACGAGCAGCAGTGCCAAGCCCTTGCCCACAGCCCATTACCCGCCTCATCTCCTCCTCGCGGCCTATGCGCAGCGTGTTCTACTGCGAGGTGTGGTGGCCGACGAGGCCTCGCGCTCGCAGATCGCATCGGCGGCGCGGCGTATGTATGTCGGGCGTGAATTGATCATGGATATCCGCCTGGATGCCACTCGGCAAGCCGCCAATAGCACGCTGCAAACCGTGCTTTCTTTTCCCCCTGCCCCTGCGCCCGAAAGCACCGCAATCATTGCCTTTGTGGTACCTGGCGAAGAGTGGAAGTCACGTGCGGCACGCCTTTGGCTCCTAGAACCAGCGGGCTTTGCCAGCAGCAAGCTGATGCCAAAAAGCTTCCCTGTGAATTTGGTGCTGCCCGATTTAGTCGAGATCGCACCTTATTTAAAAGCCAACCAGCAAACGATGATAGAGACCAGCCGCGAGCTGCCAGGATCAGTGCTGTTGCCGACTAAAAAGTGATGACCGATGGAGGACAGGAGTCCTGTCCTCCAGTGGCTATGAGTTCTACTTCTTCCCTTCGTAGCCAGGCAGAGGCTTGCCATCGGCAGCGATTTTACCAGCGGCCCAGAGCACACCACGAGCGACGAGGTCGAGATAGCGAGCATCGGCGACGGTGTCGTTGTTATGCCCGACAGTGGTGCTGAAGATGCGGGTCTTATTGTCACCAAATTCATTAGTCCAAGCGACAACGGTTTCCGTTTCTTTTACTTCGCCGCTCTTCTTGTCGGTGAAGGTCTGCTTGCCTTTGATCAGTGGGTGCGCACCGAGCAGTTGCACATTGTTGTACAGCTCCTCTTTGATGGTCGTCCAGTCGGCCATGCCCTTGGTGATGCTATGCTCCTTGTCCACAAATGACAGGGCGATGGGCTCCTGCGGGCCGTGGCCTGTGGACTGCAATCCCAGCATCTCATACCAATGGGAGTTATCGGCACCAGCCGCCACGCGGTCTTTGAAGTTGCCCCAGCGATAGCTGTGCATGGCGCAGTGCAGATTCACCGCTGGTGTGCCGCTGCGATGGGCGGCGATGATGTTGCCCACGTATTCAGGATCGGTGACGTCGGCAGAGCATTCGTCATGGATGACCACGTCGAAGGGCTTGGCCCAGTCTTTGTTTTTAAACAAGTCGAAGGCGCACTTGGTGGTCTTGTCGGGGTTGTGGGCAAAGGTCATTTCGACATTGGCACGCGCAGCGAGGCCTTCGCCGAGGATGAGGTGCTGCTTCTCATAGTCATGGCAGCAGCCGCCCGTGACGAGCAGCACGCGCAGGGGCTTGACGGGATCGGCAGCTAGCAGTGAGGAACCCAGGGCAACGAGGCCGAGGACAAATGTGGTGATGGTACGGTTCATGGGAGGGGAATGATGAATGACGAATGTCGAATGTCGAACTACATCCTTTGCCATTCATCATTCCCTTCCCCGCTTATGCCTACCATCCCCGTCGTTTGTGCGCTGATTTTGCGCGGCTCCTCCGTGCTGCTGGCGCAGCGTCCCATGGGCAAACATTTGGCGCTCAAGTGGGAATTCCCCGGTGGCAAAGTCGAGCCTGGTGAGTCTGCCGAGCAGGCCATACGGCGCGAGATTGCAGAGGAACTCGGCTGCGAAATCGCTGTGGTCGCGGCCCTGCCTAGATCGCTGCATGAGTATGAACGTGGCACCGTCGAGATGATTCCTTTTATCTGCCACTTGCTGGAGCACAGCGCCCCACCCGTGGCTCGCGAGCATGAAGCACTCGCCTGGGTGGAGAGGGATAACCTTGAGCAGTATGATCTCGCCGCCGCAGACTGGCCAGTGGTGCAGGCTTGGCGCAGCGTGCCGCTGGGTGACAGTCCATCAACCGCAGCGGCTACTGCCGCACGCCTTTAAACCAATCCTCGCCTTTGAGCACTTTGCCATTGCCCAGAACGACGGAAAATTTGCCACGATTGTTGCTGGCCATCTGATTCAGCTCGGTCGCGGCGTCGGGATCCATCATCGCCGTGGTATGGATGACGGTGCGCCCGCCTTGCTTGGCATTGAAGGCGGTGACGGCCTCGATCCAGCCCGACTCATCGTTACGATTGCCATCGGTCATGAAGAAAATCACATCGGGTGCGGGCCTCATGCTCAGCGCCATGATGAGCCCCGAGCCCCAGTTCGTGCCGCCTGGATTGTCGGAGCCTTCGATGATCTCTTTGCTCCGCCGCAGGGTGCTCATGTTGGCGGTGATGTAGCGGGCATGGGGTATTTTGGCGGTGGCGACGGTGTCACTGCTGATCTCCCAAAAAGCCTTCTGCAACTCCGCTGGCTTGGTGCTGTCCACCTCATTATGAGCCCAGGCGAAGTCGCTGAAGTAAATGACCTGGTACTGCGCCCCAGCGGGCATCCCCGTGACGCTGCGGCTGAGTTCGCGCTTCAGCAGTTCAAAACGCGTGATCCCCGAGCCCTCACCTGTACCACGGGCCGACATGGAACTTGAAACGTCCACGACATAAACAATGCGCCGCCCAGTGCCGCGATTGCCCATGAAGGAGATCGTGCCTCCCGCCGTGCCACTGCTCACGCCGCCGCTGAAGCTGCCCATACTGCTGCCTATATTTAAGTCCGAGCTGCTGGTGGTAATGTCCACCTGAGGAATGGCGATGTCGCTCACCCCAGCAGCCGCGATGGGCATCAGCGAGGCAGCCATGGGCGTGGTCTGTGGCGCGGCGGAAGCGATTTTTTTCAATGACTCGCTCTCGGTGATGGCATCGGCAGCGCTGTAGGCCGTGATCTCGGCGGCGGGAATTTCGGGCACAACGATGCGCACGAGCATGAGCAGTAGCATGATCCCTGCCACGGTGGTAAGCGCCACCATGAGGGCGCTGCGCTTGGCCTTGGCCAGCTCCGCAGCGTTGTCGGCAGGGGCCTCGGGAGCCTCGGCATTGCTAGCGCCCAGCACCACAGCGGCAGTTTGTTCGAGGTAGCTTTCTGGCTCTTGGCTGAAATTCTCGCCCTCTTCAGCCAAAGCCATTTCGAGCTTTGCAAACGCTGCGGCATGAGGTTCGACGAACGGAACAGGCGCTAGCTCAACGAGCCCGGCATCGGACTGCTCTACCTCATCGCTGAATTCGACTAACTCGCCGTCATCAAGGTGCTCCCATTCTGCGACCAACTCCTCAGGCTCGTGTGACGTGCTTTGAACAGGAAAATCGCCAGTGTCCTCGACATGGATAGGCTCGGGATCGCCGTCTGCCTGGATGTCTGGCCATACTTCTTCATTGGCCATGGGCTCATCGGCGGGCGGCTCATAGGCCTCCTGCACGATGTCATCCCAAACTTCCTCCGTGGCTTCAGCGTGGATCGTTTCAACTTCAGCCTCAGCAGTGTAGGCGGCTTCGGCTGTCGTTTCCTCGGCTTCGTCTTCTACCTCTAGCTCATCATCCGGGTTGCCTTGGAGCGCTCTGGCCCGCATCCACAGTTCCCTCGGATCCAAGGCCTCTGTGTCATCCACAGTCGGTAGGAAGCTAAAATCATCAGCATGGGGGTCGTGTCGGCTCATAGCGGTATCGGACGCGTAGTGAATATCAGATTCCACACAGGCAAGCAATGGGCTTCCTCATGAAGCCAACGAAACGAATTCCAGGCGAAGGTTGAGGTTTTACTCAAGACGCCAGAAGTAGCTGCGAGAGCTTTGAAGCTCATAAATAGAAAAATTTCACAAATATAAAATATTTTACTTGCCATAAATTTCATATTTTGCATAATTGCGGGGTCAACCCTTCAAATTATGAAGAAACTCATCCTCATTCAAAATGACTTCTCGGGCGCAGGTAAGAGCACCGTGGTGCGACTCCTCCGCCGTTATCTCAGCCAACACCATGTGCCACACCAATTCATCGTCATTGATGAAGAGGAGTCGAGCATCGAGCCGGACGCCCTCTATCTGAATCCGAGCCACAGCGCCATCGCCGAGCTGACCGCGCACGTCGATGACAACGCGATCACCGTTGTCGAGATCGCCAGTGGCATGGGCGAAGTCTTCGCCAAGCTCTACGAAAAGCATGAGCTGTACAACATCCTACCAGAGATGGGGGTGGAAATCACCATCGTTCTGCCAGTGACGAATACCCCCGAAAGCTTTGATGCCGTCACCGAGGCTGCAGAGATCTTCTCGGACAACGTCCAGTATCTCATCGCCCACAA
Organism: Verrucomicrobiota bacterium; assembly: GCA_031411235.1. Taxonomy (GTDB): domain Bacteria; phylum Verrucomicrobiota; class Verrucomicrobiia; order Verrucomicrobiales; family Verrucomicrobiaceae; genus JANOAR01. The sequence continues at coordinate 1,720 of JANOAR010000260.1, read as the reverse complement.
CACCACCAGCGCCTACGAAGACGATGATGGAGCCTGGGATTCCAGCTACGCCGCACGGGTGATGGATATGTTCGAAGCGGTGGAACTGCGCTTCCCCGAGGCGGGTGCCGAGATGGAAAATGCCTTCCGCGCCTGCCACACCAACTTGCCAGCCTCCCTACTGGAAGCCACGCCAGAGGCCATCTTTGGCAAGGAATACAGCAAGTGGCTCAAGCGCTCAATGGGACAAGTCGAGGCCGCCCGCCAGTACCTTTTTGGCGACAATTTCCGGCCACTCGCCGAGGTCAGCGCCCCCACCCGTCGCCCACGCACCAAGGCGCTGGTCAAGGCTTAGTCATTTCTGTTTTGGTACTGGTAATTCATGGTGAGGCCGGGGTTGAGTGGATGAGTGTCCACTTGGCCCCGGCTTTTTTATGCCCGCATGGCCGACGGCTCACGCCCCAGTTCCGCCATCGTGCCGCGCGTCACGCCGAGCTGTGACTGCGCCTTCAGCTCGCGCCACACTTCATCGCCGCTGCGTTGGCCAGCGAGCAGTTGCTGGTAGCTGCGCAGCACTTGCTCGGCTTGCTCGCGCGACTCCTCCAGCAGCTCCACGCGGAAGTGTTGCAGACCCGCGCCGAGCAAGTCGCCGATGAAGCGCGCGCCGGTCTGGGGCACGGCATTAAACAGCGTGTTGCGGCAGCCCACATCGGCCTTCAGCGGATGCTCCATGCCGACGCGGTCGCGCAGTTTCACAACGTGCTTTTCACAGGGCCTGCCGCAACTGTTCGAGTCCTTGCCCTCGCTCATGAACGCGGCGAAAACGCAGTGCTCCATGTGAAACATCGGCATGTGCTGGTGCAGCGTGATCTCGAACCACTCGGGCGGGGCCGCGCGCAGCAGATCGAGCACTTGCTCCAGGTTCAAATCATAGCTTAGGGTGAGCTGCTCCAGCGCGGTGTGCTGCTTCAGGAAATCCGCAGTCAGCGGGTTGGCGACGTTGAGCGAAAAGTCGCCCGTCACGCGCACCGGGCTGTCTTTGAAGAAGGCCAGTGCGCCTAGATTGCGGATCAGCACGCCATCGGGCGCAGCGCGTTCGATGAGCTTAAAAAAGCCTGCCTCGCCGGATTTTTGAATGCGCGGCGTGGCCAGAAAGACCTCGCTGCGCTTGCCGTCCTTGGTCCTGCCATCGTAGTCGCGCACGCGCTTCACCACATCGCCGAAGAGGCGGATATCCTCAAAGTCGATATAGAGCCGTGGAATGCCGAGATCGAGCGCAGCGGTGATATGTGCGGGGGTGCGGCAGAGGACGTGGAGGCTGGTGGCTGGTGGATGGTCGATGGTGGATGGATCGGAAACCTGAGCGCGCGCGGCGGCGATGGGGGCGAGGAGGGTTTCGAGAGTGACCACGGGCTTGGCCGCAGCACTCACCGAATGGGCGATGGGATCAGCGCCCAATGCAAGTTCTTCAACGAGCACGCGCCGCATCCGATTCAGCTCACTGAGCGGCAGCATCACCGCGCCATCGACAGCGAATTCCACCTCGCCGAGTTCGAGCGTCGTGCCACCGAGACGGCTCATTTGATCACGCACCGTTTCGAGGGTGAGCGGGCGCTTTTGGGCTTGTTGCAACTCCATTGCCGACTCCACGGCGACGGCCCCGCACTCGATGCGCAGGGACGTGCCGACAGTGCCTGTGACCTTCAAGTCCAGCGTGCGTTGCTTGCGCAGCGGGATGTCG
>JANOAR010000259.1:0-13241 GCA_031411235.1 Verrucomicrobiota bacterium | reverse complement strand
CCACCCTCAAAACAAAGCCACACACTGCCATCGCGGTGCTCAAAAAAAGCGGAAGGTTTCCCCGCAGGATTGAACTTGCGCACGGGAACCCTCGGCTGCTCGGCACCCCCACGCTGCTGGCCGATGCCATCGGCATTAAGGAACCACAGAGAACCATCGCGGGCTGGCAAGGCCGCGCTGAGGGTGCGGTCGCCATTGGCCGCCAGCTCGACTGGTACCGCTCGCAGCCGCCAGCCATCGAAGCGCGAGAGCCCACCCCGCGCGGCAATGATCATCCCGCCATCCACCGCCTGCGCGACACTGAAGACCTCATTACTCGCCAGCCCCTCATCCGTCTGCCACGCGCGTACGTGCCAGGGGGCGGCAGCTTGGCCACAAGTAGCGCAGGCAAGTAGCCCAGTGAGGAGGAGCAGGCGCATAGGAACCTATAAAACCGCAGTTGAGAAGAGGTGACGGAGGCTTGATGGCCTGAAAGTAGTCTCATCGCTAAGACACAGCGGGCGCACATTTGAGGCGTGTTTGCTGCCAAGCCTTGCGCAGGATGGCGATGTCGGAGTCCACGGCGATATGGGTGAAGCCGAGGTCGCGATAGTGCGGCACGTCGGCGAGGTCGCGGACGAGGATGCCGGAGGCTTTGCCTGCGGCCTGGGCGGCAGCGACGACGGTGCGCAGGCATTGGGCGAAGTCGCCGACGGGGCTGGCGGGGCGGTGGCTGAGATCGTACTGCATGTCCGCCGGGCCGACGAAGAGCACGTCGATGCCCTCCACGTTGACGATCTCGGCGGCATGTTTGACGCCTTCGATGGTCTCGATCTGGGCCATGATCAGAGGCTTGGGCGAGTCGTTGCTCGGTGGCGTCAGACCATAGTCATAGGTGCGGACGGTGCGCGATACACCGCGATGACCGCGTGGGGCGTAATGGGCCGCTTGGACGATGGCTTCGGCTTCGGCGGCGCTATTCACATGCGGCACCATAAGGCCGTGAGCACCCCAGTCGAGCACGCGGGCGATTTGGTCAGGATGTGGGGCACCGACTCGTACGATGCCTTGCGTGCGGCTGCCGCGCAGGGCTCGCAGTTGGCCGGGCAGGGCGGCTTCGGCTTCGCAACCGTGTTCAAGATCGAACAGCACCCAGTCGAAGCCGGAGAGTGCGGCGAGTTCAGCGATGGCGGGCGAGCCAAAGGAGAGCCAAGTGCCGATGCATGGTGGGGAGGGGGACATAAAGAATAGGCGAACTGAGGGCTCGCTCTCAGGGCTTCAGCAAGGACAAATCGCCGTCGGTGCGAAGGCCATGCAAGGCGAGGGCAATGCGCTCGTGGGTGACGCGCCGCAAGTCCGCACCGCTGCTGCCCGCGCCGATGAGGAAGAAGCCATCGCTGCGGTCGAAGTAGCCTGCGCCGACGCGGATGACGGCCTTGACGATCATGTTGCGCAGCAGGTGCAACCAGAAGCGCTGGCGATGGTGCTCGGGCAAGGGACGAATGGTTTGAAAACCCTCGAAGGCTTGGGTGAGAAACGCGGCATCGTGGAAGCAGGCGAGTAGGGAAAGGTCGTCCATGGGGTCGCCGGAGATGGCGTCATCGAAGTCGATGAAGGCGGCGATGTGATCCTCGCTGCCGAGGATGTTCCAAAGCGCGAGGTCTTTGTGAACGAGGCAGCCGTGGTCGAGCTGGAGCAGGGGCTGATGCGCGGCGATGGCTTGTTCGATGTCGAGACGCTGCTCGCGGCTAAGGAACTGCTTTTCCACCAGGAAGCTCAGGTGCTGCTCCAGGCGGAGGTGGAAGTAGTCTGCATAGCGGCCATGCAGTCCGACGAGGTCGCTTTTCCCCGGAGCATCAGACAGGGCCAAGGGGCCAAAGCCTGTGGGCTGAATCGTCTGCCAAGTGGCTACGGCTGCACCGATGTCGAACGCGATACGCGAATGCGCGAGGGTGCCTGCCTTATGCCAATGATTCAGGTCGGGGAAAGGGATGCGCTCCATCACTTGCCAGGCAAAGGGCACCTGCGAGCGACTGGCATCTACGGCAAAGACCTTTGGCACACGGACTCCCGTAGCCGCGACGGTGGCCATGACTTGGGACTCAATGGCGAGCTGCTCATCCTGCTCGGGGCCGTTCTCCACACGGACAAACATGGCCTCGCCAGCGACGTCTGCATTCCAGGTAAGGTGGTTGCCCTGGGTCGCCGCTGGCGAAAGCTTGATGTGCGGCGTGCGCAGTCGCTCCTGCAAAACGGCAAGCAACTGCGGCTCGAGCTGGGGATCGAGTGGGCGCTGCTCCTGGGTGCCGTGAAAGGCGGCTGGGCGGTCACACTTCCAGTAATAAATGTCGCGGCGGCTCATGGTAGATGGGGATAGGTGCCGACGGCGAGGCAGTGCAAAGTCGAGGCAGGGTGACGGCTAACGTCGGAATCGGCGATGCACAAGCGACCGCAGGCAACCTGATGCTTGATGTTCAATCTTCCATCTTCGATGCTCAATGCTCGCATTCTCTCCGTTCTACTCACGCTATGAAATCCATCGCTCTACTTCTCTCCACCCTCCTGCTCCTCGCCTTCGCCATGCCCGCCACCGCCGCCGACACCCGCGCCTATGAATTGCGCATCTACACCACCAACCCCGGCAAACTACCCGATCTGCTGAAGCGCTTTCGCGAGCACACCTGCAAGCTGTTTGAAAAACATGGCATGGAAAACATCGGCTATTGGGTGCCTGTGGATGTCGAAAACGGCTCCGAGACGACCCTCATTTACTTCGTCGCCCACAAGAGCCGCGACGCCGCCAAGGAGTCGTGGAAAGCCTTTGTTTCCGATCCCGACTGGAAGGCAGCCGCAGCCGCCAGCGAGGCCAATGGCAAGATTTTAGCCAAGAAGCCCCAGTCCATCTTCGGCACGGCCACCGACTTCTCGCCCATGCTCAAGCTCACGGCCGCGAGCCCCGAGCGCACCTTTGAACTGCGCACCTACATCTGCCCCGACGAAGCTCGTCGCACCGCGTTGCTGGCTCGCTTCCGCGACCACACCTGCAAGCTGTTTGAAAAACACGGCATGACCAATGTGCTCTACACCACCCCCAGCGATGCCGCCGACGGTGCCGCCACACAGCTCATCTACGTCCTCGCCCACGCCAGCAAGGAAGCCGGCCAAGCCTCCTTCGCCGCCTTCCGCGCCGACCCCCTCTGGATCGAAGCCCGCGCCGCCAGTGAAAAAGCCGCAGGCGGCTCACTCACCATCGAGCCCCTGAGCGAAGGCGTGAAAAGCATCTACATGAAGCCCACGGACTTCTCGCCGATCAAGTAAGGGCGTGGGGATCTAGAAGCAGCCAGGAATGGCGGAGCTGAGAACTCATTGCCGTAGCCTATTAAGTATCCTATTCTGCCGCCATGAATAGATCATTAGTCGAGCGCGTGGAAGCACTGGAGCATGATATGGCTGTCATGAAAATCAGTCAGCCCATGCAGCCTGAAGCCTCTGGGAAAGGCTGGATGAGCACGTTTGGGATGTTTGCGAATGACACCCTATTCGACGACGCCATGGATGCAGGTGAGGCGTGGAGGAAAACTCAAACATGGGACAAGGAAGGAGTCGAAGCGGATCGTGCTGGTTCTTGATATCAACATGATCCGGGAATTTCTCAGCGCCTCAGAGCGCGGACAACGCCTGCGAAAGAGAATGCAGGAGTCAGCCGAAGATGCGGCTTTGACGGTGGTTAGCATTGAAGAATCCATGCGCGGCTGGCTTTCTGAGTTGAACCGCCGCACTAAAAACTCCCACGATCAAATCCAGGTCTATCATCGGCTTCATCAGAGCGTAGAGATTTTCTCGAAGTGGGCCATGTTTCTATGGGACGTGGAATCGGCAGACTTGTTTGTGAAGTTCCGCAAGGCAGGTGCGCGCATAGGCACCTTGGACTTGAAAATCGCCTGCATCGCCCTTGCTCACGACGCGCTATTACTCACACGGAATTCCGTGGACTTTGCACAGGTGCCTGGGCTTCGATATGCGAACTGGGTGGATTAACCGGAAGGGTTCTGCCGCCGTATGCTGCGCTCGTCCCACTCAAGGCTGCTTCCCGGAAGCTAGCGCGGCGACTTTTAGTTCTTGCACGCGCTTGTCGGCGGCTTCGATGAGTGGGTCGAACATGGGGATCTCTTTGGCGTTCTGGCCTTGCTCATGCTTGCGGAAGCCGAAGAGGTAGGTCTCGTTTTGTGGCCTCCAGCGATTGAAGAAAAGTGTGTCCTTGGCGACGACTGCACGGCGTAGCTCCTCGGCGGCTGCGGGTGCTGTCGCGGTCATTTTGAGCCCCAGCGCTGCGACGATTTTTCCTACCAGCACGCGGTAGCCTGCCTCGGTGTAGTGGACGCCATTTTCCGTGAGGGGACGCTCGGTGATGCCGCTCCTCGGGGTGCCACCCATGGCTTCAAAGGTGTCGATGAAAAAGGCGTTCTGTGTCTTGGCAAACTTGGCCAGCGCGTCGCGCAGCAGGGCGAGGTTTTTGTTGGCAGCGGTCTGGTCGGGCAGCGGCGCAGGCAGTGTTTCCAGCGGCACGGGCGGCATCAAAATGAGGCGCACGCCGGGGGCTTTCTCGCGCACTTCGTCGAGCAGCGCCCGGTAGCCTGTGAGGAAGGCAGGCAGCGTTTTCAGCCCATCGTGAGCCAAGTCGGTGCCGTAGCAGACGAGCACGACGGTGGGCTTCAGCAAATCCAGATGCGCCGCTAGCCGCTGCAAGCCCTCGCTGGGCGGGCCAAAGTAGGAGCGTGCATCGCCGAAGACGGTGTCGCCACTCCAGGCAAGATTACGCACACTGATGGTCTTGTCCCCAAGTGCCAGCGCCAGCGCCGTCTCAAGATGCCCGTAGCGCTGGTCGCGCTCGATGATGGTGCTGCCAAGCAGCACGACGCGGTCGCCGTCTTTAAACTCGAAGCCCTTGGGATCAGGAGCAGTGGTCTCCTGGGCTCGGGTGTGGAGGCTCAGAAAAACAAGGGCGAGGCAGGCGGCGGTGCGGTTCATGACGATGATGGATAGTTAACAAAGGGTGTCGAGCGGCGCGGATTATGACGGAACACGCCACTGTTGGCTAGTGACTTCATCACTCTCTCTCACACGCGCCGTCGCTCGACTTGGAGGGCTCGGCCCGCATCGGCATTTTGAAAATGAGCGAGGCCCACGGCAATGGCATCCGCCGCGTCGGCGGGGGGCGTCTCGCGCAGGCGCAGCATGGAGCGGATCATGAAGGCGACCTGCTCCTTGGCCGCTGCGCCCTTGCCCACGGCGGCTTGTTTCACCTCGCGCGGGGCGTATTCATAGATGGCGAGGCCGTGCTCGGCAGCAGCGATGAGGCAGGCTCCACGCGCCGAGCCCAGGACGATGGCCGTTTTGTAGCTCTGCACAAAGATGGTGGACTCGATGGCGCAGACCGTGGGGGCGTGTGCGGTGATCACCTCGCATAAGCCCTGGCGGATGGCGACGAGGCAGCCGCTGGGTAGCAGCTTGGGCTTGTTGGAAATGACGCCGCAGACGATCAGCCGAGTCTCGCGGCCCACGCGCTCCAGCACGGCGTAGCCTGTGTTTCGCAGCGCGGGGTCGATGCATAGCACACGCTCGACATCAGGCGCGGCGGGAGTGGGTAGAGCAGCCATGGGCGGGAGCTAGCGGCGCTTCTTTAACCCCGAGCCCAGTTTAAACAGGGTATCGAGCGAGACCGTGCCCGAGCCAGAAATGAGCAGCGATAGGGCGATAAGGAGGTAGAGCATGCCCAGCTCGCCATGCCCAGGGATGGACAAACGCTCGCCGACCACCATGCCGCCGATGATCACCGGAATAAACAGCGCCGCGAAGAGCCGCGTCAGAAACCCGAGTGTCCAACTCACCGACACCCCGACCACAATGATGGCGACGAGCACGGCGAAAACCTTGGGCGCGGGCAAGATCGCCGCACGCTCCAGATCCGCCGCAAAAGTCCACGGCACTTGCTTCAACGCAAACTGCCAACCGCGCATCATGGCCTCCAGGCCATAATAAAAAAACAGCACCAAACCCGTGCCTATGCGCAGCAAAGACACGGTGCGAAAAGCGCTGAGAGGCGAGTGTCCCGCACGGCTGGAACTGTTGGAACCAAAAGATGAAAGCATGATGTAAAGAGGTAGGTAACGGAGAAATTAAAAGTCGGCGGAGAGTGTGACGATGTCGCCCGGTTGCAGCTCGATGGCATCATCTGCGGCGGCTTCGCTGGGGAAGAAGCGGCGCTTGCCTTCGTGCGCAACATACACCGCCTGCGCCCGCGACTTAACTGGGCGACCCCCCGCATAACGCACGGCATCACGCACTGTGATGCCCTCCCACAGCGGCAGCGAGGTAGGCTGCGTGACATCGCCTTCCACTGAAACCACAGATACATTTTCAACCGAGATGACATGCACATTCACCTGCGCAGCGGCAAAGCCCCCCGTGCGAAACACCCCTTCGATCATCCGCCGTGCCTCGGCCAATGTGCGCCCGCCCACTCTCGCCGAACCGATGTCGCCGATCTTAGCGATGCCCTGCTTATCAATCATCACGAGGTCTTTAAATCGTGTCTTCACGTCACGCGTGCCTTCATAGACTTCGAGCCGCAGCGTGTGGCCATACCCCAGCGTGGTGCGCGCATCGAAAGGCACTTTCGGATCATCACTACCCACGGAGTCATCGCCATTCATCCCAGGGATAAGCTTCGTCACCGACGAAAGCTTTGGCATCGAGATACTCGGCAGGCTGGGTAAAGGTATCGCGTGGACAACGCTTTTGAAGGTGTTGCAGCTTGTGAGTGTCCCGAAGATAAGAACTGCGGATGCCTGTTGCCAAAATGTGCTGACCGTCATGATAAAGGTGAATTCGTAAAGGCCCGCACAGAGGATGGTTCATGCTGGCTTGACAAGTAGAAGCTGGGCGACCCTGCACCTCAAAAAACCACGCCAACATCGCCCTCGCCACCAGCCCTTCTTTTGCGCCGCCTGCCCGCCATGATAAATCCCACCGTCAAGCCACGTTTGTAGCGCTAAGTATGAAATCGCTCCTCACAGGCATCCTCCTCCTCGCCACCCTTAGCCTTGCCACAGCCAAGGGCATTGATACTGCGGCTGCGTCCAAGCAGATCGACTCCCTGCTCGCCAAAGACTGGGCTGCCAATAAGCTCAAAGGCAACGCCCCCGCCAGCGACGAAATCTTCGTCCGCCGCATCTATTGCGACATCTCGGGCCGCATCCCCACTTACCGCGAGACCGAGGAATTCCTCGCCGACAAAAACCCCGCCAAACGCGCCAAGCTTATCGACAAGCTCCTCGCTGGTGAAGGCTACGTGCTCAACTTTTTCAACTACTGGGCCGATGTCCTGCGGGCGCAAACCAGCCCCCAAGGTGGTGGCCCTGCCGGCCCCGCTTATTTGAAATGGATCAAAGACAGCCTTCGCACCAATAAGCCCTGGGACAAGATGGTCAGCGAGATGATCACCGCCAATGGCGACGTCTGGGATGGAAGCCCCATCGGCTACTACATGCGCGACCGCAACATGCCGCTCGACAACATGGCCAACACCACGCGCATCTTCCTCGGCACCCGCATCGAGTGCGCCCAATGCCACAACCATCCCTTCGATAAATGGACGCAGATGCAGTTCTACCAGATGGCCGCTTTCACCTACGGCATCAACGGCAACGAATACGGCAGCACGGGCCCAGTCGCCGACGCCCGCAAGATGATCGACGACAAATACCGCGCCCCTGATCGCGGCAAAGACGGCAACAAAATCAACTATAAGACCCTCACCGACGCTGAGAAGGCCGAGATGAAAACGGCCCAAGAAAAAGCCAGAAAAGAAAAGGGCTATTATAGCCAAGCCTTCCAAGACATCCGCGACCCCCTCCGCTACACCAACCTCAGCGACCGCGACCGCAACCTGCAACTCCCCCACGACTACACCTACCCCGACGCCAAGCCCAAGTCCGTCGTCCAAGCCAGTGTCATGTTCGGCAATCCCGTCACCCATGCCGACGGCGTCCGCGATGTCGAAGGCTACGCCAAATGGATGACCAGCAAGGACAACCCCCGCTTCTCCACCGTCATCGCCAACCGCTTGTGGAAACGTGCCTTCGGCCTCGGCCTCATCGAGCCTGTCGATGAAATCCTCGACACCACCGTGCCCATGAACCCCGTGCTCATGAAGCACCTCGAAGGCCTCATCAAAGACGTCAATTTCGACATGAAGGCCTACCTGCGCATCCTCTACAACACCCAAGCCTATCAGCGCAGTGTCAGCAAAGAAGAAGTCCCCGCAGGCGTGAACTACCACTTCACTGGCCCCGTCCTCCGCCGCATGTCCGCCGAGCAGATGTGGGACAGCTTCGTCACCCTCATGAACCCCACGCCCGACATGCCCAACGCCGCGCTTCGTGAGTTCGAGACCAAGCGCATCGCCAATGTCAAAAAGCTCAACGACGCCCTCGGGGTTCTCTCTCCCGATGAAATCGTCAAAGGCCTCGAAGTCGCCGCCAACAACTACCGCAACAGCGCCGACAAGACCCGCGAACTGCAAAAGCAAATCGCCGAAGCCCGCGTCGCCGAAGATAAGGTCAAAGCCAAAGCACTCGGCTCCGAACTCAACAAGTTCCAGCGCGAAGGCCGCATCACCGTCAACAACAACATCTTCGTCCCCGGCATCAAGCGCCTCGAAGCCCAGCAAGCCTCCCTCAAGCCCGGTGAAAAAGCCACAGGCAAGCCCGGCGACCCCGTCATCGCAGCCGCTGGCGGCGAAATGATGAACGGCGAGACCATGATGAACGCCATGCAAAGCTACGCCCCCAATGACGGCAAGCCCAGCGAAGCCGTCCGCGAAGCTCAACAGAAGCAAATCCTCGACGAAGCCCGCTACTTCGGCATCCCCGAAAAACAGCAGAAGGACTACGCCCGCAGCCGCGAGCGCACCATGCGCGAGTGGCTCCGTGCCAGCGAAATGAACAGCCCTGCCCCGAACGGTCACTACCTCCGCCTCTTTGGCCAGAGCGACCGCGAGACCATCGAGAACACCAATAGCGACGCCACCGTCCCCCAGGCCCTCGCCTTGATGAACAGCGACTTGCTGCCCAAGATTCTCGATAAGCACAGCGCCCTCGGCCTCATCCTCGCCAGAGCCCAGTACCCTGACGAGCAACTCGAAGCCGCCTACATCACCCTCTTCTCCCGCAAGCCCACGGCCAACGAAAAAGCCGCCTGGAGCAAAGCCCAAGACAACGGCCAGACCACTCAGATCGAAGACCTCATCTTCGCCCTGATGAACACCCAGCAGTTCATCTTCATCCAGTAGAGCCCTGCTGCCTACCACTCTGCACCGACTCGCCGCGATCCCCTCGAAGGGTCGCGGCGACTTCGTTCACAGCTCCAGCATTCTTGCGCCAAACAGGCACGCCAAGCCGCCCACTCGCGCCACATTGACACCAAAAACGGCACACAACACCGCTTGTCGAAAGCGCTGCTCCACGCGCAATCCCTTGCCAGCAAAGGATCGCAGCATCCACCACTCCTCCTGGCACACAATGAGCAAAGGTTCTCCCCGCCCGTGCCAACCACCCAAATCCCCCCACGGGCAATTCTTTCGACCCACACACGCTAACGCCTCACAACCCTCCACCTGATTTATGAGCAAGATTCTCGGCATTGACCTCGGCACCACCAACTCCTGCATGGCCGTCCTCGACGCAGGCAAGCCCCTCGTCCTCGAGAACTCCGAAGGCGCGCGCACCACACCCTCCGTCGTTGCTTTCACCAAATCGGGCGAACGCGTCGTCGGCCAGGCCGCCAAGCGCCAGGCCGTCACCAACCCCCGCAACACCGTCTTCTCGGTGAAGCGCCTCATGGGCCGCAAGTTCGCCGAGCTGTCTGAAGTGGACAAAAACGTGCCTTACAAGATCGTCGCCGCAGCCAATGGCGATGCCCACGTCCAGGTCGAAGTCGGCGGCGAGACCAAGACTTACTCGCCCCAGGAAGTCAGCGCCATGATCCTCAGTAAGCTAAAGGCCGACGCCGAAGCTCGCTTGGGCGAAAAGATCACCGAGGCCGTCATCACCGTCCCCGCCTACTTCAACGACTCCCAGCGCAACGCCACCAAGGCCGCTGGCGAGATCGCCGGCCTCACCGTCCGCCGCATCATCAATGAGCCCACCGCCGCCTCCCTCGCTTACGGCTTGGACAGCAAGAGCGACGAAAAAATCGCTGTGTATGACCTTGGCGGCGGCACCTTCGACATCTCCATCCTCGACATCGGCGACGGCGTCTTTGAAGTGCTCGCCACCGACGGCGACACCCATCTCGGCGGCGACGATTGGGATCGCAAAATCATCGAGTGGGTCATCGCCGAATTTAAAGCCGAAAGCGGCATCGACCTCGGCAAGCAACCCGACGCTCTCCAGCGCATCCGCGAAGAAGCCGAGAAGGCCAAGATCGCCCTCAGCTCCGCGCAGAGCTACGAGATGAACCTCCCCTTCATCACCGCCGACGCCAGCGGGCCGAAGCACATCATGAAGAGCCTCAGCCGCTCCAAGATGGAACAAATCTGCGACGAACTTTTCGAGCGCACCACCAAGCCCGTCCGCGACTGCTTCGCCGCCAGCAAATTGTCTGCCTCCCAGGTCGATGAACTCGTCCTCGTCGGCGGCATGACCCGTATGCCCAAGGTCGTCGAAACCGCCCGCAAGCTCGCTGGCAAAGACCCACACCAAGGCGTCAACCCCGATGAAGTCGTCGCCATCGGCGCGTCCATCCAAGGCGGTGTTTTGAAAGGCGACGTGAAGGACGTGCTCCTCCTCGACGTGACTCCGCTGACCCTCGCCATCGAGACCGCAGGCGGCATCGCCACGCCGATGATCCCGCGCAACACCACGATCCCCAAGAAGCACAGCCAAGTCTTCAGCACCTACGCCGACAACCAGCCCGGCGTCGAGATCGTCGTCCTCCAAGGCGAGCGCCCCATGTCCAAGGACAACAAGCAGCTCGGCACCTTCAAGCTCGACGGCATCCCGCCCTCGCCGCGTGGCACGCCACAAATCGAAGTCACCTTTGACCTCGACACCAACGGCATCCTCAACGTATCGGCCAAAGAAAAAGTCAGCGGCAAAGAGCAGCGCATCAGCATCGCTGGCAGCTCCGGTTTGACCCCCGACGAAATCGAAAAAGCCAAGCGCGACGCCGAGCAGCACGCCGAGGAAGACAAGGCCCGCAAGGAACTCGTCGAAACCAAAAACAAAGCCGAGTCCCTCGCCCATGAAGTTGAGAAAAGCCTCAAGGACATGGAAGGTAAAATCCCCGCCGAGCAAGTCGCCCCGCTCAACGACAAAGTCGTCGCCCTCAAAGCCGCCATTGAAGCCAATGACAACGACGGCATGAAGCGCCACGTCGAGGAACTCGAAAAACTCTTCGCCACCGCCTACCAAGCCGCTGCCGCAGCAGCCGGTGGAGCTGGCGGCGCAGGTGGAATGCCCGACTTCGCCAACATGGGCGGCATGGGCGGAGCCCCAGAAGACAACGAAGCCCCCCCCGCCAGCGGCAGCACCCCACCCAAAGGCAAAGTCGTCGATGCCGACTTCGAGGATGTGAGCGGCAAGGCGTAAGCCCCTCCGCCATTCATAATTCATCCTTCATAACTCATAATTTCCTCCCCCCTTTCCCCGCCCGGCCATCCATCGCCTCACGCCACTCGCGAGTGACGATGGAGAGCCGAGCGAGAAACAAAACCGCAAGACAACCAACCCAAACCAAGAACAGACCACACTAAAAACATGGCTACCACAATCACACCCCTGGGCCGCCGCGTGCTCGTCCAGCGCTCCGTCAGCGAAGAAAAAACCGCAGGCGGCATCTTCCTCCCCGACACCGCCAAGGAAAAGCCCCAAGAGGCTAAGGTCATCGCCGTCGGCGTTGGCAAAGACGATGAAGGCAAAGACGTTGCTACCCTCTTCACCGTGAAGATCGGCGACATCGTCCTCATCTCCAAATACGGCGGCACCGAGATCAAGATCGACGGCGACGACCACCTCATCCTCAACGAAACCGACATCCTCGGCATCGTCACCAAGTAAGTAGGATGGGCATCCTGCCCGTCAGAGTCGGATAGGCTTCCAGCCTGTCCCCAGTGCAACGGGCATCCTGCCCGGCTTCCCACACTCCGACGCCGCAGCATCTCTGCTCTACCTTTCCAAACCCATTCCAACCTCAGTCTAAAGACACACCTCATCCATTATGGCAAAACAACTCGTATTCGACGAAACAGCACGTCAGGCCCTCCTCGTCGGCGTCAAGAAACTCGCTCGCGCCGTCAAGGCCACCCTCGGACCTTCGGGCCGCAACGTCATCCTTGAAAAGAAATTCGGCAGCCCCACGATCACCAAGGACGGCGTCACCGTCGCCAAGGAAATCGAACTCTCCTGCCCCTATGAAAACATGGGCGCTCAGTTGATCAAGGAAGTCTCCAGCAAGACCTCCGACATCGCTGGCGACGGCACCACCACCGCCACCGTCCTTGCCGAAGCCATCTATTCCGAAGGCCTCCGCAACGTCACCGCCGGTGCCAACCCCACCTCGCTCCAGCGCGGCATCATGAAGGCCACCGAAGCCATCGTCGCCGAGTTGAAGAAGATCAGCACCCCCGTCACCGACAGCAAAGAAGTCGCCCAGGTCGCCACCGTCTCCGCCAACTGGGACACCGAGATCGGCAACATCATCGCTGAAGCCATGGACAAGGTCGGCAAGGAAGGCACGATCACCGTTGAAGAAGCCAAGAGCATTGAGACCACCCTCGACGTCGTCGAAGGCATGCAGTTCGATAAGGGCTATCTGAGCCCCTACTTCGTCACCAACCCAGAGACGATGGAAGCTACCCTTGAGAACGCCTACATCCTCATCAACGAGAAGAAGATCAGCTCCCTTAAGGACATGCTCCCTCTCCTTGAGAAGGTCGCCCGTTCCGGCAAGCCCCTCCTCATCATCGCTGAAGACGTCGAAGGCGAAGCCCTCGCCACCCTCGTGGTGAACAAGCTGCGCGGCACCCTCAACATCGTTGCCGTCAAGGCACCTGGTTTCGGCGACCGCCGCAAAGCCATGCTTGAAGACATCGCCATCCTCACCGGTGGCCGCTGCATCACCGAAGACCTCGGCTTGAAGCTCGAATCCATCGAACTCACCGACCTCGGCAAAGCCAAGCGCATCACCATCGGCAAGGAAAA
>JANOAR010000258.1:0-17371 GCA_031411235.1 Verrucomicrobiota bacterium | reverse complement strand
TTTTCCTTGCCGATGGTGATGCGCTTGGCTTTGCCGAGGTCGGTGAGTTCGATGGATTCGAGCTTCAAGCCGAGGTCTTCGGTGATGCAGCGGCCACCGGTGAGGATGGCGATGTCTTCAAGCATGGCTTTGCGGCGGTCGTCAAAGCCGGGGGCTTTCACTGCGACGATGTTGAGGGTGCCACGGAGCTTGTTGACGACGAGGGTGGCGAGGGCTTCGCCTTCGACGTCTTCAGAATGCGGAAAAGCTGCATGTCACCACTTGCTTGCTGGCGTCATGCGCGTGCAGTCCTTCGCTAATGCTGAACTCGCGATGCCATGCTTCCACCTTGGTGTGCCAATTGACAATGCGGTAGTGGCTAAGCGGTGTCTTCGCAAAATGTCGCAGTCCTTGACAGACGTGGGTGACAGGCCGTTATGGGAGGCAGCATGTTCAACAAGCTGACTCGTCGTCTGGAACAAGACCTGCGTGACAGGGCTTGTTCATTCATTGTGTAGTGCGCCGAAAATGGGCCGGGCGACGCGGGCGAAAGCCCAAAGTTGTTCCTGATCATCTCGACGCCTTCTTCTTCATCTTGCGCACTGGGACGCCGTGGCGAGAGCTGCCACGCAGGTTTGGCCTGTGGAGCACGGTCTATTCGCAGTTCCGCCGCTGGTGCCGTTGCGGCGTCTGGGACGCGCTGCTCGCGTGGCTGGCCAAGCAGGCCAAAGGCACTCTGCGGCATGTCGATGGCAGCTACCTCAAGCTCCACCAGCACGGCCTGCAAGGCAGCAAACAGACCCGCGCGGCAGAAGCCATCGGCCTCTCGCGCGGAGGCATGACCACCAAGCTCCTGGCCGCTGTGGATGAAACTGGAAACCTCTGCGCCTTCGTCCTCACCTCGGGTAATCTGCATGATCAAACCGCAGCGCGCCAGATGCTCGAAGCCTTCCGAGACATTCATTTCGTGGGCGACAAGGGCTTCGACAGCCTGACCTTTCGCCAAGCCCTGGCCGAGCATGGAGCCACCGGGAGCACCATTCCCCGCAAAGGCTTCACCAAGCTCAACGACCAGCCCGCGCCCTTCGACCACGCTATCTACGGGCATCGTCATGAGGTTGAAAATTTCTTTCAGCGCCTCAAAGCTCACAAGCGCATCGCCCTGAGATCAGACAAAACCGCTTCATCCTTCGCTGGCTTCATCGTCTTTGCCTCATTCCTCGACAAACTTCACCGCCTATGATTTGCGAAGACACCGCTTAGAGAGGCTTCTGCGGAGGGCGGTGCAGCGCGTTGGTCGCAATATCGCCATGGTATTTCCGTTTCGAGGCGGAGATCATGAAACACCTCCCTATCCTCGCTCTGCTGTTTTCGTTATTTGTCATGGTGAATCCGTCCTCGGCGGCACCGCCCAACGTCGTGCTCATCATGGCGGATGACCAGGGCTGGGGGGACACGGGTTACAATGGACATCCTGAACTCAAGACGCCAAATCTGGATGCGCTGGCGAGCAGTGGGCTGCGCATGAACCGCTTCTACACGGCTCACTTCAATTGCTCGCCCACGCGTGCCAGTGTGATGACGGGGCGGCATCCGAATCGCATGGGAACCTACAGTCCGGGGTCGCCGATCCGGGCGCAGGAGTTGACGGTGGCGAAGGTCTTGCAGTCGGCGGGGTATGCGACGGGGCACTTCGGCAAATGGCATCTCAATGGGAAGAACGGCGACAAGAACACGACGGCAATACCTGGCCGTGCGATCATGGCGGATGATCCGCTTTCGCCCGGCAAGATGGGCTTTGATGAGTGGGTCTCGGCAGATAATTTCTTTGATCTCGACCCTGTGCTCGGGCGCAATGGCGTGCCGGAGAAATTTCATGGCGACAGCTCGGACATCACCACGGATGAGGCGCTGAAGTTCATCAAAAAACAGGCCGCTGCGGGCAAGCCCTTCCTATCAGTCGTCTGGTTTGGCTCGCCGCATGTGCCGCATCAGGCCTTGCCTGCGGACAAGGCACTTTACAGCACGTTGTCGGAAGCGGAGCAGAACTACTTTGGCGAGATCACTGCCGTGGATCGCAGTGTGGGGCGGCTACGCACGGCCTTGCGCGAGCTGAAGGTCGCGGACAACACGCTGCTCTGGTACAACAGCGATAACGGCGGCCACGAAGGGCCAAAGTCCACCGGCAACCTGCGTGGTCAAAAAGGCACGATGTGGGAAGGCGGCGTGCGCGTGCCGGGTATCGTCGAGTGGCCCGCGCGCATCGCAAAGCCCTTCATCAGCGAGGTGCCATGCTCCACGCTCGACATTTACCCGACCGTGCTCGAAGCGACGGGTGCCGTGGCGCAAAACCAGACCCAGCCGCTCGATGGCGTGAGCCTGATGCCGTTGTTTGATCATAAAACGGAGGTGCGCACGAAGGCGATCCCTTTCTGGAATCATGCGGGCAAACAACCCGGCCACGCCACGCTGATCGACTGGCCCTACAAGCTGCACACAAACGCTGTGGCGGGTCGTGACAAGAAAGGCAAGAAGGGTGGCGAAGCAGCTATACCCGCTACGCTGCTCTACGACGTCTCCAAAGACCCGAAAGAAACCACTGACCTCGCCGCGCAGGAGCCGGAGCGTGTGGCGAAGATGAAGGCTGCGCTCGAAGCGTGGAAAGCCTCTGTGGAAAAGAGCCTCAGCGGCGCGGATTATGGCTCGCAACCTGCGACGACCGCCTCGAAGGCCAAGAAGAAAAAGCAGGATCAAGCCAAGCCAACGAAATGAAATCCGTGCCCACATCTGCCATGCCCGAGCCTGCCAAGAAACACCACCACTTGCGCTTCCTTGCGCCCCACGGGCATCTTGCGCCTGTGTTTGGCACGGACTGGTTCGCGCTGAAGGCGGAGGCGTTTGCCCGGTTCTTTGGCACGCCGCTGTTTCTCATCTCGCAGACTGTGTTCGTGGCGGCATGGATTGTATGCAATGCGCTGGGCGTGTTCCACTTCGATGTCTATCCATTCATCTTGCTGAACCTTGCGTTCAGTTTGCAGGCGGCCTATGCGGCTCCGCTGATTCTGCTAGCCCAGACTCGGCAGGCGGATCGGGACAAGGCTCTAGCCGATGCCGATGCCCAGCACCGGGAAGAGCTGGCGCATGGCAATGATGCACGGCAGGCCGCCGCCGCTGAGCAGACGGCGCTGCTGCTCCAGTTGATGGAAAAGAACACGGAGCTGACTGCGATCACCCAAAAAATGAGCGAGCGCATCCAAGCACTTACCACCGAGATGCACGAGCGGATGATGCGGGCGGGTGTCGCTTGAATCGGACACTGCGATCGAAGTTAGGGCACTTCCTCGCCTGAGCCAGTGTAGAACCAGCCTTTCACGCGACCATTCTGAACGATGGCTTGGGCTTCGGCTTCGATTTTGCCAAAGACGGTATTGGCGTTGAATCGCACGGGCACGCCCCAGGCGGGTTTGCCCTCCACGTTGGCCGCAACGGCTTCGCCCCAGAAGGTGATGGCCTCCAGGGTGATCTCGGTGACGTCGTTGTTGCGAACGCTGGCAACCAGCAGCGGGTAGGTGCCGTCGGTGGCGCGCACGGGCTTGCCACCGCCATCCACGCCGGGGCCACCTGCGACGGTGGTGGGAGCAACGACAGCGGGGGCCTTCGCAGCGGCAAGGCGACGCTCATAGGCTTTGCGCAGTTGGGCCACACGCAGGGGTTTCCAGCCTTCGTAGGCGGCATTCAGCAGCGCTTTCAAGTCGGTGTCGTCGATGGGGGCGACGGCGCGCGCGGTGGAGGTCTCCGCAGGGGCGAGGGTCAGCATACCTTCGCTGGCGCTGAGGGCGAAGACGCTGGAGCCAGCGGCCATGTTGGAGCCGCCCACGCTCATTTTAAAGAGGGTCGCTTTGGCTAGCTTCACCTGCCGCGGGAAGGCGGTAGCGGGAATTTTGAGCCAGTTGCCCGTGAGTTTTTCGATGGGGTCAAAGCTGGGTGGCGTGAAGCCATTGGCCTCGGCGACGGGCTTGGCTGGGGCGGTGGGCGCGGCAGGCATGGGGGCTGGCGTCGTAGCGACGGGCGCTGCTACAGGGGCGGGGGCGGTGGTCGGCGCAGCGACAGGGGCCGTGGGGGCGACGGGCTCGGTCTTGACTACGGCGGGGGCGGGCTCCTCGGCAGGCAGGCCCTTGTTCATTTCGGTGAAGATGAGCTTCTCGCCAGGAGGCGCAACGAAGTAATCGTACGCAGTGAAGGCGGCGGCAATAATGAGGATGGTGAGGAATAAGGATTTCATTGGGGGGCCGAGATGGGAGCAAGGAATGAGGGGTTGTCGATAGCAGAGAAGGGCAACGTCAATGGCTAGTGCCGTAACGCTGCGAGATGGCCGCAGACGTGCCTTTGTGACGAAGTTTTTGCGTCTTTGCAGCGCAAGGGCTTGGTCAAAACGGCGTCTCGCCTGCGGCTGCGGATTCGCCGCTGCCTGGCTGGTGCGATTGCAAAAATTGCAGGATGCCTGCGGCGATGTTTTTGCCGATGCCGGGCACTTTGGCAATATCCTCGACGCTGGCTTTGCGCAGTTGCGCGACAGAGCCAAAGGTGCGCAGCAGGCTGGCCTTACGTGTCTTGCTCACTCCAGGGCAGTCGTCGAGCACGCTCTCGCGCACGCGGCGCTTGAGCAGCAGTTGATGGTAGCCGTTGGCCCAGCGATGCGCCTCGTCGCGGATGCGTTGTAGCAGCTTCAAGGCACCGCGCTCATGCGAAATCTGGTAAGACTCGCTCTCGCCGGGCTTGAAAATTTCCTCCTTCTCCTTCGCCAGCCCCACGACGGCTAAGCCATGCAGTCCGAGGCGCTGCAACTCCGTGACGGCCATGCCGAGCTGGCCCTTGCCACCGTCCACGATGATGAGGTCGGGGAGGGGGGATGGGGATCGTTGAGGGTTGAGGGTTGATGCCTGAGCTTCTTCGGCATCGCTTTCGTCCTCTTCGTTATTGGTCATTCGACATTCATCATTCGTCATTCGCCGCATCGCATCGACGACATCCTCCTGGGAAAACTCGGCGTCATCACCCAGCGCTGCCTTCGCCTCCAGCAGCACGCGAGAGTAGCGGCGGCGCACCACCTCGGCCATGCTGGCGAAGTCGTTCTGACCGCTCACCACCTTGATCCGATAACGGCGGTAGCTGCTGGGATCGGGCACGCCATTGCGAAAGCAGACCATGCTGGCGACGCAGTGGGCGAGGCCGATGTTGGCGATGTCGAAGCACTCGATGACCAGCGGCAGGCGCTCTAATTTCAACTCCTCGGCCAGCTCGCGCACATCGGCCTTGGGGTCGATGGTGCTGACCGCGCGGATGCGTGCGCCGCGCTCGAAGCTGCGCGTCGTCACCAGCGTCGTGTTGAAGCTCTCCACCATGTCGCGCAGCTCGGCGGCACGCTCGAAGTCCAGGCGTTGCGCGGCCTTGTGCATCTCCTCCTCCAAGGCGGTGACGAGATCCTTCGACTTGCCTTCGAGGAACTCCACGGCCTGGGCCACGCGGGCTTTGTATTCAACCGATGACACGCGGCCAATACACGGCGCACAGCAGTTTTTGATGATGTCGTTGGAGCAGTGCTTGTAGTCCAGCTCGCCGGGCACCAGCGGGCGGCAGACGCGCAGGCCGAAGTGTTTGTTGAGCCAGTTGATCGTGGTCTTCAGCGCGTAGCTATGGACGTAGGGGCCATAATAACTGCCGCCATCCGGCTTGCGCAGCCGCGTGAGGCTGAAGCGCGGGTAGTCCTCGCCCATGTGGACGCGCACGAGGAGGAAGCGCTTGTCGTCGCGAAAGGAGATGTTGTACCTCGGGCGGAACTCTTTGATCAACTTGCCTTCGAGGATCAACGACTCCGGCTCATTGCGCACGGTATGCACCTCGAAGTCCCAGATGCTCTCGACGAGGGCGCGTGTTTTGATGTCGTGGCGCTTGTGCTGCGAGGGCTGGAAGTAGTTGCTCAGCCGCTTCCTCAAATCCTTCGCTTTGCCCACGTAGATGACGCGGTGCAGGCGGTCGCGCATGACGTACACACCGGGCTGGTGGGGCACGTCACGGAGGCGAGCGAGGAGGTCGGGCTTCTGGTCTTGCATGGAGCCCGGCACCGTGCCGCAGATCGTTGTGGGAGCAAATGCCCGTCGCCCTGTACTAATCCCGCAGCGCCACTGCCGGATCGACACGCGCCGCGACCCATGCAGGGACGAAGGCCGCGACGGTGCAGAGCAAGAAGGCACCGCTGCCAATGACGAACACATCCCAGGGCAGCACCTTCGCGGGGATCTCCAGGATGCCGTAGATGTTGGAGTTGAAAATCTGCCGGCCTGTCAGGATGGCGATCACTTCGCGGATGTCATTGCGCAGCCATACCACGAGCAATCCCATGCCGAGCCCGACTAGCGAACCCAACACGCCGACGATCATCCCCTGGATGACGAAGACGCCCATGATCTGCTGTGCCCGCCCGCCGATGGCAGCGATGATGCCGATGTCGCGGCGCTTCTGCACGGTCACGGTGATCATCGTATTCATCACGCAAAAGGCGGCGACAATGACGATGAAGAACAGCACGAAGTACATCATCTGCATCTCGTTCTCCACGGTGGCAAAAAGCTGCGCGTGCTGGTCGATCCACGAGTAGGCCTCCCAGCTCTCGGGCAGTACTTTGGCCTTTAGTTCTTCCTTCACCTGATCCGCTCGATAAGGATCCGCCAGCTCGATGCCCATGGTGCTGATGCCACCTTCCATCGCTCTTAATTCCTGGGCGACATGCAGCGGCACGAGCATGAGAAAGATGTCGCTGCTGTCCTGGAACCTCGGTGGGGTGAAGATGCCGCTGATGGTGAGTTCTTGATCAAGGACAACATCCTTGAGCTTGCTGTAAGCTTCATCGCGCTCGGCCTTGGGCTTGTCGTCGATCTCACGCATCGTCTCGCGCAACTGCTGCAAGTTGGTCGGGGCAAAGACCTTCACCTTGTCGCCAACCTTGAGTCCCCAGGCATCGGCGAGGTTGGCATCCATGACGATTTTGTCGCCCTCGGTGGTGCCTTTGAGGTCGATGGCTCCATCGCGCACGAATTTCTCATGCTTCCCGGCGAGGCTCTTGGCTGCCGCTGGTTCCATGCCCCACATCATCGACGGCACCACGCCATGCTCGCTTTCCACCAAGAGGAATCCTTTGACCAGTGGCGTCACCGAGGTCACCCCGGCGGTCTTCTTGAGTTCTTCAGCGACCTCGTGCCAGTCCTTGGTCTTGGGTGCATCGGGCTCTTTGGGCGTGCTGCCATTCATGCCGCCCCAGCGATCTACGAGTTCGATATGGCTCTCGAAGCCCATCGCGAGGTCGCGCATTTTTTGCTGAAAGCCAGCCATCACCGAGATGACGACGATCAAGATGGCCACGCCAAAACTGACCCCGAGCACCGAGATGATGGTGATGATGGAGACGAAAGAACGCTTTGGCTGGAGATAGCGCAGAGCGAGGAAGAGCGAGGCATTGTTCAGCATAACAGGCGAGCGCTGCGCCTAACACACGGCAGCGAGCGCGGCTAGTGGTAGTTCACGCTGCTTGGCCCTCTTTACTTCGCCTCACCCCCAGGTCTTCAGCACAGCTTCGACGAGGCCGGGGATGCTGTAGTCTTTGGCTTCGACATGCGGCCTTAGACCTTGCTTCCGCAGGGCTTCGGTGGTGACGGGGCCGATGCTGGCGATTTTGATGTCCTTGGGCAAAGCGAGGCCCAGGGCGAAGAAGCACTCGACGGTGGAGGCGCTGGTGAAGGTGATGATGTCGGCCCCTTCGGTCTGCATTCGTGCGATGGCGGAGGCGTTGTCTTCGCGCTCGGGGATGGTGCGGTAGGCGAGGGCTTCGTCGATGATGGCTCCTTGCTTGGATAGGCCCAGGGCGATGACGTCTCGCGCCTCTTCGGCACGCACCCAGAGGAGGGTTTGGTTTTCGATGTTATGCTCTTTGAAGGCTTCGACGAGGCTCTCGGCGACGAACTTCTTGGGCATCAAATCAACGGCGAGATGATACTGTTTCACCTTGTCCGCCGTGCCAGGGCCGATGCAGGCGATGCGGGCACCCCCGATGCTACGGGCGTCGGTGTAGAGCTTGTAAAACATGGTGAAGAAGGCATCGACGCCATTCGGGCTGCTGAAGATGATCCAGTCGTACTTGTGGCAGTCTTGCACCATCTCGCCGAAGCCGAGCATGTCGTTGGGCTCGTCGATGCGGATGGTGGGCAGCTCGATGACGTCCGCTCCGAGTTGGGCGAGTTGCTTCGTCAGGCCGCCTGCCTGGTGGCGAGTGCGGGTGACGACGATGCGTTTGCCAAAGAGGGGGCGCTTCTCGAACCAGTTGATATGCTCGCGCTCCTTCACCACGTCGCCGATGACGCAGACGGCGGGGGCTTGGAAGCCGGTGTCGGTGACTTGCTGCGCAATGGTGGCGAGGGTGCCGGTGAGGGTCTGCTGATTGCCGCGCGTGGCCCAGCGGACAAGGCCGACGGGGGTGTCGGGCGAGGCACCATGGGCGATGAGTTCGGCGGTGATGGCCATCATGCGCTCGACGCCCATAAGCATGACTTTGGTGCCAGGGGTCTTGGCGAGCTGGGCGTAGTCGAGGCTGCTCTCGGGCTTGTTGGGGTCTTCGTGGCCGGTGAAGATGGTGAGCTGCGAGGCGTGGCTGCGATGGGTGACGGGGATGCCTGCGTAAATGGGGCCAGCGAGGGCGGAGGAGACGCCTGGGACGATCTCATACGCGACGCCTGCGGCGGCTAGCTCGGCGGCCTCTTCGGCTCCGCGTCCGAAGAGCACGGGGTCGCCACCTTTGAGCCGGGTGACGACTTTGCCTTCCTTGGCCTTGGCGACGATGAGCGCGTTGATTTGATCCTGCGTTAGCGTGTGATCCTTGGCCTTCTTGCCTGCATAGATGCGCTCGGCTCCCGGCTTGGACATGCGGAGGAATTCAGGGTTGCTCAGGTAGTCGTAGATGAGCACATCGGCGGCTTCGATGCATTCTTTGGCCTTGATGGTGAGCAGGCCGGGGTCGCCGGGACCTGCACCGACGAGATAGACGATGCCGGGGCGTTTAGTGGGGGGTGGGGGCATAGCGATGTGATGGGTGGGGAAAAAGAGGTGTTCGGAGTTTTAACGCCCAAAGGGCTGTCTGCCGCGCCGGGATCTGCCGGAGAGGCGATGAGTCAGGCGGCGAGCTAGGGTGAAGGGCGAGTCGATGCTGCCACTCTCGGTGACTTCTTTGGGAGCGTCGTTGGGGTCGCTCTCGCTAAAGACGCGCACGGTCATGTGCAGCGTCTGGTCATCGACCCATGTGTGGGCTCCGATGGGGGTCTGGCAGCCTGCGCCCATGATTTTCAGGAACTCACGCTCGGCGGTGACGCGGGCTTCGGTTTCGACATGGTTGAGTCGGCGCACGATCTCGGTGGCGGCGTAGTTGTTCTTTAGCACTTCGATGGCGATGGCCCCCTGACCTGCCGCTGGCAAAAATTTGCGCGGGTCGAGGATCTGCGCGTGCAACACGGCGTCGTCGATTTTCAGCGTGCTGGCTCCGGCTTCGAGAAAGCCCAGGCGGATGAGGCCAGCGGCAGCGAGCATGACGGCGTCGAGCCCGCCGGGTTCCAGGCATTTGCGCACGCGGGTGGGGACGTTGCCGCGCAGTTCGACGACTTCAAGATCGGGCCGCAGCCACTTCAGTTGCCGAGCGCGGCGGACGCTGCTGGTGCCGACGCGGGAGCCGCTGGGCAGCGTGTCCAGGGTGTAGGCAGCGCGGCAAATGAGCACATCCTCGATGGGCGCACGTTCCAGGATGGCGACGAGTTTGAACTGAGTATCCAACTCACTGGGCACGTCCTTCAGGCTATGCACGGCGGCATGGATGCGGTGGTCGGCGAGGGCGGACTCCAGTTCTTTGATGAAGATGCCTTTGTCGAGCATGGCGTGTTCGCCTTTGCTGAATTCCTCAAAGCGCAGGTCGGGCCGTTTGTCACCCGCTGTGGCGATGATCTCGCGATGGACGTCAAGCCCCAGGTGCGCGGCGTTGAGCAGCGCCGTGACCATACTGGTTTGCTTGAGCGCGAGGTCGCTGCCACGGGTGCCGAGGATGAGGGTTTGCATGGGGAGGGGGAGTTACGGTGGGAGATTTTTGAGGCCAAATTTAACCAACTGTTCTTCGATCATCTGCTCGCAGATGACGAGCTGTCTTTGGCGCTCGCGCCGACCTTCATCAGCGATGTCTTGCAGGGCGTCGATGTCGTAGAGGATGGCTTCGTCGATGTCATTCACCGCTGGGTCGATGTCGCGCGGCACGGCGATGTCGATGAGGAACAGCGGATGCCCTCGGCGTTGGCGCATGACTTTTTCGATCATCTCGGGCTTCACCACGTAGTGCGGTGCCGAGGTGCTGGAGATGATGATGTCCACCTCATGCAGGGCGTTCTCCCACTCGTCGAAACGCAGCGCCGTGCCCTTCATCTCGGCGGCGAGTTCGACGGCTTTTTCATGCGAGCGGTTGGAGACGATAACACTCTGCGCTCCGCGCGAGAGCAGGCTCTGGGCGCAGACGCGGCTCATCTCGCCCGCGCCGATGAGCATGACGCGGCAGGACTTTAAGCCGCCGAAAATCTTCTCAGCGAGGTCAACAGCGACAGAGCCGATGGAAGTGCTGCCGCGCTGGATGGCGGTCTTTTCGCGGATCAGTTTGCCCACGGTGAAGCTGCGCTGAAAGAGCTTGTTCAACTCGCGGCTGGTGGTGCCAGCGCCCAGCGCCGCCTGGTAGGCTGCTTTGACTTGGCCAAAGATTTCCGTCTCGCCGAGCACCATGCTATCGAGCCCGCTGACGACGCGGAAAAGATGCCGTGCGGCGTCTTCGACCGAGTGTCGGTAAAGGTCGAGCGAGGCGGCTTGCCCAGCATCGAGTGTGAAGCGCTGGGCGAGGTAGTCGCGCAGCGCATCATGCGCCGCCGCGTGGTCATCGTGCGAGTGGGCGGCGTAAAGTTCTACGCGGTTGCAAGTGCTCAGCACCACGGCCTCGTCGAAGCCAGGCAACGCTCGGATTTCCTGCACGGCCTCGGGCACCGCACCCTCGCGGAAGGCCAACTTCTCGCGCAGCTCCACGGGCGTGGTGCGGTAGTTGATGCCGAGGCAAATGGTGCGCGCGGGCGTCGTCATGCCTTGGTCACGATCCATAATGAAACGAAGGGCACAAAAAAACCCGCAGCCGCGAGCCAAGCGATCTGTCGCGCGGTGAGAATGCGCCGCCACATGATGAAATTGATCGCGGCATACATGACCCAAACGAACAGCGCCGCAGCCAGCTTGGGGTCGCTCACGGGCAGCTTCAGCGGAATGGCCGCCGCCAGCCCGATGCTCAGCAGAAGGAAGCCCGCCAACGCCAACCGTCGAATCGCAATGGCGAGGTCATGGATGGGCGGCAGTTGGTAAAACAAGGCATGGATGCGGTGCTGCTTCAGCAGCCGCTCCTGCACGAGGAACATGACGCCCGTGATGCAAGCCAGCGCAAAGGCCGCATACGCGATCAGCGACACCGCCGCATGGATTTCCAGCCAGGGATTCGGCACGCGCGGTAGAATCGCTGCCGCTGGCAAGTGATCCAGCGGCGACGCCAGGGCGAGGGCTTGCAGCAGTGCCACCAGCGGCGCGGTGAAAACACCGAGCAGCGAAAGGCGATACGTAGCGCCAACGAGGAAGTAGAGCAGCACGGTGCTCCAGCCGATAAAGATGAGCACCTCGAACAAATTCGTCAGAGGGCAGCGCCCATGCTGCTGGCCGCGCAGGCTGAGGAACGCCGTCTGCGCCGCAAAGCCCAGCAGCATCGGCAACCAGTGCCAGCGGCTCTCATGCAGCGTGCCGCGCCGCAGCACCAGCACGGCATGAGCCAGCCCGCCAAGAAAGGCGAGAGTCGCGAGCCAGAGGTAAAAGCGATCGAGGGGCATATGAAAACTGATGACGCCCACCATTTGCACAATGCGCGGGGGAGGGCCACGATGGGGAGAATCTAACATTACGCAAAATGAATGACTCCTCTCTAAACGATCTGCGTTCCGCCATCCGTGATGTGCCGGACTTCCCCCAGCCCGGTATCATGTTCAAAGACATCACCCCTGTGCTGGCCGACGCCTACTTGCTCAAGCAAGCCATCGACGGCATGGCCGCCGCCATCGGCAACCAACGCGTGGATAAGGTCGTAGGCATCGACGCCCGTGGCTTCATCTTCGGAGCCATGCTCGCCGCCCATCTCGGCACTGGCTTCGTGCCCGCCCGAAAAAAAGGCAAGCTGCCCTGGAAAACGCGCGGCCTGGACTACGCCCTCGAATACGGCACCAACAGCATCGAGATGCACGAGGACGCCATCCTGCCTGGCGAACACATCCTGCTCGCCGATGACCTGCTAGCCACAGGCGGCACCGCCGGAGCCGTGCTGGAACTCATGGAGAGCTACGAAGCCACCATCGTCGGTGCGGTCTTTTTCATCGAGCTAGGCTTCCTCGGCGGCAGGGAAAAAGTCGAGCGCTTTGGGCCGATTCATTCGCTGCTCAGTTATTGAGGGGGTGCGGCTCAGCGACTGGCCGTCATCGTCGCGGGCTGTGAATGGGTCGCGCCGAACTCCCCACGCTGCTCGATGCGGGTGCCACGGTCGGCGACGGCGCTGCTGCTTGGTGTCTCGTTTTGCGAGATGGTGCGCTTGGCCGCCCCGACCATTCCTTTGAGGAGGTTGAGGGGTGTTTTAATAATGGTGGTGGCGGTTTTGCCAGCGGCAGCACAACTCACGAGGGTGACTGAAAGGAGGAGGGCCGTGAGGAGGCGAGCGAGTTTTTTCGACATAAGGCTGCTATGGCTACCACGTTGGCCGCTTGGTGGAAAGACTCGTTTACTTTAGCGGCCAAGTTGGTGGCACTGGCACGCGGCTCACAAACCCAGCCGCTGCGTTTCAAAAAGGAGCGCGGGGCTCCGGCCCCGCAGTGCTTGTTCGCAGGAGCAAAGTCACGGCACGTTTTGTGGCTTCCTCGCTTTACCGCGAGGACACAGCGCTGCGGGGTCGGAGCCCCGCGCTCCGGTGCTCTCCCTGTTCATAAACCCAGCCGCTGCGCAAGTTCGAGCGGTGTGATGCCTTCGAGGCTGGGCAGGGCGAGATCGGCCTGGGTGAGGGCTTCGGCGGGGTGGGTGGTGGCGATGCCGACGACTTTCATGCCGCCTGCCTTACCAGCTTGGATGCCGACGAAGGCGTCTTCAAAGACGATGCAGCGTGTGGGGTCGCGGCCCAGTTTTTCGGCACCTTTGAGGAAGACTTCGGGATGGGGCTTGCCCTGCTGCACGTCCTCGGCGCAGACGATGGCTTGGAATAAATCTTCGAGCCCCGCGAGGCCGATGATGGCGTCGATGTTGGCGCGAGGGGTGGAGGAGCCGACGCTGGCAGGGATGCCGCTATCGCGGGCGGCGATGAGGAAGGGTTTGATGCCGGGCAGTGCGGCGATGCCTTCGCGGTGGATGATCTCGCGGTAGAGCGCTTCTTTGCGATCCCCGAGGGCCTGGATGCCTGCCACGTCGCCACGCAGTCGGGGGAGCCAGGTGGGGATGATTTCCTGGTTTTTCATGCCAAAGGTTTGTTTGAAATAACCCTCGGGCAACACTTCACCGATCTCGGCAGCGAGCAGGTGCCAGCTCTCTTCGTGCTGCCGACTGGAGTCGATCACCACGCCATCCCAGTCGAATAATAGGCCTATGTCCATGCAGCGCTGTGGCGCGGGCCGAGGCGGGTTTCAAGTGCTTGGTTCAGCGGCCCGCGACGGTTTTTAGCCAGGCGCGGGCCTTGGCTCGCAGGGGTATATCGCAAAGTGTCCAGGCGGCGCTGTGATTGGGAAAGGGCAGCACCGCAAAGGTGAAGTGGCCCTGCGGAGCGACCTCGCGCAGCCAGCTCTCGGTTGCGGTGATGCTGCCCTCGTGGCTGATCCATTGCGGGCGATCACCGAGGCGTTTCAGCCGGATCAAGGCCGAGGCGCGGTCGGCACCCGCGTAGCCCCAGCCTTCCCTCACACCGTCGTAGTGGCTGTGGCAGAAAAAGGCACACCAGAGAGCGCTGATGTCATCATCATGCAGCCCGATGTAATTGCCCGCGATGGCTCCGCGCGAGAAGCCAGCAAGCACGATATGCTGGGCATCGCCGCTGAAACGCTGGCAAACCTCGTGCACGGTGGCGAGGGTGTACTTTTGAGTTTCCTCCACACTGCCCCACCACTGGGTCGCATTGCGCTTAGGCCCGTCGGCTGGGGTTTCGATAAAGGGCATCGACACCCAGATAAAACCCTCGCCTGCGCTGAGCCCATAGCCCAACACACAGCCTTCCACGCTGCCATCACTGGTGTCGCCCAAGGCGTTTTTGAAGCCGCCGTTGCCGGGGTATTCGACGATGACGGGCCAGTGCTTTTGGGGTGTCCAGTCGCGTGGCAAGTAGAGCGTGTGATGC
Source organism: Verrucomicrobiota bacterium (assembly GCA_031411235.1). GTDB lineage: Bacteria > Verrucomicrobiota > Verrucomicrobiia > Verrucomicrobiales > Verrucomicrobiaceae > JANOAR01. The sequence continues at coordinate 2,880 of JANOAR010000258.1, read as the reverse complement.
ACCTCGCTGCCCGCCCAGCCCGCTGTCGTAACCCGAATACGCTGACCTGCGGCAGGCTCGCCCGCGCGGGCGGCGGGCACGATGAGATCGCGTGGCAAATCATTCAGGTTTGGCTGGGCTTCGGCGGTGCCGAAGACACAGAAGGCAAGCAGTGGCAGCAAGATTTTCATCTGAGCCTGACGTTCACCGGGCGAAGTGTTTGTCGGCGAAATTCAGGTACTGCGTCCAGTCGTAGTCGGTCACGTCGTGCTTGCCAGCGCGGATGTGGTAGCCCACGTCGGCTCCGACGGGCTGATGGATGCCGGGCCACTCGGTGACGCCGACGCCTTTTAAACCGAAGAGCGGATAGACCTCGTCGCCCGCGATCTGGCCGCTGAGGAATTCGCCCCTGGGATCGGCCCAGGTGTCCTCCACGGCGCTGCCGATGTAGGCGGCGCGGGGGGCCATGAGGGCGATGAGCATGTGCATGTCCACGGGGTTGGCGTTGGTGTCGTCGCCGTAGGACTTGTATTGCCCGCAGAACCAATGAGGGAAGGCGGTGGTGATGCGCTTCAAGGTCTCGCCGAAATTGCGCCGGGACAGGGCGGCACCGCCTTCGCCGGAGTTGTTGGCGATGACGAGGGCGAAGCGCTCATCCTGGGCACCTGTCCAGAGGGAAGCTTTGCCCAGGCGGGAGTGGCCGATGGTCGCGGCGTGTTTGGCATCCACGCTGGGGTCGGTCTCGCAGTAGTCGAGCATCCGGCTCTCGCCCCAAGCCCAGGCACCGATGGCACCCCACTCCTTGGGTTGCCACACGGTCTGGGCTCCGTCCTTGCTCAGGGCGGCGCGCAGGCCTTCCTTCCAGCCTTCGACGTGGTCGGGCTCCAGGTCGCCATAGTAGGCGGTGGCGATGGCGTAGCCGCGCTTCATGATCAACTCCAATGGCCAGCGGCTCGACTCGCTGCCACGGCTGGCTTCGGTCGCGCGGTGATCGACGATGTGTTTGTCTTTGGACTCGCGCATCCAGCGGGTGGAGAGGGGCACGTCTGCCTCGGTGGAAACGGCATGGTTGCCACCGAAGCTGAGGCCGATGACGACGGGCGCAGGCTTTTTGAGGCCGTTCGGCACGTAGAGCATCATGTCCATGCCGGGCCATTGCGGGTGATCCTTCAGCGCGATGTGAATCATTTTGCGCGTGGCCAGCCCGCCCAGTGCCTTGGCTTTTGTCGCGGTCACGGTGAAGGTGATGTCACTGGGCAGCGGCGGTGTGTTGCCATAAACATGGTCGCGGAACAGCGCTGCGATCTCGGGCCGACGCTTGGTTTTCCAGGCCTCTGCGGTGGTGATCTTGGAGCCATCCGCTGCGGTGAGCAGCGGCGGTAGGGTGATGGGGCCGACCTTCGCCTCATCCGTGTTGGCCGGAGGCAGTGCGTCTGCGGCTAAGGCAGCGAGGGTACAGAGCGAGAGGGCAATAGGACAGAGAAGCTTGGCGAGGTGGAAATGCATGGTGTGACGAGGACACACAAAAGTAACGAAGGCGTCAATACTCAAGTGAGCTGTGATCCCACAGCATGGAACGCCTTACCGCCGCTTGCGCAGGGTGCCGCGGCCCGTGCGCATGACGCTGCGGGCGTGGCGTTCGTCTTCGAGGATGGTGGTGTAGGTGTAGCTGAAACCCTCCAGCTTGCGGCGCTCGATCTTGCGGTTGATGAGCGTTTCGATGGCTTCGACCTGCTTCATTTCATCGGCAGCGAAGAGGGTGAAGGCGTCGCCTTCCTTCTGCGCACGGCCGGTGCGGCCGATGCGGTGGACGTAGTCCTCGGGGTTGTCGGGCACACAGTAGTTGATGACGTGGGTGACGCCGCTGACGTCGAGCCCACGGGCCGCGAGGTCGGTGGCGACGATGATGTCGAAGGTGCCATCGCGGAAGCCTTTCAGCGCCAGTTCGCGATCCTTTTGCGCGATGTCGCCATGCATGACGGCGAGCTTATAATCGCTCTCTTGCACGAGGTTGGCGTAGAGTCGGTCAGCCTGCACTTTGGTGCGGGTGAAGATCATGACGCTGTGGAAGTGCGTCTGCTTGAGGATGGCGAGCACTAACTCCTCGCGCTGGTCGCTGGCGACGGGGTAGAGGTAGTGGCTGACAGTTTCGGCGGGGGAGAAGCGGATGCCGATTTGGATGGTGGTAGGCTCGCGCAATGCCCAGTCGGCGAGGGTCTTGATCTGCGGCGGCATGGTGGCCGAGAAGAATAGCGTCTGGCGCTTGCTGGGCGTGGCCTCGACGATGCGCTGCACGTCGGGGAGGAAGCCCATGTCGAGCATTCGATCGACTTCGTCGAGGATGACGACTTCGATGTCGGCGAGGGAGACGGTGCCGTCTTGCATGAAGTCGAGCAAGCGACCGGGAGTCGCGACGACGATATCGACGCCTTGCTCCAAGCCTTCGCGTTGTTTGCCGTAGCCAACGCCACCGTGGACGAGGAGGGTGCGCAGACCTGTGTGGGCACCGAGGCGCTCGAAGGCTTCGACGACTTGCGCGGCGAGTTCGCGCGTGGGCTCCAGAATGAGGCAGCGCAATTTACCTGGGGCACCGAGGCGGGACATGGAGGGCAGGCCAAAGGCAGCGGTCTTGCCCGTGCCCGTCTGCGAGGCTCCGATGATGTCCTTGCCCGCGAGGATGATGGGAGCGGCTTGGACTTGGATCTGGGTGGGGGTTTCGTAACCGAGATCGCGGATGCCAGCGAGGATGGCGGGCGAGTAGCCGAGGGCGGCGAAGGCCTCGGGGAATGGCCCCTCGGGCACGGGTGGGGCGGGGGGCGGGGCAACGGGGGCGAGACGTGTCTTGGGGCGCTCTTCGCGGGGTTCATCGCTGCTGCGTCCGCCACGGGCGGGGCCACGGCG
>JANOAR010000257.1:0-4650 GCA_031411235.1 Verrucomicrobiota bacterium | reverse complement strand
GCGCTCCGCTCGCGCCCTCACCCTTCGGGCTTCGCTTCGCTACGTCACAAACAGCTCCGTCCCTCGCTGTTTTTCACGCGTTGAAGTGTGCAGCCCGGCGCTGTATCCGGGCGTGCCGCCGAGGTGTTTCGGGTCGCGCGCGAATTCATTGCAATTTTTCTGCATGGCCTTGAACATCGCTTCATAAAACCACGCCCGGCGCTTGTGGGCGAAGGTGCGCAGCTCGCTGGGGATGGTAAACGTGAGCATGCGCCGAGCGGCGGCGGTAGCCGCGAGACAGGCCGTCACTAGGCTGCCCCGCAGGGGTGAAGGAGCCTGAGGAGGCGACTGAATCAACTTGGGCAAGCGTGTGAGCAGCTTTGTCTCCTGCGCAGCGGCCCAGTCCTTTTGCTCGCGCCCACCGCACTGTCTGCACGAGCGGTGATTGCAGCTGTGATAAACGTACTGCTTCTCCTTGCACTGCCTGCTGGAGATGACGCACAAAAGTGAGCACCTGCTCATCGGAGAGCGACGAAGCACAAATCGCTTTGAAGTGCCTAACAATGCGCGTCACCCAGCGCAGGTATTGCCTTCGTTCCTCAGGCTCCGCTATTTGGCTTCGTCAGGGTTATACCGCTTTCGCTCCAGGGCGGGGCTTCCTGCGTGCGACCACGACAAGACTTGAGTTGAGTTGACTGAATGAATGAGGATACTGAATCAGGTGGAGCTTGCATAAGATCCCATCCCTGCCGGCAATCCCCCGCCCGCCCCGCCCCTTCGATGTCACCCACCGCAACGATTCTCCGAAAGTCCCGAACAGCGGCTTAGTTCAACAGCTTGGTCCACCTCATCGACAAAGCCATCGACTACACCCTCACCCTCCGGTCACAGATTCAAGTGTAACTCGAAGACGTCCACGTCGAGATCGACGACAACCAAGTCGGGAACGCCATCCGCCCTACCGCGGTGGGTAAGAGGAACTGGTTTTTAATGGTGAAGTAGAAGCCGGCGAACGCAGCGCCATTGCGTTCACCCTCATAGAAGCCTGCCGCAGCCGTAGCATCGCCCCCTGGGAATACGTGCGCGACGTGCTCACGCGCCTACCCAGGCTGACTGCCGGACAAATCGAAGAGGTTATGCCAAGCCTGTGCCAAAGCCCGCCGCGACAATACCAAACCGCCTGCCATCTTGAGAATCGCAGCTCAAGGTTTAGCCGCGAGCTGAGGCGATTACTGTAACGTTTACTCTCCAGCGAAGTCCATGCCATAAGACTGTCCGCAACTCAGCCACACTGAATTTAGCACTACACTACTGCCCCTCCGTGCAGCGTTGTCACGCGCCGCGAGGCACTCCGCTGGAGCCCAGGCACCGCTGCGCTCGCAGCACTTTGATCGCGTATTTGCGCTCCATTGCCTAGGCGCTGCAATACTCGTTGCGCAGGGCGCTACACGCTCGTTTGCCCGTGCTTCTGGCATGCCGTCCACGCATTACTTGCGTGTAGTCTTCAAGGCTCTTGTCCATCAGTCGTGGCTCCATGTGCCACGGTGTTCTCATTTATGGGCACTCCCGGAAACTCAAATCGCTGGCGCAAGCCCCTCAAATGAAACAACAAATGGGGTGGCAAATTTCATTCCATTCGGCAACCCAGGACTCTTCGACGAGTTCGTTCAAACCCTTGATGTAGCAGCCATCGAGACGCCTTTGATGCGCGTTGGCAAACTCATTACTTGGCCGCTCTTTGAGCCTTTGGTCACGTCCGCCGTCAGCGTCGTGCCCAAAGGCCCCGGCGGCAGGCCGCGCTTCCACCCGCTGCTGATGTTCAAGGTGCTCGTGCTCCAGCCTCTGCATGGCTTGGCCGATGATGCCACGAGTTTCCACATCACCGACCGCAACAGCTTTCGCGCCTTCCTCGGCCTCACCCCTGGCGACGCCGTGCCCGATGGCCAAACTATCGCCGACTTTCGCCAAGCCCTTATCGACACGCAGAGCTTCGAGAGCCTATTCGACACCTTTCTCGCCCATTTGCAAAAGGAGCACGGCCTCGCCTTGGCGAAACAAGGCGTCATGGTCGATGCAAGTTTTTGCGAAGTGCCTCGGCAGCGGCACAGCCGCGAAGACAACGCCCTGATCAAAGCCGGAGAAGTCCCCCCGAGCATCGCCGAGAAGCCCAAAGTCAAAGCTCATACCGACCTCGACGCACGCTGGACAAGGAAGAACAACGAGACCCACTACGGCTACAAAGATCACGTCAAAGTTGATGTCGAGGACAAGCTCATTCTCAAAGCCGTCGTCACTACAGCCAGCGTGCATGACAGCCAAGCATTCGATGAACTCATCGAGCCTGGCGACCGCGTGGTCTATGCCGACAGCGCCTACAAAAGCGCCGCCATCGACGCCCAACTCGCGGCCAAAGAAGTCGAACCACAGATCAACGAAAAGGGCAGCCGAGGCCACCCTTTGACCGAGGAGCAAAAGGCCAGCAACCGGGAGAAATCCAAGACTCGCAGCCGCGTCGAGCACGTCTTCGCGCAGATGAGCGGCAGCATGAAGGCGCTCTACCAGCGCTGCATCGGCCTGGAGCGCAACGCCGCCGGGCTCGTGTTCACCAACCTCGTATATAACATGCTACGCTTTGAGCAAATCCATCGCCTGCACCTCAACGCCACAGCGTGAGCTGCGCCCACGAAAGCCATCCCCCCCATTAAACCCGCCAAACCCCGCTCAATCCCCCCGCCAATGCGTCAATCGTCACAATCGCTCGGCTAATCGCTCCGTTGAGCCATTAAAAATGGCGTCTTCAAGCAAGGTGCCGGAGGATGGTCGCTGTTTCCGGGAGTGCCCTTAATAGCGCGACAGCGCCGACGATGCACTTCAACATGCGCAATACCCCTTCGCGGCTTGCCAGTTGCAGCGTTGCCATGGCCCCGTATTCCCCACTCCTCCATGTCTCTCCACCCCGACTTCCCCACCACGCCGTAAGCACCGCTAGTTCCCGCGCAGCGCTGGTTCCCCGCAGACGAAGCCCTGCGCGCCACCTCCTACGACAAGCTGCTGCCGCCCCTCGTCGCCAAGATCCGCGAGCAAGTCTTTACTTGGCGCAATGCAGGCTACCCCGGCGCCTCGCCGACTTCGGTGGCGCTGCTGCGCTGGTGGTTCGAGACCGATCATCTCCTGGAAAATGCCGACGGCTCGCTCTCGCCGTTTCAGTATTATACCAATTACTATCCAAAATCTGGCAAATGGTCCCTCAGCAGGCGTTTGCTTGATTCCATAGCCAGCCGCGGCCAATCAAGTTGGGGACGTTGCGTTTGTCGGCCCAGAACTCCTCTAGCCATGTGGTCATCGCGTTCTCCATTGCCTCAAGTGTTGCAAAGGCTTGGTTGCATAATGCGTCGCGCATCATGTCCCATACTTTTTCAACGGGGTTGAGCTCCGGGCAGTAGGGCGGCAGTTTGATGATGCGCACGTTGGATGGCAGCTCTGGGTCGCCGTCGTTGGGGTGGGCCCCAGACCCATCATAGATGACTACATGCGTGCTCTTTGCGTCCGATTCTGCGGCTTGTGCCAACGCCATGATCGTTGCCTCGCGGTTCGTGCTCGGCAGATAGCAGAACTCGCTGTGCCCCCTCGGCCCGACTTCCAGCAGCCCATGCACATGCTCCCACTCATACTTGCGCTGCATGGGCACTACCACGCGTGTGCCGCGCAGCGTCCACACTCGACGCACAAAGCTGATGAGTCCGAAGCGCCCCTCATCCATCACCCAAAGCCGCACCTTGGTTCCCTTGGCAATGCCCAGGGCCTTGAACTCTGCGCTCATCCCGCCTTTGCGGAAGGCGGCTTCGGCCTGCGGGTCCTTTTTGATGTGGCTTGGGCGCGGCACTTTGAGCCGCGCTGCGAACTTTCCCAAGTAATGATAGATCGTGCGCAGTTTGACCTCAATGCCGTGCTCCTTTGTGAGCCATTGCCAGAGTGCTTTAGCGGTGCGCCAACGTCCCTGTTCGAGTCCTTGGAGCATTTGCTCTTTGGCCTCTGGAGTGAGGCGACTGGTCTTGTCTTTGTCTTTATAATCGCGATGCAGCAGGGCTTTAACTCCACCCTCTCGATAGGACTTGAAGTAACAGCGCACGGTCTCAGTGCTAATGCCTTCGGCATGCGCGATCTGCTTCATCGTGAGCTCTCCAAGTAGGCCCAGTCGGATCACATTGAGCCGTTGGTTTTTCCAAGGAAGCGTTTCTGTTTCCCAGAGCGAGAGCACTCGCGCTGACTGCCTTTTTACATCGAGTTTGCTGCGTGGTCTTGCCATCCTCTGAATACGTTTGGAGATGTTTTAGTTTTACAGATTTTTATTTGAAAATGGTATCACACATCGGTATCGCACCGCGCGCGAGTTCGGGATGATCGGTCAAAGTCAACTGCTCGGCGAAGCAACGCAGCGCCTCCGCTGCTCGGCCATGGCGCATGAGCAGCCCACCCTCCCAGCCCAGCACATCGCCAATGAATCGCCCCTGAGGATACTTTGCGCGGTAGTCAGCAAAAGCCTTCATCGCTCGATCATGCCGCACCTGTGGCAACACCATCCCACCGTAATTATCAACCGACTGCGAGAACAGCGAACGCGCCACCATGAAGCGCGCCACCTCAGCGCGAGGATGCTCGAGGAACTCATCG
>JANOAR010000256.1:0-2560 GCA_031411235.1 Verrucomicrobiota bacterium | reverse complement strand
TCCGGCCATGCGGGCTCGCGCTCAGGCATTGCTGTCGCTGATGATGTCCGGCATTGGCAATCTGGTCGGTTACCTTTGCTGCGGCGCGTGGCGGACGTTCTGCACCGAGGGCGGGCGAACCGACTGGCACAGCTACTGGCTGGGGCTGACGCTGCTTATCCTGGCGATCATGGGGTGGTTTGCTCTATGCTACCGGGGCAAACATCGCGGCGAGTGGTGAGGGCGGCAGGCAGAGTGCAGAATGATGAATGATGAATGATGAATGATGAACTGAGATGCAGGTGGTTCGATGCCGCATGGATTCATCATTCTGCACTCATCATTCCTCACGCCATCAGCCCCGGCACCACCTTGCCATGGACGTCGGTGAGCCGGTAGCGACGGCCCTGAAACTTGTAAGTCAGCCGTTCGTGGTCGATGCCGAGCAGGTGCAGCATCGTCGCGTGGAAATCATGGATGTGGACGCCATCGCGCACCACGTTGTAGCCGAAGTCATCGGTCTCGCCATACACCGTGCCGCCTTTGATGCCGCCGCCAGCCATCCACGCGGTGAAGCAGCGCGGGTGATGGTCGCGGCCAAAGTTCTTGCTGATCTTGCCCTGGCAGTAGGCGGTGCGGCCAAATTCGCCACCCCAGATGACCAGTGTTTCATCGAGCAGGCCGCGTTGTTTTAGGTCGGCGAGCAGGGCGGCAGCGGGCTGGTCGGTCTCTTTGCAAAGCTTGGGCAGCGCACCCGGCAAGCCGCCGTGGTGATCCCAGTCCTGGTGATAGAGCTGGATGAAGCGCACGCCTTTTTCCGCGAGGCGACGGGCTTGCAGGCAGTTCGCGGCGAAGGTGCCGGGCGTGCGCACATCAGGGCCATAGCTGTCGAGAATGTGCTGCGGCTCGGCGCTCAGATCGGTCACTTCGGGGATGCTGGTCTGCATTCGGAAGGCCATCTCATAGTGGTCGATGCGGTTCGAGATTTCCACATCGGGCGTGCCTTCGAGTTGGTGCTCGTGCAGTTCCTTGAGCCGGTCGAGCATCATACGCCGACTGCCCTCGCTGATGCCTGCCGGGTTGCCGAGATAGAGCACGGGATCCTTCGCCGCGCGGAACAACACGCCCTGGTGCTTGGTCGGCAGGAAGCCGCTGCCCCACAGGTGCGAGCCCAGCGGCTGCCCGCCTTTGCCTTTGGTCGTGAGCACCACGAAGGAGGGCAGATTGGCGTTGTCTGCACCGAGGCCATAACTTAGCCATCCGCCCCAGCTCGGCCTGCCCGCGATCTGCGAGCCCGTCTGGAAAAACGTCACCCCAGGCCCGTGATTGATCGACTCGGTGAACATCGAGCGCACCACGCAGAGGTCGTCGGCCATCATCGCGGTGAAGGGCAGCAGCTCGCTGAACTCCGCGCCACTCGCCCCATGCTTGCTGAATTTAAACGGCGAACCTACCAGCGGGATCGACGACTGATTGCCCGACATGCCCGTGAGCCGCTGCCCGCCGCGCACCGAGTCGGGCAACTGCTCGCCGTTGCGCTGCACCAGCACAGGTTTGTTGTCGAAGAGATCAAGATGCGACGGCCCGCCCGACATGAAGAGGTAGATGACGCGCTTGGCCTTCGCAGGCAGATGCACGCCACCGAGGAAGCCCGCATCGCTCGTCGTTACGGCAGAGGCTTGATCCCTTGCGAGCATGTCTGCTAGCGCCATGCCGCCAAGGCCGGAGCCGAATCGGTTCAAAAAAGTGCGGCGGTTGAAGGGGGGCGTGGTCATGGGTTGCACAGCGATACGCTCAGGCTGGCTTGGTTTGTTCAGGCGAGCTGATCAAGCCGTTCATGCGCGTGGACTGGCGCTCGCTTGCGTGCCTCAACTTTGTCTGAGCAGCCCGTACACGATGAGTGGCCAAGGCCGCACCTAGGGTGATCCTGCTTACCTCGGTGCAATCGAGAACAACCCCGACTGGCCGCTAGCCGTGTAGCGGCCCGTCATGAGCCCTTGCTTCTGCAACAAAGCGCCGCCGAAGGTCAGGCTCACGCCGTTGGCGGTGTCGAGGTAGCTGCCCGTCGCGAGTCCAGTGGCAGCGGTGAAGGTGATCGTGGCCTTGTCGGGGCCGTAGTAGAGGATCTTGTTGGCGATGTTCCAGGTCACGGCGCGATCCACAGAGGTCAAGGTCAGCAGCGGCAGCGTGGACATGTCTGGCCCACTCAGTCGCAGCCAGGTGTTGTAGAAGGTGTTGGGCAGGGTTTCCAGCGCACGATTGTTCATCAGTGGTGGCGTGTACAGGCTGCCGATGACGCCACGCGTCACGTTGAACCCAGCGGAATACGTCGTCGTCTTCGGCACGGCGTTGGGCTTCACCCAGCGCCATTGGCCGTCCAGGTCGCTGATGCCTGCGACATCACGAAACGTTAGCTTGCCCGCCACGAAGCCACCCGTGCTGCCATACAGACTGCGGTGCAACGACCACTCGCCGTTGCGCGAGACGCGATTGGCAAATGTGGTAGTCGTGCCATCGGCCAGCGTCAGCGTGCCCGTCGCGGCTCCGAGATAGCTCATCGTCAGGCTTGCGAAACCATCGC
>JANOAR010000255.1:0-3013 GCA_031411235.1 Verrucomicrobiota bacterium | reverse complement strand
TTTCAACGCGGCGTCCTGCACAGCCTTCGTGACCTCGGGGCTGAGATTGGCCGGGCAGTTGTAATTCGTTTTGCCGGTGCCGCCCATCCACGGGTACTTGTTGTTGATGTCGTAGAAGCCTTCGACCGGCTCGATGTGGATGATGGGCAGCACTTGATCGCCAAGAATGCCCACCGTCAGCTCTTTGCCTGCCACATAATCTTCGATCAGCGTCTCCGTGCCAAATTTTTTCGCGTCCTCGATGGCGGCGGCGAATTCATGCTGATGATGGCAGATATGAACACCGACGCTGGAGCCTTCACGCGGCGGTTTGACGACGAGCGGGAAGCCAATCGCGAGCGGTTGGCTGCCATCCCGCGGATAAGTCTGTGAGCGTGGTGTCGGCGCACCGGCGGCGATGAAGCGCTCTTTGCTCAGCAGCTTGTCGAAGGCCACGCGGCTGCTTTCCACACCCGCGCCGGTGTAGCGGATGCCGCGCTGCTCCAAGATCGCCTGAATCTGCCCGTCCTCGCCGAAGGTGCCGTGAATCAGGTTCATGGCGATGAACACGCCCGCCGGAACCTCGAACTCAGGCCCGGTGACATCGATCTCGGTGATGATCGCGCCCTTGCTGCGCAGCGCCTCGGCGACGCTTTCGGCCGTTTTGAGCGAAACTTTGCGTTCGGAGCCGGGTCCGCCCATCAGAAGGGCGATTTTCTTGTTCGTGAGGTCGAGCATGGTGCGCAGATATGGAATGTGGCGGCTGGATTGGCAAAGGAATCCTGGCAGACTTCATGCCATGAAATCGTGCCAGCTCCTGTTTGCCGCCTTGCTGTTCGCCCAAACCGCCAGTGCGGCGGATTTTGACCTCCTCATCACGAATGCAGAGATCGCCGATGGCAGTGGCGCACCGCTGTTTCGGGGAAGCATCGCCGTGAAGGGCGGAAAGATCGTCGGCGTCGGCAAAATCGATGGCACTGCCGATGCGGTCATCGACGCGGGTGGGACGGTGGCCGCGCCGGGCTTCATCGACGTTCACACGCACTCGGAGGACATCTGCCAGATCCCGGCGGCGGAGAATTTCCTGCGCATGGGCGTGACGACCATCATCACCGGCAACTGCGGCCATTCGCGCACCGATGTGGCGAAGTTTTTCCAGGAGATCGAGGAATCGAAGATCGCTCTCAACGTCGCCACGCTCATCGGCCACGGCACCGTGCGTGAGCAGGCCATGGGCGGCAGCTTCATCCGCGCACCGAATGCCGAGCAGCTCGTGGTGATGAAAGGACTCGTCGATCAGGCGATGCAGGACGGCGCAGTGGGATTGAGCACCGGCTTGATCTATGTGCCCGGCTCTTTCGCCAAGACCGAGGAACTCATCGAACTGGCCAAATCCGCCGCCGCACATGACGGCATCTACGTCAGCCACATGCGCTACGAAACGGTGCGCATCTTTGAAGCGCTCGATGAGATCATCCGCATCGCCAAAGCGGCCCAAATCCGCGCCGAAGTCTCCCACCTCAAACTTTCCGGCCCCACCGCCTGGGGCAAGGCCGATCAAGTGCTTGCCGTGCTCAACACAGCGCGCGCAGCAGGTTTGAAGATCACGCAGGACCAATACGCCTACACCGCCTCCAGCACCGGTTTGCGACAAACCTTGCCGGACAGCGCTCTCGAAGGCGAACGCGAGGATTTTATCGCCCGCATCGCCGATCCAAAGCAAAAGGCCGACATCATCACCAAGATGGCCGAGATGCGCGCACGGCAGGGCCGCAAGGACTACAGCTACGCCGTCATCGCCCGCTGCAAGGCCGATCCCTCGCTCAATGGCAGGACAGTTCCCGAAGCGGCGAAGATGAAGCGCGGTACGGACACACTCGATGATCAAATCGAGTTCATCCTCGATCTCGAAGCCCAGGGCGGTGCCAGCGCCATCTTCCACGGCATGAACGAAGATGATTTGCAGACCTTCCTGAAGCATCCGCTCACCATGATCGCCAGCGACGGCGGCCCGCGCCGCCTCGGCGAGGATGTGCCGCATCCGCGCAGCTACGGCAACAACGCCCGCGTGCTGGGCCGCTATGTGCGCGAATTGAAATTGCTCACGATTGAAGAAGCTATACGCCGTATGACTTCGCTGCCTGCGCAGACATTCCGCCTCAAAGATCGCGGCTTGCTTAAAGCGGGCGCTTTTGCTGACATCGTTATCTTCGATCCCGCCAAAGTCACCGATCCTTCAACCTTCAGCGATCCACATCACTACGCCGAGGGCTTCAGCGATGTCATCGTGAACGGCGGCGTGGTGATTCGCGCTGGCAAGCTCACCGAGGTGCGCAGCGGCGGGCCATTGCGCATGGCGAAGTAACCATCACGGCTTGCTCGAGTCCGCGCCGAGGTGTCCGTTGCGCAGCAGCCATGAGGCGGATTGGTAGAGCGAGACGGCGTCATCGAGCACAGGCTTGAGCGCGTCTGTTTTGTCCGGCACGAGCGTGCCCTGCTTGAGATCGACTTTGCCCAGTGTGAACTCCTGCTTGGGCTTGAGCATGCCAAGTGTTCCGCCGGAAATGTAGGCGATCTTTTGGTAGTTGGAGACAAACACACGTTCGCGGTCAGGCGTGTAGCCGGGAGAGAGGACATCCTGGCCGTAGAAGCGCGAGGTGTAGCTCCAGTTCATCCAACCGAAGAGCGTGGGCATCATGTCGATCTGGCTGCACAGGCGGTCAAAGCTGCGCGGTTGGATAAGCTTCGGATTCCAGATGACGCAGGGGATGTGATACTTGGTCACGTCCAGTTCCATCCTCCCAGCGCTGCTGTGGCAGTGGTCGGACATGATGATGAAGATGGTGTTGTCGAACCACGGCTTCGATTTCGATTTCTCCAGGAAGTCACCGATGCACCAGTCGGTGTATTTCACCGCCGACTCACGTGTGCCAGTCGGCATGTCGATGCGGTCCGCAGGAAAGGTGAAGGGACGATGGTTTGAAACCGTCATCACATGCATGAAGAAGGGCTTCTTCGCCTCGTGGTTCGTGTC
>JANOAR010000254.1:0-27005 GCA_031411235.1 Verrucomicrobiota bacterium | reverse complement strand
GGTGTAAAAGACTGTTTAGAGCATCAGGTTTCATGGGCGGGCCAGCACTTTGCCACCCGCTTGCCCGTTGGTAAACAGGGGCGAGAGCCCTCAATGCACCCCACGCTCCAACTCTTATGACTTAACTTTCCCGAAGAGCCGTTTTTCTCCCGTGCTTTCACATAAATGCGGACGGAATTTGAGCTGGCTGAAAAAATTTTGAGAAAAACACGCCAAGGCCTTGATCCGTAAAAATTGGCTCATAAATATTTTTACAATATGAGCAACAGCCATGAACAAAAAAACGTCGGGAGGATGCAGAATCCTCAAATCACCCCTCAAAAGCACTACATCTGCGACACCAACTGCTTTTACAATCACGCCAATGGCGCAATCGACCTTGATCAATTCAAGAACTCAGACGGCCTCATTTATTATTCACCACTGACAGTGGTGGAACTTATGGGCAAGCTGGATGCGGAAACGTTTGCCAAACGCAAAGGAGTAGCGCAAGCGATCACTACCCTGAAGCCCACACTTTTGCCTGATCCAGATTCGTATCTGGCCACAATGTTTGGATATGTGCCTGCCGCCCCAAAAGCTCAGCAGGCAAGGCTGGCACTTGAAAAACTCGCCAATGCTTCCTCTATCGGCGAAATAGCCAACGAGGTGAAGATTTATCAGGAGTGGCGGGCCAATGTCGAACAAGACTGGCTGTTGTCTCTTCAGGCATTGTTGAAGGAACGAGTCGCCGCATATGCGTCTTGGCTTGCTAACGGTATGCCAATCGGCAAGCGCCCACAAATCGTCAGGAAAGCAGATCAGGCTGCACTGAGACTTGAATTGAGCACAGCCGAGTTCCAAGCCTCCATGAATGCAGTGTTACACTGTCGCGCGCTCAGGAATGCGATTCCCCATCAAGCACCTCTGAGCGCACTCGTGGCTGGTCAATACGCGGTGGAATGCTACTGTAACGTCTTCACTCGATACCTGTGTGAAATGCTGACGACGCAGATGACACATGAAATCAAGGAGCCGAACGACTCGCATGACCTCGAATACTTCCTTTACTGCCGCAGCGACAACTGGGTGTTTGCGACGGCTGAGAAATTCTGGAACCGTATGGCAATCGATTGTGGAATGTCTGCGCGAGTCCTTCGTTTTTAGTCCAGCGTGTTGATATAGGAACGAATCGCGGTCAGATCATCGTCTTGAAGTGCCAGCGGCTTTGATTTCGGATTCTTGCTGACTTCATCTCTGATTAGCTCTTTCGCTTTCTCAAGATTGCCACCCAGACATTCATAACAGGCTAGATTGTAGCGCAACACATGAGTTTCGGGTATCGTGTCTGAAAAGCTGCCGTGCAAAACTAACAATGCCGCAGGAATATCACCTTGCCGCTTATGGGTCATCGCCAAAAGGCCTGCGATTTCTAGTTTGTGCGGATTGGTGGCACTCAATGAGCTTTTTGATTTATTGAACACGAGCGTCAAATGCTGCTCAGCCTTCAGGAATTCTCGTTCTTTGATAAACACCTCGGCAAGGCTGATAGCGCTCATCAGCGTATCATCGTCATTATAGCCGAGTGCGTTAACCTTGCCTTCATAGGCTTTAATCAAAAGAGCTTCGGCTTCCTTATACTCACCTGTTGCAGCTAAGACGTTTCCGAGATTATGCATTACCGCCAATATCAGTGGGTTTGTTCTCTCAATAGTTGTCAATGTTTCATCGAGAGCCTTTCTGAACGTTGCCGCAGCAGCATTGTAGTCTTTCTTCCGCTTTTGAACGATGCCAAGATTGTTTAGCGCAAAAAGAGTGACTTCATCATCGCTTCCGGCCACATCTTTTTGGAGTTCTAAAATTGCCAAATACTCTTTTTCGGCCTCAGCAAGTTTGCCTTCCCGCAACAGTGATGTCGCTTTTTCGTTGCGTCTTTCGATCACGTCAGGCAATCGTTGAATTAAGCTCTCGACATTTGAAACCTTGGTTTCTACGCGTGCTACACCCTCTTTTAGCCCCAGGATACTGGCTTGTAATGATGCAATTCCATCGAACTTGTCAGCGAGAAAACCACTCTCAGGCTTTGAGTTTGTGAATAATGTCACCAATCCAAGAATCACGGTTGAAACGACGGAAAATCGAAACAATCCAAGCGTGCTATTTTCCCGAAATTCGGCAGCAGTAGCCTTTCTCGAATTCAAGCGTGGTTTCACAACACGAAACCATCGGAATCCACAAGTCGCCGCTGTGATTGAAGATAAACCAACGAGCGCTAGGCCAAAGGGAGCTATTGGCTGTAGAACGTCGGAAACAAAGCCTCCAATTGCACTAATCGGACCTGCCACTTTTAGCGTGCTGCCGATCCAGCCTGCTAGCGCCTGCTCGTTGGCAGAATCAATAGTGGCACCATTGCCACCGGAATGCCTCAAATGTTCTTTTTCCAAAGATACATTAGTCTCGAATAGCTCAGGCAAAGCCAATTTAGCCAGAACCCATTCGCTTGAGTCTGAAGAGCGGACTTTAGTGTCGGGATGGATTTCACCGCAGGAAATGAGTTCGGCGAATTTTGTTCGGTCAAAAGGGCCGATTTCAACACCTGCAGTGCGAATAAATACTGATTTCATAGAACAACCTCTACATGAACGGTTTGAAGCATACCAAGAGAAGCCGCTATTTATGCAATTCTCCTCCGCTTAGCCTGTGATTGATCAAAATACCCGTTCCAAAGTCTTCGACTTTGGCTTTGAACTTGATCTGGGATCCTTTTTCGAGGCTGGCAACTGATTCGCTGAATGTGACCGTCGCATAATTCCCGGAATCCAACATGACTTTGAGCGTATTGCTGTCGGTTACGTCCTGAACTTCACCTTCAAACTCGAAGGTCTTGCCCTTGTTAGCAGCCTTGTGTTTGTCTTTCTGTAGAGTCGTGCCTTTATCAGCGTCGCCAATCATTCTATTACCTTCGGGAATGCTTTCAGACGGTCTGTCTGAGGAAGAATTGCTGTCCACGCTGCCGACGGCCAAAATCAAAAGGGCGGCTAGCGATACGAGGCTCAGGGCTGTTCGATTATTTTGCGATGTCATGGGGTGTGTTAGTTGATTGAATTAGGAAGGCAAATGAAACGGCAGCGACGCAGGCAACAAGATCGTTGAAATCAAAACCGCCGGGAACAAAACCGAAACGCTGACCGATCTCGCTGCCGATTGCCAGAACTGGGATGACAGAAACCCAAAATGCCTTCATCGCGCCTTTGCCAGACGCCCAAATTCCACGCATCACCACGGTACCAGCAAATGCCCACGCCCCGTCAGGAAAGGAGTAAAGCAGCCAGCGTGGCGGTTCATGCTGCTCAGCGACTGTTCTCAGACTTGCAAGGGGGCTGCCAAGTCCCAATGCTTCACACCAGCCAAACATCCATAGGGTGGGAGAACGCCACAGAAGGTAGACGAGGCCACCCGCAACAAGTGCGGGAAATGAGAACGTCACAAATATGCGGGGAGACGGCACGGTTTAATGGGTGGTTAGAAGTCTATCTAATCGACATACACCGAGTTGGTCAACTGAGGAATCTAGCATTTTACGCCCTGTTGAGGCGTTCCAAAAAACGCAGGGACTGCTTGGTATGGTGTGTGTCATTGTCCAAGACAGAAGCCGCATCAATCAAGCGCCTCGGCGCGGCTGTTCGCCGCGAGCGATCAGCGCTGGCGATGACTCAGGAGGAACTGGCAGAAGCCGTTGAACTTCATCTCCGTACGGTTCAGAAAATCGAGGCAGGGAAAATTAACCTTTTGATCACGACCGTTCAAAGGCTCCAGAGGGTGCTGAAGTGTTCATGGGGAAAGTTGCTGGACTGATAAGCGCATCACAATGTCTCGGAGTGAGGTGATCGCGTTTAAAATGGCGTAGGCACGCGGCCTTATAGTCAGCGTCTCAGCTTATTGTGTGTCTTCGCGACTTCTCAACATTCGTTGGACAAGCCGGACACGGACACTCTTGATGTTCACAGCTTTACACTGGATGCTGGGATGCACAAAGAGGAAATCGACCTTACCTCGTGGCACTCAGGGCTTACGCACCAAAATTAGCCAACGCAGTATCAAGGGTTGCAGCCGCAGCCGTCCCCTCGATCTCCCGTTTGGGAAGGGGGTTATAGGCGATTAGCGGCACAAAACCATAGCCACTCCGTTTTTATGCTCATTTGATACGTAAGCCCTGCGTGGCACTACTCATCCCCCAGCCTGCGGTCATGCACCAAGTAGCCCTGCACGTAGTCGCGCACGGCTTCTGCCAGCGGGGTGACCTCGTCTTTGTAGCCTGCTTGGCGGAGGCGGGTGATGTCGGCGCAGGTGTAGTACTGGTACTTGGGCTGGAGGCTGGCGGGCATGTCGATGAAGTCGATTTGCGGGGGCTTGCCGAGGGCGGCGAAGATGGCGTGGGTGAGTTGCAACCAGGACTGTGGGGTGCCGCTGCCGAGGTTGTATAAGCCGCTGGCCATAGGGCTTTGCGAGAGGCCGAGGGTCATTTTGATGGCGTCCTTCACGTAGAGGAAGTCGCGCATCTGCTCGCCGTCGCGGAAGTCGGGGCGGTGGCTGCGGAAGAGCTGCACACGGCCTGTGGCGAGGATCTGGCCGTAGGACTTGTGGACGACGCTGCGCATGTCGGCCTTGTGGTCTTCGTTGGGGCCGAAGACGTTGAAGTACTTCAGCCCGATGATGCGGCGCAGCAGGCCGGTGCGCTGGGCATACTGGTCGAAGAGGTGCTTCGAATAGCCGTACATGTTCAGCGGGCGCAGTTTGTGCAGGTCGGTCAGCTTGTCGTCCATGCCCTGGCTGCCGTCGCCATAGGTGGCGGCGGAGCTGGCATAGAGGAAGCGAGCGCTGCGGGCGACGGCCCAGTGGGCGAGGAGCTTGGTGTACTCGAAGTTGTTGCGCATGAGGTACTGCGAGTCGCGCTCGGTGGTGGCGGAGCAGGCTCCGAGATGCAGCACGAGTTCGACTTTGCCCAGGGAGTCCGGCTGGGTCTGGACGCGGGCGAGCAAGTCGTCGGCGTCGAGGTAGTCGGCGTAGCGCAAGGGCACGAGGTTGCGCCATTTTTCATCGGTGCCGAGGCGGTCGGCGATGACGATGTTTTCAAAGCCTCGGCGGTTGAGTTCCCACACGAGGGCGCTGCCGATGAGGCCAGCTCCGCCGGTGACGAGGATGCGACAGTCTGATGATTTGAGCATGAAGCCGCAGTGTGGCTAGGCGGGCGCGGCTGCCAAATGGGAAATTGCCGAATTGCCGCCCTACTTTTCGCTGCCTTCGCACCAGAGCGAGGGATTGCCGAAGATTTCGTGGGGCTCGATGCTGCTGCTGTTGCGGCTGGCCTTGGAGCCAGCGAGGGCGGCGAAGTCGAGGGCGGCGATGCTGCGGATGGCGGGGTAGAGCCACTCCTCGCCGCCGATTTGCAGCTTGGGGAGGAAGGCTGAGCCGACGCGCTCGATTTCGAGGCTGAGCAGCAGGGGCTCGTCGCCGCCTGCGGCGCTGAAGCCGATGGCGCGATCCACCCAGCCGATGAGGCCGCTATCATTGACTAAATCCCAGATTTCACCGCGCTCGAGGTCGATGCGGATGGCGAAGCCAATGGGCTTGCCTGCCTCGCTGCTGCCCTGCTGGATGAGGCCAAAGACGGCTTCGCGGAGAACTGCATTGGGGGAGAGATCGACTTGGAAACCAAAGCGCACGGGGCCGCTGGGGACTTCGAGTGTGCCATAGTTCAACAGGTCGAAAGAGTCGAGTGCCAGGAGAGAGCTACTTGGAGCGGTGGTTTTTTGAATCATAACTTTGGATATTAAAGTTATGGGTAATACAGATGAAAAGTCGGCAAATGTAAATAGAAATTATGGTTTATGCTATTTTTTGCTGATGAGGCAAGTGTTCAGCACTTGCTCCTGCTTCGCTTTCATCTCGGCGGCTTCATCGGGGTCATGGTCGTCCCAGCCGCCGAGGTGCATGAGGCCGTGGATGAGGTACAGGGCTAGTTCTTGGTCAAAAGTAAGGCCATGCCGGGGGCCTTCGCGGGCGGCGGTATCGGCGCTGACGAGGATCTCGCCATGGTGGAAGGTGATGACGTCGGTGGGCGTGGGGTCGCCAAGGAAGTCGGCATGGACTTTGGCGATGGTTTTATCGCTGACGATGCTGGCTTCGATCTCGGCGAGGTGCAGCAGTGGAGCGGCGGGATCCTTGGCCTGGGCTTGGCAAAGAGGCAGTGCCTGGGCGAGGACTTTACGTAGCCAAGGTAGCTCGGCGCGGTGTTTTCGCTGCCGTTGGTAAAGGCTGACCTGGGGTGCAGAGGCAGGCATCCTTTAGGCGGCGGAGCTGCTTTTGCTGGAGCGCTTGCGACCAGTGCGGGTGCCGCGCGGGCCGGGGGTGTCGGCAGCGGGGTTGCTGGGGCTAGTCGAGGTCGCTTCGAGGGTGACGACGTGTCCCGCAGGCAAGGCTAGCGAGTCGCGGTGCTGGCGGGGTTGGGTCTCGCGGTTTTGGTACTTGATGCGGTTGTGCATCATGCTGGCGAGGGTTTTGACGAAGCTGGCTTTTACTTTCGCGAGTTCCGTGAGGGTGAGGTCGCACTCGTCGAGCTGGCCATCCAACATGCGCATCTGCACGATCTCGGTGATGAGCTGCTCCAGGCGGGCGGCGGTCGGTTTCTCCAGCGAGCGCGAGGCGCTCTCGCAGGCGTCGGCGAGGCTGATGATGGCGGATTCGCGGAACTGGGGTTTGGGGCCGGGATAGCGGAAAACGTCTTCGCTGATCTGTGGGACGTCATCGCCGGAGGCTTTGTCTTCCTCGACGAGGCGGAGGAATTCAGCCTTTTGGTCGAGCGCTTGGCGATAGAAATAATACGCGAGCGAGGTGCCGTGATGCTGCTCGATGACATCGACGATGCGGTTGTTGAGGTTGTGCTTGAGCGCGAGATCGACGCCGTCTTTCACATGGGCGATGAGGACGAGGGCGCTCATGCGTGCGGTGAGATCGGCGTGAGGGTTCTCACTCGGATCCATGTTTTCGATGAAGTACTCGGGCTTGTTGAGCTTGCCGATGTCATGGAAGTAGCAGCACACCCGGCTCATCACAGCGCTGGCACCGATGCTTTCGGCGGCGGCTTCGGCGAGGTTCGCGACGACGAGGCTGTGGTGATAGGTGCCGGGGGCTTCGATGCTGAGGCGGCGCATCAGCGGGTGGTTGAGGTCGGCGAGTTCGAGCCAGGAGACATCGGTGGTGACGCCGAAGATGGCTTCCATAATCGGTAGCACGCCGCCGACGACCATGCCCGTGAGCACGCCCGAGAGCAGTGGCAACCAGGCGGATTGCGATAAAGAAAAGTCCTGGTCGCTGAATTGCACCAAGGCAAGCAGGGCGCTCATGCCAGCGGCACCGAGCCCGGCGTAGCAGCCGGCGATGAAGAGCTTTTGCCGACGCCTGACGCGGCGGGTGACGAGCACGGCGAGGAAGCCGACGAAGGCGGAGCTAGCGAGAAAGGTGAGCCGGTCGGCAGGCAGGCAGATGATAGCCCCCAGCACGCTGGCGTAGGTCGCGGCGAAGATGCCGACTTTCCGCCCAAGCATGATGGAGAGCATTAAGGGCGCGATGGCGTGGGGCAGGGCAAAGACGAGCATGGGGCTAGCCCAGCCACGGACGGTGCCAAATTTTAAAACGGCGAGTACCGTGGCGAGGTGCAGCATGAGGCTGCCGAGCACGAGCAGGAGGGTGCGGTTGTCGCGCAGCAGCTCGCGATGGCAGATGAAGAGATGGGTAACGGCGACAAGCGAGAGAGCGGTGGCATAGAGGCCATCGGTGAGGCCGGGCAGCATCACCGCGCCCTGGATGCCGCTGGCCACATGGAGCAGCAGCAGGATGCCCACGACGAAGGCGGCTAACAGGGTGCCAGTGAAGGCTGGGTGACAGCGTAGGGCGTCGCAGAAGTCATCGTCCTGGTGCTTGCGACGGGTGCGCCCACAGGAGAGACCTTCTTTGGTCAATTGGGCGCGGCGAAAGGCTTCAAACATGGAGAGGGAGGATTGACGCGACCCGAGGGGCGGAGGGCAAGACTAACGGTTTCCGCAGAAATGACAAGCTTTGGTCAAAACTTCTGCCTTTACGCCTTGGAACAATGGACGAACAGGTGCGCCCCCATTTTTCCCAGTGTTCACACGATGTTCCACGATCTCTACAACTACCTTTACCACCAGGATACGACGGGTGGCATCCCGCTCAAAGGCACAGGCATCCTTGTCGGACTGGGGCTTTTGGTTATACACGCCTGGGCTTGGCTGAAGCGGCGCGAGGCCCAGGCCTTTTTGCAAACCTTTCCCCGCAACTATTTCTGGGGTGTCGTGCTGCTCAGTGTCGGCTTCGTCTGGGGCATGATGGCCCTCAGCTACATGGACATGGGCGAGTTCTTTTTTCTGCGTAGCTACATGCTGCTCATCGTTCCCGTGGCCTTTATTCTGGTGCTCAGCTACGTGCGCGAATTCCTCGCGGTGCGTGCCCTGGGCTGTCTGATGTTGCTCATCGCGGGGATCGTGCTGGAGGCGGCTTTTTTGAAACCCCAGATGAGCCGACTGCTGCTGCCCGTGCTGGCCTATGCCTGGATTATCGCGGGTATGTTTTTCGTCGGCACGCCCTATGTGATGCGCGATGCTGTGCAGTGGGTGACGGCTAAACAGGGCCGCTGGAGCGCCGCGACCTTGGGCGGCCTTGCTTATGGGGCGGTGGTGCTGCTGGTGGCCGTCTTTGATTGGTAATCCCGAACGCCTCGCTATCGAGGCGTTCGAGCTAGTGTAGGCCTTATGCCTTGGCCGCGTCGTATTGCTTGGCTACTTGCGTCCAGTTCACGACGTTCATCCAAGCGTTGATGTAGTCGGGGCGTTTGTTTTGGTATCGCAGGTAGTAGGCGTGCTCCCAGACGTCGAGGCCGAGGATGGGGGTGCCGAGGTCGGAGTCGGGGACGACGCCTTTCATGAGCGGGTTGTCCTGGTTGGCGGTGCTGGTGATGGCGAGGGTGCCGTCGGCTTTGACGATGAGCCAGGTCCAGCCTGAGCCGAAGTGCTTGGTGGCGGCATCACGGAAGGCGTTTTTGAAGTCGGTGATGGCGCCGAAAGTGGTGTGCATGGCGGTGCCGAGCTTGCCCTCTGGCTCTCTGGGGCCGCTGCCAGCAGGGGCCATCCATTTCCAGAACCAGGAGTGGTTGACGTGGCCGCCGCCATGATTGCGGATGGCCATTTGTGCGTCTTTGGGCAGGGCGTTGATGTCTTTGATCAAGGTGGTGGGATCGCTGCCTTCGAGGTTGGCGGCCTTGAGTGCGTCGCTGAGTTTGGCGATGTAGGCGGCGTGGTGTTTGTCGTGATGGATGCTCATGGTGAGCGCGTCGATGTGGGGCTCCAGCGCGGCGGGCTCGTAGGGCAGGGCGGGTAAGACGATGCCCTCGGCCAAAAGGTTGCGAGGGACAAACAAGGAGCCCGCGAGCGCGGCTCCACCAGTGGTGAGTAGGGTGCGACGATTCATAAGAGCGCAGAGTGTGCAGGTAATGGCGCTGGCTTAGCAAGTGGGAAATGACCCCATTCCAGGGCGACGGGGTGGTTCGCCTTTTTTAGCGGGGCATTTGTCCTAGCCATGCGGTGACTCGCCTGTTACACCTGCCGTCTGCGCAGACAAAAAAGGCAGAGCAACCGAGTAAACAATATGGTGTGGTATTACGAACAAGCGGGCAGCCAGGCAGGACCCATCGACGAAGAGCAGTTGAAGCAAAAACGTGCGAGTGGCGGGCTCTCATTTAACACACTGGTTTGGCGCGAGGGCATGGCGGACTGGTTGCCCTACGATCAAGTTTTCAAAACGACTGCGGGGGATGCGGGGGCTTTGGTTGCGCCGCCTCTATTGCCCGAGGGATCGCCCTGTGCGGAGTGCGGCAAGGTGGTCGCAGCGGCAGACTTGGTGAATCTCAAAGGCTTCCGTGTGTGCTCAGCGTGCAAGCCGATAGCGCTGCAAAAAATCCTCGAAGGCAGTTCCATTTTGGGCTCTGGGCAGGAGGCTTGGCAAAGCGGCAAGACGCTCATCGTGAAGTCGAATGCAACCTTGCCAGACTGCTGTGTGAAGTGCGGCCAAGCCGCGACGACACGTCTGCCTCGCAAGCTTTACTGGCACCACCCAGCGCTCTACTTGCTGGTGCTAATCAGTGTGCTGGTCTATCTCATCGTGGCGATGATTGTGCGCAAATCGGGCTTCCTGGTGGTGCCGCTGTGCGAGGCGCATCAGGCGCGGCGGAAGCGTGGGATTCTGATCTCGTGGCTGTTGGTGGTGCTGAGTTTGGTCAGTCTCACCGTCGCTATCGGTATAGATGAGGATGAGTACTTCGTGGGCTTCGCTATCTTTTTATTAGCGGGGCTCATCGTCAGTGTCGTGATGACGCGCACGGTGGTGCCTACCAAGATGGATGCGCAGTTTATTCATTTGAAAGGCTGTTGCGCGGAGTTCCTGGCGAAGCTGCCAGCCTTCTTTCCCTAGGGTTTCGAATCCTATGCTGCCCGTATGAGCCGTGTCGTCTCCCAATGCCCACACTGTGCGCACAAGTTGCCACTGGAGTCACTGCGCTGGGAGGAGCCGACGGCTTGTCCGATGTGCTCGCGGCGCTTTTTCGGCGAGGTCTTTCCGGCCTTCAGCCGTGGTATTGCAGTGGGGGAGAAACCCGAGCGTGTGCTCGATGCGACAGAGGCGTCGTGCTTCTTCCACGAGATGAATCGAGCGGCACAGAGCTGTGGCTCGTGTGGGCGCTTCATGTGCGATCTCTGCACGCTGAGCTTGCCGACGGGGAACGTGTGCCCGGAATGTTTCGCTGCGGGTGGGCGGCTAGGTGTGGCGGTGCCGGAGACGGAGCGCTCGCGACGCCTGTGGGGCAGCATCACGCTGTGGCTTGCCTTTGGCCCTATTTTGGCTTGGCCCATCTCGGCGGTAGCGGCACCAGCCGGAGTGGTAGCGGCGCTGTATGGGATGAATAAGCCGGGCAGCATCACTGGGCGAGGTCGCTGGAAGCTCTGGCTAGGGCTGGTGTGCTGCCTGCTCATCAGCGCTGCGTGGGCCTGGTTATTGGTCAGCACGCTGGAAGCTATGTTTCAAAAATGAGCACCGCGACACGCTACATCAAGTCACCAGGACGGGCTCGCAACCTCGTGAGCTTTCGTTCCCTGTGGTTCGGCGAGCATGAGCTGCTGCAAGTCACGAGCTTGCCGGGACGCGAGGACTACGACCATCTTTTCTACCGCGACATCTGCGCTCTCTACATCCTGCCGACCAAGAACTCTCGAAGGCTGCTTATCGTGTGTGGCCTCATCGTGCTCGGCTCGTTGCTTGCGGGGATCTCGGCGATTTCATCGGATGAAATGCCAAGCTATATCATCTTCGCCGCTATCCTCGGTATTCCCAGCCTCCTCGTCCTTCTCAATGAACTGCTGCGTGGCCCGAGTTGCGAGTGTTACGCGGTCACGGCAGTGCAGCGCTACCAGCTCCATGCGTGGAATCGAGTGCGCCGTGCCAAGCGCTGCGCAGCGATGCTGCGCGAGCGAGTGATACAAGCCCAGGCGATGGAAGACTGAGCTACAAGCTGCGCAGTGCCTTGGCCGCTACCTCTGCGGTTTGGGCGATGTCGCCCGCGCCGTGGGCTAGCGAGATGAAGCCCGTCTCGAATTGGCTGGGTGCGAAGTACACGCCATCGGCGAGGCAGGCATGGAAGAACTTGCGGAAGGCGGTCATGTCCGAGGTCTTCGCATCGGCCAGATTGCGCACGGGTTTCTCGGTGAAGAACAGGCAGAACATGCTGCCCTTGCGATACCACTGGTAGCCACGGCCTGTGGTCTTCAGCGCATCGAGCACCGCTTCTTCCATGATTTGGCCCAGGCCTTCGAGTTGGGCGTAGCCGTTGCGCCGCTCCATCTCGCGAAGTTGGGCGAGGCCCGCAGCCATGGCGACGGGATTGCCAGAGAGCGTGCCAGCTTGATAAACAGGGCCGTCGGGCGCGAGCATGTCCATGATGTCCGCACGGCCACCGAAGGCTCCGACGGGGAGTCCGCCGCCGATGACCTTGCCCAGGGCAGTGAGGTCGGGGGTGATGTTTTCTAGCTCTTGCACGCCGCCTTTTGCGAGGCGGAAGCCCGTCATGACTTCGTCAAAAATAAGCAGGGCTCCGTGCTTCTGGGTGATCTCGCGCAGCTTATCCAGATAGCCGGGCTGGGGCAGGATGAGACCCGCGTTGGCGGGATAACTCTCGACGATAACCGCCGCGATCTCATGCCCGCACTTGGCAAAGGTTTCCTCCAGTCGCTCGACATCGTTGTAGGGCAGCACGGTGGTGAGGGCGGCGTAACTCGCAGGCACGCCAGCACTGTCTGGCTGGCCATGGGTAAGGGCTCCGCTGCCAGCGGCGACGAGCAGCGCGTCGGCATGGCCATGGTAGCAGCCGTCGAATTTAACGATGCGATCCCGCCCAGTGAAGCCACGCGCGAGGCGGATGCAGCTCATGGTGGCCTCGGTGCCGCTGTTGCACATGCGCACCTTTTCGATGCTGGGCACCCATTTGGTAATGAGCTGCGCCATCTCGATCTCATAGACGTTGGGGATGCCAAAGCTGACGCCGTCTTTGGCAGCGATATGGATGGCTTCGATGACGGGCTGCGGGGCGTGGCCGAGGATAGCGGGTCCCCAGGTGCCGACGTAGTCGATAATGCTGCGGCCATCGACGTCTTCGAGTCGGCAGCCCTTGGCGCGACGGACGAAGAAGGGATCGCTGCCGACGCTGCGGAAGGCACGCACGGGAGAATTCACCCCGCCAGGGATGAGGGTTTTGGCGAGGGCGAAGAGCTTTTGGGAAAGAGGGCCAGGAGTGTAGGACATGTGCGGCTTCCCTTAGACGGGGTAGCGCGAGTGTCGAGCGCGGCGTTCGCCGTTTACGCAAACAGCGCCATCACAGGCTTGCCGCCATCGGTGATGGGCACGGGGCGTGCGCCGTCCATGAGTTCCTTGGTGGGATCAATGCCCATCGCGGCGTGGATGGTGGCGTGGAAATCGACCAGGGGCACGGGGTTCTCGACGGGCTTCTTGGCCAGCTCATCGGTGGTGCCGTAGGCTCCGCAGTGCTTCAGTCCGCCACCCGCTAAGACCATGCTGAAGGCGGTGCCTTGGTGACCGCGCCCGCCGTTGCCATCGAACTCGGGCGGGCGACCAAATTCAGTGCCGACGACGACGAGGGTTTTATCGAGAAGCGACTTGGATTTGAGGTCGCTGATGAGCGCGGCGAGGGCGGTGTCGAGTTCTTGGATGAGGACGTGTTGGTTCACATAGCCGTCGTTGTGAATGTCCCAGCCCGTGCCGTTCATGAAATTCAAATTGTGCGAGACTTCGATGAAGCGCACGCCGCTCTGCACAAGCCGCCGCGCGAGCAGGCAGCGCTGACCGAACTCGCCGCCGTATTCGTTGCGCAGGGTATCGGGCTCTTTTTTCAAATCGAAGTGCCGCATGAAGCTGGGCCCGGCGAGCCGCAGCGCTTCCTTTTGCGCCTGCTCATAGTCGGCCATCGTGCTGCCCTGGGGAGCGCGAGCCATCAGCGGTTGCAGCAGCTTCTGCCGCGTGGCGGCGCGCTCTTCATTGACATTCTGCGGGCGCGAGAATCCCGATGGGCCCGTGGCGGTGTCGGTGAGGTAGATGTAGCCGTCCTTGGTGCCAAGGAAGCCGGGGCCGCGGCTCACATTGGGATACCCGATCAAGATGTAAGCAGGCACCGCTGGATCAGCCGCCCCGCGCTCATGGGCGATGATGGAACCAATGCTGGGGTAGGTGACATTGCCACTGATCATGCGCCCGGTGTGGACGATGTTGGTGGCAAAGGCGTGCTCGTCGATGACGTGGTGATTCACCGTGCGCATGATCGTCGCGTGCTCAATGACCTTGGCCGTGTGGCTGAGGTGCTCGCTGACCTGCACGCCGGGCACCGAGGTGTCGATGGATTTATAAAGTGAGCCCGGCTTCTGCGGCTTGCCCCGGTTGTCGCCCAGGGCCTTGGGGTCAAAGGTGTCGATCTGTGCCATGCCACCTCCGAGCCAGATGAAGATGCAGTGCTCTGCCTTGCCCTTGGGCATATGGGCGACGGTGCTGGCGTTTGCGAGGCTAGGGGCAAACGGAGCGAGGGCGGCGGTGCGGAGGAAGTGGCGGCGGTTCATGGGGTGGGGATGATGGGAAAGAGGTGATTTAAGGTCGTCTGTTTAGAACCTAGCAAAGACAGCATCCCAATATTCATCACCACGTCGATCGTGGGCTACGGCAACGACAGCGAGACTATGGGTTTGAATGGTGCTGGGGCGAAACACGATGATGTAGGAGTGGTTTTTTAAATGCCGACGACGTGTGCCTCGCCGCCCACTGAGATTGGCCTCGGGATGACTTAATATCCTGGCCATTGTGGCTTCAAAGTCGGCAATAAAACCCAGGCCAGTCAGCTTTGAAATGTTGCCATGATACGTGATAGCTTCCTCATACTCAGCAAGCGCCTCATCTTCAAAGTGCCAGTTCATGCGGAGTGCATGGCAGCGAGTTTTGCTCTGCCTCGGCGCAGACCTTCATCGCCGGGAATGAGCACAGCAGTCCCCGCGTCGAGACGATCAAGCCGGCGGTCAATTTTTTCCCAGGTCGTGGCGTCGAGGCCGAAGTCTTCGGCTTCAGCATCGGTATCATCGACTGTGGCAAATAATTGCTCAGCAAGGTGTCCGCGTTCTTTTGCACTCAGCAAACTTGCGGCAGACCAAACAGATTCAAGGGTGGCAGTCATGGCGTGATTCTACGGGTTTTGAATTCAATGCTCAAGGCGCAAAGACCCACTCGGGGGCGTTCAGCAGACTCCACAGCACGTCCTCCAGCTTCACGCGCCAAGCTTCGCTGAGGCGCTGTGTCGGTGGGTCGCCAATGCGGGCGGCGGCTTCCTGGGCCATGCGTACGGTGGTGGCTTCGGCGTCGAGGTGGTTCGACCAACTGACGTACAGCGGGCGGCTGCGGGTGCTGGGTGAGGCTTTCACCGATGAAGGCGATGCGATGCGCGTGGCATAGCCTTCGCCCAGATGCTCGGTGTAGAGCTTGCTCTCCTCAGGCGTTGGGTGGCGTGTGAGCAGCTTCAAAAATAAGCTGTCGATGAAGGCATCAAGCGCTTGGTCTTTCTCTGCCAAGGCGGTGATGCCGTGGTCATCGCTCAGCACCGTGAGCCAGGTGCCCATCATGCCGTTGCCGAGGATGGCGGGTTGCAGGCTATTGGGCAATTCATCACGCTTGCTGGTGGGGTCTTGGCGAGCTCCGCGCCAACCGAAGGCTGTTAAGACATCACCCACGGCTTGCAGTCGCGGGAGGCTGAGGCTGGGGCGATCGCGCTCGTTGCTGGTGCTGGTGAGCATCCAGGAGCGCGTCGGCTGGCCGAGGCTGAGGCTGTTGCCCATGTCGCGCGAGCCGTCGATGTCGAGACTGGCTTCCTCGGTGCGCATCGGCTTGCCAGTGGCGGCGAAGAGGCTGTCCACGATCTGTTCGGCGGCGAGACGACGCGGCGCGGGCGAGGTATAGAGCGGGCTGGGGGCACGCAACTCGGCATCGGTGGCACGCTGATAGGCTTGCGTGTTCAAAATGAGGCGGGCGAGGTGTTTCACATCGTAGCCGCCACGCACGAATTCCCGGCCCAGCCACTGCATCAACTCGGGGTGCGTGGGCTTGCCTTTTTCCCAGTCATCCACGGGCTCGACGATGCCTCGGCCCATGAAGCGCTTCCATACGCGGTTGGCCATTACTTGGGCGAAGCGCTGATTTTGCGGCGCGGTGATGAGCGCGGCGAGGCGGTCGCGTGGGTCGTCTTTGTCCTGAGCGAGCGTGGCATTCGAGGCATCGCAGAATTCATCGAAGGGCCACTGCGGCGCGACCTTGCTGCCGGGCTGCAATGTGACCTGGATGAGCGGTTTGCGCGACATGCCGTGGAAGCGATCCATGGGCACGCTGCTGGTCTTGGGCACTTCAATGGTCTTGGTGCCGAGCATGGCGGCGAGCTGAAAGAGCTGCTCTTGTTTCCACTTGTGCGCGGGGGCGTCGTGGCAGCGTGCGCACTTCATTTCAATGCCGAGGAAGGCAGTGCTAACGATGGTTCCCTTGGCCGCCATCGGCACGTCATTCGAGCTGGCGACAGCAAAGCCCGCAGGCCCGCCGAAGCGCTCGCTGCCGCGCATCCGCAGCAGCTCGGTGACGAACAGGTCCATCGGTTTGTTGTCGAGCAGCGACTCATAAATCCACCAGCGAAACGGCCCGGTGTTGTTGAGTGTGGGGTTCAGGATGTTGGGGTTCTCGGCCAGCACATCTTCCCAGTAGCCCATCCAGTTGTCGGCCCAGCGCGGGTCTTTGAGAAGTATGTCGATGACGGCTGCGCGGTCGGGCTTGGCCTGAAAGGCAGCAATCTCAGCGAGCATCGGAGGCACGCCGACAGTATCCAAATACACGCGACGAAGGAAGGCCAGGTCTGTGGTGAGCGGCGTGATCTTGGTGTGATCCGCACGCATCTCGGGCCAGTGCGCACCTTCGTTGATCCAAGTCGTCAGCGTGGCGACTTCGGCCTTGGTTAAAGGCTTGCCTTTGGGCGGCATGACATCGTCTTCATCAGTGCTGGTGATGCGGGCGATAAGGCTGCTCGCCGTGTGCTTGCCGGGGGTGATGGCAGGGCCGTCGGACTCACCGCCTTTCAGCGCACCAGCACGTTCGTCGAGGCGCAGCTCGCCCTTGGTCTTGCTGCCTTGGTGGCAGTCGTAGCACTTGGTTTCGAGCAAGGGCTGCACGTCTTTGAAATAATCCACCGTGCCGGTTTTAGCAGCGCTGTTGTCGGCCATGACTTGGGCCAGGCGTGCGCCGAGGAAGGCGTCGATGGGGCTTTCGTATTCTGTTTTCGGAATAGCGACTTCGGGGGTCTTGGCCAGCCATGCCTTCGCCGTGTCGCGGCGCTTGGCCCAGTAGGCTTCTTGGGCGCTGCGCAGCTTGGCGCGTGCGGCGGCATTTATTGATGCCAACTCAATGCGCTTGGTCTTTTCATACTCCGCCCAGCCTGCATCGGTGTAGGGTATCACGCTGCCATCGGGGGTGAGGAGCTGCCAAGTTTCCGTGCCTTGTTTCGACCATGCGACGACGGTTTCGCCCAGCTCGGGACGGCGCTTGTTTTTGCCGCTGTAGCCACCGACGAGCGCCTCCATGACCACCAGCACTTCTTTGCCAGCGGACGTATATTCGCAGGTCGCCTCGCGATTCCCTGGTGGTGCAAAGCGGAAATCTGGGCCGAGATCAAGGTAGTCTTTTTGCTCCGAGACATGGCCGTGACCGCTGCCATCGCGGGTGTTGATCGGCGTAGAAAGGATAGGCTTGCCGTCGATGTAGAGGCGGCAGCCGCTGCGCCCACGAAGCAGCAGCCGCTGCTTGCCTGCTGGCAGGGTGACGAGAGCGGCAGCGCGGAAAAGATGCGGGATGGCGCGGTCGCCACGCACGCCGGTATCGACATATTTTTGTGGTTCCTCAAAGAAGCCGAATGCCTTGTCTTTATAGGTCTCGGTGGCCTTCGATGGCTCATCGGGCCAGGCGTTGGTCTTGGGCATCCCGCCCTCACAGAGATGCACGAGCACTTGGCCCTTGGGCACATCTTTGCGCTTCACGATGGGCGGAGGCGGTACGAACTGGTAGCGGGTTTTCAGCACCTCGGCAGGCAGGGCGCTGCGCCAAATATGCACGTCGTCCATCCAGCCGACGAAGCTGTTGCTCTTGCCGCCGCCATTGCCAGTGCCGAGGACGAGATCGTCGTCATCGCTCACTGGCGCACGATCCGTCACGCCGTCCATGTCCCAGGTGCCCTTCGTTGGCACGCCGTCGATGTAGCCCGCGATGCTCTTGCCTTTGCCGAATGTGTAAGTCACCGCGATGTGATGCCAGCCCGTGAGGCCAAAGGTATCCGTGCTCGTCCAACGATGCCAGCTTGCGGATACAGCCTTGCTGGCTGGCTTGCCCTCAGCGGCAGGTTTCCCCTCCGTCGCCGCACTGGCGAAGAGGAAGCTGATGCTCGCTTCGCCCTTCGTGCCCTTCAGCCGCAGCGCGTAGTTTTGGTTCTTGGTGTTGCCCTTCGCGCGGCCTTTGCCGAGCACATAGACGAGGTTGCCCTCGCCGATGGATTTCACCTTCACCCAGGCTTCAAGCGTGATGCTGTCGTTCAATCCAAAGTGCAGCTCCGGCTCGCTGCCCGGCACCGTGAGCACCGGAGCTTTGCCATCGGAGAGCGCCGCTGTGTTCGTCACCGCGAAGCTTGGATAGGTAGGCGCGCGCGGCCCGGGCTCCTTCGAGTCTTTGAAGTCCCAGCTCGCCACAGGCTTCGAGGTATCGCTGGCATCATTGCCAGCAGCAGCATCGTTTTGCGCCAGCAAAGGCAGGCTGCTGGCGAGGAGAGAGAGAAGGGCGAGTCGGGTCATACTTGCCGAACATAACGCCCATGCTGGCGAATATCTCACCTGTTAGGGGCTAACACTTTCGTGGGGGGAGGCTGCCTTGCGGCGAAAACCAGAGCTACGCTTGATTTAGCCCCACAATCCCCCGCCGTATCGCCTCCGCCGTGGCTTGGGCGCGGTCGTTGACTTGCAGTTTATCCAGGATGCTGCTGACGTGTCGCTTCACGGTGTCTTCGGCGATGCCTAGCGTGGCACCGATTTCTTTGTTGGCGTTGCCTTGGGCGATGAGGTGCAGGATTTGCCTTTCGCGGGCGGTGATCTCGGGCTCGGCTTGGCGGGCTTGCAGACGTTGGGCGATATCGCTGGGCAGTGATGATTCACCTTTTGCCACGGCTCGAATAGCAGCGAGCAGGGCCTCGCGTGAGGCAGATTTTTGCAAATATCCAAGGGCACCGGCTCGCAGCGCGGCCTGGATTTCTTCGTCGCGGGCGAAGGTGGAGAAGATCAGCACACGGGCCGCAGGATGCTGGCGCAGCAGGACGCGGGTGGCTTCGATACCGCTGATGCCGGGGAGTTGCAGATCCATGAGCACGACATCGGGCCGCTGGCTGGCAAAGAGGGCGCAGACATCCTCGCCACGCTCGGCCTCGCCGACGACGCGCAGGTCGTCCTCCAGCTCCAGCGACACGGCGAGGCCGCTGCGGACTACGAAGTGATTATCGACGATGAGGAGTGTGGGCATGGTTATAGGGATAGGCTGATGGCGATGCGTGTGCCAGCACCGGGTGTGCTGTGCCAGCCAGCCTCGGCAGCGATCTTGCGGCAGCGCTCGCGGATGCCCATGCAGCCGAAGTGGCCGGACTTGCCATGCGTCTCGGTGCTGGGATCAAAGCCTCGACCATCATCGCTGATGGTCATTTGCAACGCGCTTCCTTCGACCACAACACGCACGTCGATGCGCGATGCCTGCGCGTGTTTCACCGCGTTGGTGAGGGCTTCCTGAGCGATCATGCGCAAATGATGGGCGACATGCGCAGGCAGTGCTGGCAAGGGATGCGGCACGTCGAGCCGCACCGCAGGCTGAGCATCGGCACCGGGCCAGCGAGCCACCAGCTCTTGCAGCGCAACGGCGAGATCGACGCTGGCATCGGGCGCGGAGCGCAGATCGGCGACAAGATTGCGCGCCTCCGTTTGAATACGCGAGACGAGATGCTGCGAGGTTTCCAGCAGGCTACGGGCTTTGTCTTCGAGTGGTCGCGTGGAGGCAGCGCCGAGTCGGATTGAGAGCCCCGCTAGCTCTTGCTCCAACGTATCATGAAACTCCCGAGCCAGTCTTTGCCGCTCCTCCAGCGCGGCCTCGTGGGCGATGCTCTGGCGCAGCGTAAGGCCTTGCTTGGCCACCTGCCGCCGCAGCAGCGTGATCCAAATCGCCGCGAGCAGGATCAGCGCGGCAAGTACACCCGTGGCAGCCAGCAAGCGGCGCGGTGTCCACCATGACGGTGCGCTGAGCACACGCAAATCATCAGCACTGCGCAGCAGCAGCGAGGCTTGTTCGGGTCGCGAGCGGAAGCCTTTGTCCGAGGACGATTCGACGCGGCAGATGCCCGCCACCTGCACCCGTGAGCCTCGTGGGATTTCGGTTAAAGTCGAGCCTCCAGCGCTGCTCGGCAAAAAAAACGTGAGCGGCGTAGCATCGGCTTGCAGCCGCCACTCGGTGCCGCTCGCGCTGCGGAAGGTATCGACCAACGTCGCAGACAGCGTGACGAGGTCGGCATCGTGAACGCCCGAGAGCAGAGCCTTGGGCGTCACCTCGACAGGCATCGCGGGCTCGATGACAACGGCTTTATCCAAAGGCAGCACCTCGGCATCGGCCAAGCTCGCACTGAAATCCTCCATGCTCGGGAAGCCCGCGAACTCAACGACTTGGCCCGAAGACAGCACCGCTGGCACGGACAGGCGAATCGCCAGCGCCGTGGGGCCTAGCAGCGGCGGAGCTTTGGCCGTCTCGGGTGTCTCGGCAGCTGGCGGTGTGGGCAGCGTGTCGCGCACGAAGACGCGCCCATCGCTGAAACTTGCCAAAACCCTGCCGCGCACTCGCACACGATGCGCAGCCTCCACCGCTGAGCCAAAGCGCAGCAGACTCGCCGCCGGCAGCAGCGCGAGGCTTTGCACTGCGGGCGCAGGCTGGATAACTATGACATCGTCCCAGCTACTCACGCGCAGGTAGGGGAAGACGAGTTGCCGCCGGTCATTGATGCCGCCCGCCGCGAGCCCCACGATGCGCAGCCGAGCATCGACGCCACTCGGTGCATTCGTTGGCGGAGCATCCACACGCACCTCCAGCACGCGGCCACCCAGCGCGATAAAGAGCAGCGAGCGATTCTCCTCCAGCGCGGTAACACGGCGGCCCACACCTTCCACCAGCACGCGCTGGTAGTGGTAGCGGCCCGTGGCTAGGTCGTCGTAGCTAGCCGTCTGCGGCGCTGGCGCAGGCCCAGCCCCGAGCACGCGGTAGGACGAAGCCTCGATGCCCGTCAAATAAAGCCCTGGCACCGTGACGCCGCTCACCTCCACTTCATCACCCACGCGCAAGCCGCCATGCCCCGCCTTGTTGCGGAAAAAAGTGCCCGCCGTCGCATCCTGGATAAACACCGTGCCCGGCGTTTCAACGAAACCCACCGTACCCTGAATCAGCACCGCCTCGCCCGCCATCGCCCGCTCTACCGGCAGCGTGCGGATGTCGATAGCGCGAGTCAGCTCGGCACGCAGCAGGGCCGCAGAGCAGAGCAAAAGGCAGGCGATGAGAGCAGCGTAGCGCATGGGGTTGGGGAGAGATCAAGGCACAAGGCCGACCATGCTAACCGACGTCACCGCACATCGCAGCGATTACTACGGCAACCTTGCCGCTGAGCCTCGCCGCTAAGATGATTGCTAAGCCAGAGTTGTCAGCTTTGGTGTGCGTCCTCGATCTGCCCATGAAAGCGCTCCTCTACTCGCTCCTCCTCGCCCTGGGCACAGCCGCACTGCTGCCGACGCAAGTCGTGGCCGGAACGATGCAGCCCTATCTCGATCCCGATGGCAACTCCGGCATAGCCGCCTATGAACTCGGCGACGACTGGATCATCATCAAGTTCAAGAGCGGTTCACGCTTCCTCTACAACACGCAAAGCTGCGGAGCTGAAAACATAGCCCAAATGAAGAAGCTAGCCGTGCTCGGCAATGGCCTACAATCCTACATCAACCTGAAGGTGAAAAAGCGCTACGCCGCGAAGCTGAAGTAGGGGTGGTGGTTGTGGCATACCCGTGCGTTTTTCTGGCCCATGGTAATGCGCTTGGCCGTTGCCGAGGTCTTTGGTGATGCCGCGACCCCGCCGCCTTCATCGCCTACTGGTCGAAGGCCGAGGCCAACGAGCGTGCCAACTCCCAGACCTTCCTCCTCGGCCTCATGCGCCTGCTCGGCGTGCCCGAGCTCTCGCACAGCCATGGCGAAGGCTACAGCTTCGAGTACCCCATCAAAGTCCCCACCACCGGCACCACCAACTTCCTCGACCTCTACCGCCGCGCCCACTTCGTCCTCGAGTCCAAGCAATTCGCCGCCCTGCGCCAGGAGCAGAGCGACCTCCAGCTCGCCGCCACCCAGGCCGGCATCGTGCCAGTAAAGAAAACCTCGGGCCCCGTGCGCGGCACCCCCGCCTGGGATGACGCCATGTTCCGCGCCCGTGGCCAGGCCGAGCGCTACATCCGCCACCTCCCCGCCGACGAGCCCACCCCGCCCTTCCTCATCGTCTGCGATGTGGGCCACAGCTTCGAGGTCTATGCCGACTTCACCCAAGCCGGGAAGGCCTACCTCCCGTTCCCCGATCCCCGCAGCTTCCGCATCCGCCTCGCCGACCTCGCCCGCGAGGAAGTCCGCGAGGAAGTCCGCGAGCGCCTGCGCCTCATCTGGACGGATCCCCGCGCCCTCGATCCCGCCCGCATCTCTGCCGATGTCACCCGCGAGATTGCCAGCTACCTCGCCGAGCTGGCCAAGTCCTTGGAGAAGGCCGGGCACGCCCCCGACACCGTCGCCCAGTTCCTCACCCGCTGCCTCTTCTGCATGTTCGCCGAAGACGTCGGACTGCTGCCCCACAGCAGCTTCTCCGACCTGCTCAACTCCTTGCCCAAAGACGGCACCGGCTTCGTCAACATCGTCCGCACCCTCTTCCGAGAGATGAACACCGGCACCCAGGGCGACATCTCCGTCGTCCTCCGCCAGAAGCTCCTGCGCTTCAACGGCGGCCTCTTCGCCGACGACACCGTCCTCCCCATCGACGGCCTCCAGCTCGGCCTGTTAAAACAAGCCGCCAAGACCCACTGGGGCAGCGTCGAGCCCGCCATCTTCGGCACCCTGCTAGAGCGCGCGCTGAATCCCAGCGAGCGCCACGCCCTGGGCGCCCACTTCACCCCCCGCGCCTACGTCGAGCGCCTCGTCCTACCCACCGTCGTCGAGCCCCTGCGCACCGAGTGGGAGATCGCCCAAGCCACCGCCATCACCCGCAATTCGATGAACCGAATGCCATTGAGAAAGCACTTCCCATTCGCCAAGCCAGCGCTTGCGGCTTAGCTAAACGACATGCCGAACATCCCACCCCAGAAACATCCACTTGCAGAGGTTTTCGGCTTCCCTGCGGCAGCGAACAACGCAGCAGCCGGGCGACATCGCCTCAAGCGCCTCTGCCCGTTCAACAATCGGGTTCCCAATTGCACCAAAGACAAAGCCCAAGATCCGCTGGGTGTGTGCAGCGTCGTTCATGGTG
This sequence comes from Verrucomicrobiota bacterium, assembly GCA_031411235.1. GTDB lineage: Bacteria > Verrucomicrobiota > Verrucomicrobiia > Verrucomicrobiales > Verrucomicrobiaceae > JANOAR01. The sequence continues at coordinate 3,715 of JANOAR010000254.1, read as the reverse complement.
AAAGTATCGCCATCACATGCCCAGTGCGATTCCGTCAAGACTGGCTGATTGCTGAACACGCTGCGGATTTCTTTTTCCCGCCAGAAACCAACTGGACTACTTTAACAGAGGTGCGCTTGACTTTGCCCATTTCATGGCTGCTCCAAACTCAAGATCCGAAATGGATTGGACAAAGGAGCCCAATTATCCACGCCCTGATTTTCTTTCTTCATCACGCAAGCGGCTTGCGCCCCAACTGCTGTTCAAAGGAGGCATCCTCCATGCGTGGAAAAAGAAAAGCGCCATCGCGATCGACGATACTTTCTATGCCACGCTGCCAGAGCTTCCTCCCGTTCCTCGCGAGCAAGCAGATTTCGCGCTTCTTGTCTATCACTTGCTTCCACCAACGGCTCCCAATGACCAGTATCAACTAACATTGGCCAAGACGATTTATACCAGCTTCACACTGGCTTTGAGTGTCATCACGACACCAAGAGTTGGCCGAGTTGAAGACTTCGTTCGTGACCTCCAAGCCAAGGTCGATGAAAAGCTCGAGCATGCGCCTGTTAACCGCACCATCGAAAGCCCTTTTGGTCATTAGCCATGCAAACGTTACTTTTCCCAACCGACGAGCTACGCCAACAAGAGCCGCCCGTAAATGTTGCCAGCGTACCTCAGAGAAGCCTGTTCCGTTATCCAGGCGGAAAAACATGGTTGGTGCCGCTTTTCCGTCGCTGGATGAAAAGCCTTTCTTCCAAACCAAGACTTTTGATCGAGCCCTTCGCAGGCGGTGGAATCATTGGGCTTACTGCTGCCTTTGAGGCATTAGCAGACAGGGTGCTTCTAGTTGAACTTGATGAGCGTGTTGGGGCTGTTTGGCATACCATTCTTTGTGAAAAGTCGGAATGGTTAGCCAATGCAATTCTTTCTTTTGAATTAACACCAGCTTCTGCCCATGAAGTCCTCAACAGAAAGCCTTCTAGCATCCATGAACTTGCCTTCCAAACCATCGTTCGAAACCGCACTGCACATGGCGGTATTTTAGCGGACGGAGCAGGCGTTCTGAAGGAGGGAGAGAATGGCAAAGGTATTCGCTCGCGTTGGTATCCCAAGACACTGAGCACTCGGATCAGCGCCATAAGTTACATTGCCCATCGCATCGACTTTATTCACGGTGACGGGTTTGCCGCTTTGGCAGATAAAAAACATGATCATGAAGCCACTTTCTTTATTGATCCTCCATACACTGCTGGCGGTAAAAATGCCGGTTCACGCCTTTATACCCATAGCATCGTAAACCACGACCATCTCTTCGCTGCTTGCTCCGAATTAATGGGTGATTTCTTGATGACCTATGACAACACACCTGAAGTGCGATCACTGGCCAAACGCTATGGATTCGAGACTCGATTAGTTGCAATGAAGAACACGCATCATGCAGAGATGAATGAACTCCTGATTGGGCGAAACTTATCCTGGGTGCGATAGGGCAATGAAGCTGGCGAAGGCGCGCATCCGCGAGTTGGGCGAGCAGCTCGATGCCCACCGCAAGCGCGTGCAGGCGCAGCAGCCCGGCCTCACCCTCACCGGCCTGTACAACGTGCTGGAGGCCTTGCGCAGCGGCAGCGAACTGACCGAGAAGGACAAGCTCATCCATGATCGCGGCCTCGTCTCCGTGCTGCGCCAACTGCACGACGACCTGGATGCTGCCGTGTGCGCCGCCTACGGCTGGCCCGCCGCGCTGGGCGATGCCGACATCCTCACCCGCCTCGTCGCGCTGAATGCCCAGCGCCACGCCGAGGAGAGCCAAGGCATCATCCACTGGCTGCGCCCCGACTACCAAACCCAGTCCCGCAGCCCCCGCCAAGGCACCCTTGCCCTAACCGCCAAACCCACCGCCGCCCCCAAGCCCGTAAAGCCGACTGGCCCAAGCCCCTCGCCGAGCGCATCCGCGCCACCGAGCAGGCCCTGCACCAAGCGAAAGCCCCTACCACCGCCACCGCCACCGCCCTAGCCCAGCACTTCACCAAAGCCAAACCCGCCGACGTGCAGGAGATTCTGGAGACGCTAGTGACCCTGGGAAGAGCGCACCAAAGCGGCGAGGAGTTCAGCGCGTAGGTGTACTCGCCAGAGTGCGGCGAACGTCTCCCGACCCCAACCCCGCTGTGCCCGCGCAGAATGTCAGCCGCCCCACAACATACGAGGGCATCATCGTGCGCAGAGCCGGAGGCCTGTCTGGCTGCGGCTACTTCCTGTTGCCCAAGCTGCCTGCGACTGTTTCGGAGACCGTGAATGATACGGCCAAGCTCTCTGGTGGCGTGGCGCTGGAGGCGGCACTGTGATGGAGTTGGGCAAATAAAACACCCCGGAGGCTTGCTGTAGCAGCAGTTCCAGTAGAACGCCCACCGTATGTGAATAACCAGCGACAACTTGTCGCGCCGTTTTACCCTGGCCAATATGAGCCAACCAAGACGTGTCAAACTCTCCCGCTGGGTCGCTGAAAAGGAACTCCCCGAGTTGCTCGCTAGACTCACAGCAGCAGATGATGCGCAGGAGATTGAACTCGACCTTGCCAATGTGAAGTGGTGGATGCCGGGCGCGGTGGTGGCGGTCATCAGCCGTGCGCATCGTTGGATCAAGGAGGGACGAAGGGTGACGCTGGTGAACCATCGTGAGTGTGAGGCATTTGGTTACTTGCAGCGTGTAGATTTCTTCAAACAGCTCGGCGTGGACTTGGATGAGCGATTCTTACGACACCCTGAGGCTGGGAGATTTCTTCCGGTTCAGCGAGTTAGTTTTGGCGGGAGTGGGCTGGATCGAATTGCGTCGGAGATGGCGCGGTGTGTGGTGCCAGGAGCGGATTGGGAAGATGATACGTACCAGCTTGTCCAATACGTTCTGGGGGAAGTCCTCGCCAATGCGGTTCAGCACTCGGGAGGCGTGGCGTGGGTTTCGGCACAGTACACTGCCAAGAATGATATTGTGAGAGTAGCGGTGGCGGATGATGGCGGAGGTATTCTTGGGAGCTTCGCGGGCACGCCTTTAAATGTGCCAGGAATGTCTGCTAAAGAGGCGATTAGCCTGGCCATACAGCCGAGGGTTTCATCGGGTCGGTATCGCACCGTGCTTTATGGACGGCCTCATAATCGAGGGATTGGGCTGAGCATGGTGGATGAATTGGTGCGGCAGAGTCTTGGGCATTTGATGATTTCCTCCGCAGATGGCTGGTTACTGCGTGATGGCAATAGCGAGCCCAAATTCAGGACATCTGAGGATGCTGTACATCCTGGAACGCTGATATGTGCGAGCTTTATGCGTGGGCAAATCCTGCATTATCGCGAGATGCATGAGGAGGCTCTGAAGAGCTTGGGCTTGTCGGGGCCGGAGCCTGAGGATATGTTTGAATGAACAAAGGACTTGCAGAGCAGTCCCAAGGCGTCTCTCAACACCGCACTTCCCACGATATGACTCATGTAATTCAAATGGCAGAACAGTTCGGTCCTTTCCTCGCGGACGGGCTTCGGGCAAATCAGTTCCGCAGCTTGCATGTGGAATCAGTGTGGGATCGCTGCGAGCAAATCGTGTTTGACTTCCAGGGCGTATTTAATCTCACGGACTCCTTTGCCTTCGCCTGCTTCGGCAATTTGGCGGAGGAACATCCTGGGGATTTTAAAACGAAGGTGAAGTTTCGCAACTGCACGGAGACGGTAAGGTCTTTTGTTTCTGCGGCTGTGGC
>JANOAR010000253.1:0-71833 GCA_031411235.1 Verrucomicrobiota bacterium | reverse complement strand
GGCCTTGATTGCGGAGATGATCTCCGTCGTGGTGATTTGAGTTGGCGTTTTCATAACACTCCAACTATACCACGCTTGATTTTACGTTGCTAAACGCCACAGATTCTTGCTGTACGGGCTTTCATGTCGCCTGACCCCATTTAGACCCCATTTACTGACATTTACCCCCGGACTGAAGTCCGGGACTACTCTCCACCAGCTTGCGCACGCGGCGGGACTGGGCGTCATCGCTGCCACTAGTGGCGTTGCGGGTCGGCATGGCGATAGCGCTCAACTGCACGCCGAAAGACACGGCAAGCAGAGCGAACACGAAGGCGATACAGGACTTCATCGAGCGGCAGTAAATCAACTTTTGGCGGCAAAAGGAAGCGGCTTGTTTGTGCCTAGCTTCATGGCCAATCGAGTGTTCATAAGTCGAGCAGCTTCCTGAGTTTTATTTTTCCAAATAGGTTGGCGCGTCGAACGCTATTGGTTGGCGCGTGCGTTCATTTGTCTAAGCTGAATTCCTGGAATCATGAGAAATGATTCGACTGACACCTGCTACTCTTCAATCACGAAAGCGCTCCAAGCCCCTTCAATTCCTGCCGTCGTCAGGAACTGTACCATGTCTTGAAAATTTGACGCTTCGACCTTCTCGGTATCAGTCCAGAGTGCATCGCATTCGTCGCACACGACCACTCTAATGCCCGATACCTTGATCGTAGCAGCAAGTAACTCTCCTTGAGCACAACGAGGGCATTCTCTGAAAGGGGTCGTGTGAATCATGTTGCATGGTTTTAGTGGTTCAAGTCGCCTTCCTTCACGATTTCATTATACAAATGTGACTGTTCCGGCTTGGCATTCAGCTCTTTTACCAACGTCGTCGTCGCCCGCTTCACTGCCAAAGCGATGATCACCTTCCGTTCATCGCCAAGGTTTTCCACCCCTTTTTCCATGTCGTGCAACATGATTCACACGCCACCTTTTTTCCGACAGAATGGCTGCGCAACTAAGTGGGCGCGTAGCTAAGGAACGTTGATCTCGCTCGGAATGGCGGCGCTAGCGGGCGAAGTTTCTCGAATGTGCGAGGGAAAAACCCTTCTTGCTAAACGGGCAAGGGCTTTCTTTTCCTGATGGCTCTAGGGCTGCACTGACGGCGGTGAGGCGGGGGCTGGACTGAGGAAAGGGTTTTCCTAGACGGGAAAAGAGCTTCCGCACCTGCGTTTTGCGTTTTCTCAACTGCGGAAATGATTTCGGTGACTGCGGCTGGTCCGGGGGCAACTAAGGTTGGCCTGGGGGCAACTGCCCCTGGCCGGGGGGCAACTGAGTTTGGTCCGGGGGCAACTGCCCCTGGACCAGAAGTAACTGCCCCTGAGCGGGGGGCAGTTGAGAAAAGGCTTTCCGTGACTGCGGAAAGGATTTCGGTGACTGAGAAAAGCGTTTTCTCAGGAGGGGCTGGACGGCGGTGGCCTGCCCCTGAGCTTTACCCACATTTCAGTGGATATGAATCGTGCTTATGAGGTCGATTTCACCCAACTATGTCGAAGTGCCAACACCAACGGTGTTGAGGAATTGAGCCCAGGGTTGCCCAAGCGAGCCTCAGCGAGTCTGGGCTACCCTGGGTACGCAAGGAGAAGCAGGCGGGCGAATCCCACGCGAGGCAGCCTCCTCGGTAGCCAGAAGCCCTCCTTGCCAAGGCCGCGCCAGCCAGCAGGCATCGCTGGGAGCAGCGCATCTGGACACCACAGATCCTTGCCAAGCGAGCGGTTCGCGCACGCCGCCGATGCGGCGGTACCCAGGGTAGCTCCAGCTCGCCCAGGCTCGCCGAAGCAACCCTGGGCTAGGTTCCTCAACACCTTCGGTGTTGGTCTGCCGGCAAAGTTTTTTGTGTTCACCTTGTGGGATGCACAACGTGCGAAAAGTTGTGGGTAAAGCTCAGGCCTCCCGGTGGGGCTTCTCTCCGGCTGGATTGGCACCCCTCGCCCCGCCTCGTTACGTTTTTGCCTGCATGATCCCGGCTCAGCTATTGCGAGGCCGCACGATGATGCTGGCCTCGCGGCGCGGTCTCATGAGCGGCTTCACCCCCTTAAAAGCTGGGGCATGTGAAACATTCAGCAGCACGGTTGCACCCGTGCGCTCGCTGCTCTATAACCCGCGCCTTCCGCCGCCGGGATACGGCGCGGCTCTGACTATGCAAAAGGCAACGCACTATCATTTCATCGGCATTTGCGGCACCGCAATGGGTTCCACCGCGATGGCTCTGCGGTCACTCGGGCACCGCGTCACAGGCTCGGATAACGGCGTTTACCCCCCCATGTCCACCCTGCTGGAGGAGCAGGGCATCACGCTGATGTCTGGCTACTCGCCAGCCAACCTCGCAGAGCCTGCCGATGTGTATGTGGTGGGCAATGCGATCTCGCGTGGCAATACCGAGCTGGAGGCGGTGCTGGAGCGCAAGCTGCGCTACACGTCGATGACCGAGGTGCTGAAGAACGAGGTCATCCAGGGCAAGCGCAGCTTCGTCATCACGGGCACGCATGGCAAGACAACGACCACTTCGTTGCTCGCTTGGCTATTCGAGAGCGCAGGCCGCACTCCTGGATTCATGATCGGCGGCGTGCCAGAAAATTTCACCGTCGGCGCTCGCTTCAACGACTCGCCGCACTTCGTCATCGAGGGCGATGAGTATGATACGGCCTACTTCGACAAGCGCTCCAAGTTCATCCACTACCTGCCGGAATGCGCCGTGGTGAACAACATCGAGTTCGACCATGCCGACATTTTTGATAACCTCGCGGCGATCATCCTCAGCTTCCGCCGCATGATCAATCTGGTACCGCGCAATGGCATCATCTTCCTCAATGGCGACGATGCGAACGCCATGTCGCTAAAAGCTGCTGCGCACGCGCCGGTGCAAACGGTAGGCACGGATGCAGGCTGCGATGTGCGCATCGTCATCACCGATGCCAAGGCCGAGAGCACGGAGTTTGAGTTGAATGGCGTCGCGTTTTCTCTGCCGATGATCGGTGAGTTTAATGTGCGCAATGCGGCGATGGCGATTTGTTCGGCGCGCTTCGGTGGGCTCACGGATGAGGAAATCCGCGAGGCATTGATGACCTTCAAAGGTGTGCGCCGTCGGCAAGAAGTGCGTGGTGAAAAGAATGGCATCAAGGTTATCGACGACTTCGGCCACCACCCTACGGCGATCCGCGAAACGCTGCGCGGGATGCGCCAGCGCTACACAGGGAGCAGGCTTTGGGCGCTGTTTGAACCGCGCTCGGCAACGAGCAAACGCAATTGTTTGCAGAACGAACTGATCGCTGCCCTGAGCGACGCCGATGCCTCCATTATCGCGCCTGTCTTCATGCCGGATAAAGTGCCTGTGGCGGAGCGACTGGATGTTGAGCTGGTGGCCCGCGAGGTGTCCGCCACAGGCCACCCCTGTTTCTACGAGCTGGGAACTGAGGCCATCATCGAGCGCCTAGCCAACGAAGCAAAGACAGGTGACGTCATCATTGTTTTCAGCAATGGCGGCTTTGATGGGATGCACGAGAAGCTGCTGGAGCGGCTTTAAAGTTTAAGCCGCAGGTGCCCCAGTCTCCGCAACACCCATGCTCTGATAAAAGTGAAAACCTAGCCCCGCACCGCTGGCGGCAGGTTCATCACATCGGCAGCAGGCGCAGCCCACACAGGGAAGCCCGTGAAGCAGACGTTATCGCCAAGGGTGATCACCTTCACGGGATTCAACTCAATGGAGTGCTCCAGTGGTAGCCCAGCGATACTCGGGCGACCACCTCCACACAGCCGGGGGGCGATGTACCACACGACTTCATCCACAAGCTGGCAGCTAAAGGCACGGCCCAGGATGATGCCACCGCCTTCGACTAAGACGCTGAGGACGCCGAGTTTACCCAGTTCCCTGAGCACTTCAGGAAAGTCGAGCCCATGTAGAACGAGGGTGCGATCTCGATGCTCGTCGGTGAACAAATGGGACGCAGGCGGCAGCACCCCACTGCGCGTCATGACCACACGCCAGGGCTGTTGTTTGCCCTGGGTAAAGTCGCCCTCGCGAAGGGTCAGCAGCGGGTTGTCACGGCGCAGCGTTTCCGCCCCGATGATGATCGCATCGACTCGGGAGCGCAGGCGACGAGCGTGCGAGCGTGCCGCCTCGCTGGTGATCCACGGCGACTCACCGCTGGGGCGGGTGATACGACCATCAAGGCTCTGCCCCGCCTTGGCGATGACGTAGGGCAAGCCAGTGGTGACCCACTTGGCGAAGGGCCGGATCAACTCCTTGCACTCGACCTCCATGATGCCGGAGGTGACTTGGATTTTTGCCCCCAGCAGCACCGCATCTGCCGCACCCGTATGCGAGGGATTGGGGTCGCGCGTGCCATAGACGACGCGGGCAATACGCGCCGCTTTGATCGCCTCCGTGCAAGGCGGCGTGCGGCCCGTCGTACAGCAGGGCTCCAGGGTAATGTAGAGCGTGGAGCCCGCGATGAAGCGGGGATGGCGGGCAGCGGCATCGCGTATGGCCTCGACCTCGGCATGGGCTTCACCAGCTCGCTTGTGGTAGCCTTCACCGATGACTCGGCCATCCCGCACGAGCACCGCTCCGACGGGAGGATTGGGGCTGGTCATGCCCACGCCGCGCTTGGCGAGATCGAGCGCGGCGGCCATCCATCGGAGGTCGTTGAGGTAGATGCTATGTGGGTCGGCCATGTCGCTGAAAGTAGGGCCAAAAAGCAATACCCGAAATCCGAATTCGGGAATAAAGGCAGGAGGGATAAGGGACGAGGCATAAGGGACGCTTTGAAATTCATTCTCATGTCACTTGTTCCATATTCCATATTCCTTGTCTCTTGTCCCTTGCCCCTCTCCCCTTTCCCCTTATCCCTGCCCCCATGAGCGTCACTGAAAAGGCAAGACTGTATCGCGAACTGGGCAAGCTACTAGCATCCGGCTTTCACATGGATCGCACGGTGACCCTACTGCTGGGGCAAGGGCCAAGCCCTGGACGACGGGCCTTTTTGCAAGCCGTACAGCACGGCTTGGATGAGCGGCTATCTTTTGCCGAAGCACTGAGGAAGCACCACGGTGGCCTAGCCTCGGGCCTGGAACTGAGCCTGCTGGACTCCGGCGAACGCAGCGGGCGGCTGGGGGAAGCCTGCACACACCTAGCACGCTACTTCGCCGTGTGGGACGCAGGGGCGCGAGCTGCTCGCAGTGCGATGGTTTACCCGCTGCTGCTGCTGCACGCCGGGGTGGTGCTGCCACAATTTTCACGCGCAACCTTGCTGGGGGCCATGGGCAAAGAGGTGAACGCGACGAATGCCATTGTCTGGCGCTTGGTGCTTTTTTGGGCCGCACTGCTAGTGCTTTGGCTGGTCTGGAAATCGCTATCCGCAGCAGCGCAGCGCTCGCGCTGGGTCGATGAATGGATCGGTTACCTGCCGCTCATCGGCAGCGTGCGAAGGCACTGGGCGCTGGCTCGTTTTTGCCAAGTCTTCCACAGCGGCCTGCTCGCCTCCATGCGCATCACCGATTGTCTGCACCTCTCAGGCGATGCGTCCCAAAGCGGGCTGCTGCGAGCGGGTGCCTCATCGGCCAGCAAGCGAGTAGCCGAGGGCGAGGAGCTAGCCCCAAGTCTAGGCCGCACGCACTGCTTCCCCAAAATCTTCACCGACTCCATCTCGACCGCCGAAGCGGCGGGCGGGCTGGACACCGAGATGGCACGCTGGGCCGAGGCAGAAACCGAGATGGCAGCAGAAGCCCAGGCGCGAGTCGCGGAGTACTACCCCAAGGCACTGTACTTCTGCATCCTCGGCTACGTGGGCTACAGCATTGTGTCCTTCGCGACAGAGTACTTTGGGGTGCTCAGCTCGGGATTGGATGGGTTTTAGTGGGTCGAAAATTAGTTCACGCATGGCAGCGTGAATTAAACTTTGTTTCACAAAGCGAATCGTTGACGATAGCCCACTCCACCTCCACTTTCGCCCGTCACAACCGACTTCACTTTTATGCTGTCACGATTGATTCCTCCTGCTGCTCGTCGCGAGTTGTTTATCTGCTCTGCCTGTATCCTTTGGTGTCTGGTGGCCTATTATGGCCGACACTATTTTCTCGGCCAGACCCGCTGGGGATTCATGAGATGGAATATCTTTCTCGCCTGCATTCCCTTCGGCCTCAGCTTTGTGATGCGCTACTGGAGCGGCATCCGCAGCCGCCTGTTGCTAGCGCTGCCATGGCTGCTTTTTTTGCCCAATGCACCTTATGTCGCGACGGATCTTATTCATCTCACGACTAAGTCCACGGACTCGCCTTGGCATGATCTGTTTTTCCTTCTCTCGTGCTCGGGTACAGGCATGGTTCTCGGCTATCTATCCCTGCGCCATGTGCATGAGATGATCGAGCACGCCACGAGTCGGTGGATGGCGTGGCTGAGCGTGCTGAGTGTGCTCATGCTCACGTCATTCGGCATCTATCTCGGGCGTTTTTTGCGCTGGAATAGCTGGGATGTCGCGACGCATCCATGGTCGCTGCTACAAACCATTGCGGATCGTTTTATCCAGCCTCATGAGCATCCTCGGACGTGGGCCTTCACCTGCGCTATGACCGCGATGTTGGCCCTGGGTTATGGCTTTGTGGAACTGATGCGTGCGCCACAGGCAGAGCGTGCCGAGAGTTCAGGCGGACGCTAAGCCGTTACCATGCCGTAGAAATCGTCGCGAGGCTGAGCGAGGGCCTCCAATGCAAGGAAGGCAGCGCTTTTTGGGTCTGAGTGTGTTTCTACCACTCGATGGCCCAAAAAAGCGCTGCCTGACGCAGCAGTGGTGGGTCGCAGCCAGCCGCAGTAGATTTCTACGGCATGGTAACGGCTCAGGCACTCTCCCAAGGCATAAGTTTTTAGTAGCGTGGTGAATCACCCAGCGGCTCGTTAGCAGACGCCCCGTTTTCACTTTCCTCCCGTAACATGACACCGCCCGTAGCAGCGCCCAGCCCCGTGCCACCGCCGACAGCACCTTCGCCAGAGCAAGTGACGGCGGCCATTCCTCACGGACGTTACACCGCAGAGAAAGTCATCGGCGTGGGTGGCATGGGGATTGTTTATCGAGGCACGCAGGTGAGCCTGAACCGACCCATCGCCCTGAAGCTGCTGAAATGCGGACATGGGGCGAACTACAACTTCGAAGATCGCTTCCGCCGCGAGGCGCTGTCCATGGCGCTGCTCACGCACCCCAATATTGTGGCGATCTACGACTACGGGCACATCGACACAGACTACCTGTACATCGTCATGGAGCTGATCGATGGGATAGACTTGGCCGAGATCATCCGCGCCGGAAATCTGACGATTCAACACGCACTGATGCTGCTGCCACAGATCTGCTACGCGCTCGAATATGCCCACTCGCGCGGCATTGTGCATCGCGATGTGAAGCCCGCAAACGTCATGGTGACACGCCAAGGCGAGGTGAAAATCACCGACTTCGGACTGGCCAAAAAATTCGACCAAGTCAACTCCATCGTCACGCAGACCAACATGATCATGGGCACACCAGAGTATGCCGCGCCCGAGCAAGTGGACGCGCATCGCGAGGTGGATCACCGTGCCGATATTTACTCACTCGGGGTGCTGATGTATCAGATGCTCACCGGGCAACTACCGCGTGGCTCATGGCAACCACCCTCGGCCAAAGCAGGCATCGACGCGAGATTCGACGGCATCGTGGTGAAGGCGATGATGACGGATCGCAACCAGCGCTTCCAGTCGGTGACGGAGCTTCGCCGAGCACTGGAAGCCGTGACGATAACGCCGCTAAATGCCCTGGGCGAGCCGACGGACTACCTAGTGAGCAGCGCATCGCAGCCCAAGCCGCAGACCCAGCCTGTGGCGAAACGCATCCTCATCCTCGAGGACGACCTGCTCGTGCGCGATGTGATCCGTCGCATGTTGCAGACGCACAACTTTGAAGTCGTGGAGACGGGTGACGGCCACGAAACGATCCGCTGCTACCAAGAAGCAATGCAGCAAGGCCGTCCCTTCGACCTCGTGATCCTCGATCTCACTATCCCCGAAGGCCTCAGCGGAGCCGAGACCATCCACTACCTGCGCCAGCTCGACCCGCATCTGCTCGCCATCGTGTCATCCGGTTATCGCGATGATCCGCTGATGAAAAACTTCGCCCAGTATGGCTTCGCCGCCGCCCTGGCCAAGCCCTACCAACGCGAAGCCCTGCTGCAACTCGTGAACGGCGTACTAGCCGTGCAGGGACGACGCGGGTAGGAAACTGGTAGCCTACATCGCCCGGGTCTTGATCTCCGCCAGCACATCGGCGAGGAACTCTGCCACGGGCCGCACGCCGAGATCACCGCGCTTTTGATGGCGCACGGCGACTTGGCCAGCCTCGGCTTCCTTCTGCCCGATGACGAGCATGTAGGGCACCTTCTCCAACTGGGCGACGCGGATTTTTGCACCGATCTTGTCGGCATCCAAATCGAGTGAGCAGCGCACACCAGCAGCGAGGAGTTGGTCATAGACGCCACGCGCGAAGTCATCGGCCTTCTCGCTGATGGTCATCACGCGCACTTGCTCGGGGCTGAGCCACGTCGGGAAAGCGCCCGCGAAGTGCTCAATGAGCACGCCAGTGAAGCGCTCCATGCTGCCAAAGGGCGCACGATGGATCATCACCGGGCGATGTTTGGTGTTGTCGGCCCCGGTGTAGGTGAGGTCGAAGCGCACAGGGTTCTGATAGTCCACCTGCACCGTGCCGAGCTGCCACTCGCGACCGATCACGTCCTTCACCACGAAGTCGATCTTCGGGCCGTAGAAGGCGGCTTCGCCGGGCTCTTCGGTGAAGGATACGCCGAGCGTGCTCGCGGCTTTGCGGCAGCTTGCTTCGGCTTTGTCCCAGCTCTCGCTGCTGCCGGTGTACTTGTTACTGTCAGGATCGCGCAGACCGACGCGCACGCGGTAATCGCTCATGCCGAGCGTGCTGAGCACGGTCTTCACTAGGCTGAGGCAACCCATGATTTCGGCTTCGACCTGATCTTCGGTGCAGAAGAGATGCGCGTCGTCTTGGGTGAAACCACGCACGCGAGTCAGCCCACCGAGTTCGCCCGTCTGCTCCCAGCGATACACGGTGCCAAACTCGGCGAGGCGCACGGGCAGGTCGCGGTAGCTCTTCGGCGTCTGGGCGTAAATGCGCGCGTGATGCGGGCAGTTCATCGGCTTCAACAGGAAGCCATCGAGCAAGTCCTCATCCGGCAGCACGCGGCTCTCGGGCACGGTATCGGCTCCGGTGCGAGCGTTGAGTTCTTCACGGAAACGCTTCGATACGGCCTCGACGCGATGCAGCACTTCAGCGCAGGAGCAGCCAGCCTCTGCAGCTTTTTCCAGGTCGCCGTTGTCGATCACCGGGGCGAACTGCGACTCCTTGTAGTACGGGAAATGGCCACTGGTTTTGTAGAGCCCGAGCTTGCCGATGTGCGGCGTGAAGACCTGCGAGTAGCCCTGCTTGCGCAGCTCTTCACCGATGAAATTTTGCAACTCCTGGCGCACGATGGCACCCTTCGGCATCCACAGCACGAGGCCTTGGCCCACTTGCTCGTCGATGGCGAAGAGTTGCAGTTCGCGCCCCAATTTACGGTGGTCGCGACGCTTGGCTTCTTCGAGTTGCACGAGGTGCTGCTCCAGTTCTTCCTTGGTCGCAAAGGCCGTGCCATAGAGGCGCTGAAGCTGCGGCTTGGTCTCATCGCCCAGGTAGTAGGCGCTGGCGATGGACATCAGTTTCACATACTTGCACTTGCTCGTGTAGCCGACGTGCGGCCCCGCGCAAAGGTCGATGAAGTCGCCGTTTTTGAACGTGCTGATCTGCTCGCCCTCGGGGATTTTTTCCAACAGATCGAGCTTGAACACACTGGGGTTCCCAGGCCGCTCAGTGAGTCCACCGAGGCGACCGCTCTTGGCCAGCGTGATGGCTTCATCGCGAGTGACGCCTTGCCACTCGAACTTCTGATTCTCCTTCGCCACCTTCTTCATCTCGGCCTCGATCTTCTCGAAGTCATCCGGCGTGAGGCGATGCTTCATGTCGAAGTCATAATAGAAGCCGCTCTCCACCGGCGGCCCATAGGCAAACTGGGCATCGGGCCAAATGCGCAAAATCGCAGTGGCCATGACGTGGGCAGAGGAGTGGCGCAGGCGGTCGATGTCGGACATCTGAGCGCGTTCTTCGAGGGTCTTTCGTTCGGTGGACATGAGGGTGTGGAAAGTGGGGTGGCTCCTTTGAACGAGAGCAGGCTGGGATGCAATGCGAAGTGTGGGGTGATGAGCACGAGGCCGCGCTTCACGAGTTCGTAGTAGCGCTCGTAGTTATCGAAGGCTTGCTTTTCTTTGAACTGCGGGGCGCTGGTGAAGTTGACTTCGTCGTGCGCACCTTTGGTGATGCCCCTTGCGAAGACACTGCCTGCGAAGCCTCTGCTGCTCTGACCGACCATGCAGATGGCGTTGCCGGGGGCGCGGATGCTGGCTCCGATGACGTGCTCGGGTTTTTCGGCAACGCCGAAGCCGCTGAGCAAAAGGGTGCAGGGGATGCTGACGGGGCCTTCGTCGGTCTTGCAGTCGTTGTAGAAGCTGTCCTTGCCGGAGACAAACGGGGCTCCGTAGGCTTCGGCGGTGATGGCCATACCTTTGACGGTTTCGACGAGGGCTCCGAGTTCCTTTTCATCGTCGGGGTTGCCCATGCAGAAGTTGTCGAGAATGGCGATGCGCTCGGGGTTGGAGCCCATCGCGATGAGCTGGCGGATGCACTCATCGACGCAGGCGCGGCCCATGAGATGCGGGTGCGTTTTGCCCCACTCGGGGAGGATGGCGAGGGCGAGGGCTACAACCCTGGCACCTGCCATACCTCGCGGATAAAGTATCGGGCCATGCCAGCAAACTCGGCATCAGCCTCCAGGCACAGCGACAGTGCTTCAACGAAGCACTGTTTGTCCGTTGAAGGAACAATTTGGCAGGCGAGCCAGAGCTTCTCGATCTTCAAGTAGAGCCCCCATCGCCGCAGACAAAGCGCTTCACGATTGATGCCAAAACACTCCTCACACGCTTTGATCCGTGCCTTGTGTGCAGCTTTGCGAGGTCGGACTTTTACTGTTCGCAGCGTCGCATCGGCTTCGTAGATGATGAAGTCTTCTGGCTTCTCTTGGTAGGGATGGATCAGCAGTGGCTTCTCATTTGCACAGTCAATGAGGTAGCTCGCCAACGAACGACCGTCGTCCACGGCGAGGGGATCAGGAGCAAGACTCCCAGACATCGCCTTTAGCTCTTCATTGCTATTGGACTCATTTATTTTCGATTCACCTCGGGCTTTACCGCCGCGCTTGAGTGGGAACTCTGAACGCTTGTAGCTCTGGTTGCAGATTTGGCAGGAGAACAGGAGGTTTTCATAGCAGCAGGCCAGCCACCACCATGCGTCTTGATTCTTCGGGCGAAAGTGTTCCACGTCTCCAAACTGTGCCTCGGCTGAACTTTCGCAGTAGGCACACTTGGTCGCAGATTCGGCTTTGAGCTGTTCCTTCGCCGATTTCCAAGGAACCTGTTGATAGTAGGTGCCCAACATGCCGTCTCGCTTGGCCTTGAGAAGGCACAGCTCTTTCGCTTCCCGTTTTGCACCACGAAAGCAGGCTGGGATAGCAGCCTTGGTGCGTATTCGATTGAGGGCAATCATGGCAAACCGAGTTTCTGAGCCTTCCCCTCACTTCTGTGTTGCCAGTGCCCTGCGCGGTTTAGAGCGCTTGGCCAATTTCTTGGTGCCATTGGTGCGCTTCATCACTCGATGGAGCTTTTTCTCTGTCACTAGCTCGTGGCTCTCGATGATCTGATTCAGCTTCTCCACTAAAACTTGGTTTTGGCGCTCGAACTCTGTCTTGCCATTGGACACTGGCAACGACTCCAATTTAGCCTTCGCAGACGAGCGCTTCGACTTGCTCTTCTCATAATCTGTTCTCAACCGCTCAACCTCAAGCGAGTAGCCCGTGTTCAACCCAAACCATGGGCCAATGGCCAAATCCTCCAGCCGCATGTGGCGTGGTGTGCCATCGAAGCGCCGCAGCACTGGCGGCAACTTCGGGCTCGGGCGTTCCAATAAATGCAGCTCGCCTGGGCCTGCCTGCTGCGCTGTCAGCGGCGAATGGGTGGTGGCGATGATTTGGAAGTTTGGCAACCGCTCCGTGAGAAACGCCATCAACTGCCGCTGCCAAACGGGATGCAGGTGCAAGTCCATCTCATCGAGAAGCAGTAGCCCGTGAGCCATCAGCGGATTCTGCAAATCGGGGAAGGTCTGCGTGATGCGGAAGAGAAGATCGCCGATCCAGCCAGCCATGCTTTGATAACCATCACTTAGACGGCTTAACGGCACTAGCCCGTCGGCAGTCTTGAAGAGTAGTTCTTTATTGGCCTTGTCGATGCTTTCGAAAGTCACTCCAGGCAGTAGCGCATCCAAGGCCGAACGGAGAATCGCTAGCCCTTCATTGCCTCGCTGGTAATCCAAGTCCATCGCCCAACTTTGCAATGAGTTCAGTTCTGCATTGGGCAGAAAAAGAGAAGCAAGCCCCTGTGCTCGTTCTTCGAGTTTCGAGTGGTGCCCCATCAGCCCGCCTGCGATTGATGAAGAGCCTCCTGGCAAACGCCGAGAAGCTCCATAGCCCGCGACGAAGCATCGCACGGTCTCTGAATTTTTACCGAAGGAGTCGATTAAGCCGAGTGCCTCCGCGTTGTGCTTGAAGAACTCGTTGGCGTTCATGCCACGATTCAAGCGAAGCGAGATGGTCAAGGTGCCACCTTTAATTTTGTCGATCACCACCTCCATGAGAGCCTCGCTTGCACCGTTTCGGATCCAGCTATCGATGTCTGCCATCAGGTTGGGCACGC
This sequence comes from Verrucomicrobiota bacterium, assembly GCA_031411235.1. Lineage (GTDB taxonomy): Bacteria > Verrucomicrobiota > Verrucomicrobiia > Verrucomicrobiales > Verrucomicrobiaceae > JANOAR01. The sequence goes on along the minus strand of JANOAR010000253.1, from coordinate 58,923 downwards.
TAGCCCAAAAACCAGCCAGTAAGAGCCCTATGCTGCGCAGCACACAGGTCTTTCCAGTGCCATTCTCCGCAAGCAGCAGTGTCCACTGCCGAATCTTGGTAGAATCGTCGGGGGAAGAAAAGTCCAGCTCAAGTTCCTTGATTGAGCGGACATTACGAAGTGTTAGATGACGGAGAAACATGGTAAGGGCTGGAGGGGGGGACTCACAATACAATGGCGTGGTTTGGCTAACCAAGAGCCGTCAAATATTTGACGTTAAGATCGCTAAATTGGTTGGTGACATGATCGATAGCCACAGCGGCAGTATCGAAATCGTTCCAACATTTCGATGGGTTCACTTGAGCGAGATGAAGAACAGCCAAAAATTGATCCGAGTAAAACGCAGCATGCATTTCCTTCTGTATCCGTTCGTGTTTCGAGCGAAAACGCTGCTCTTGATCCCACGGTTGGAGTTTGGCAGAATGAGTTTGGTTAAGCCAAGCTGCGACAATTGCGGCAGCGGTTCCAAGAACCGCTAGCACAAGAACCCTCCAGTCAGAGAAGCTCTCTTCAATTTGGCTGATCGCAAACGCCCCAGCAAAAGCCGCAATCGCAATGCCAGCCGCGAGCCACGGTGGGCCGCTGGAAGCCTTGGGGGTGCCGACGAATAATGCCTCGATTCTGCCAAGCTCTTGTCTTTGCGACTTGAGGGTTGCAATCGTTGTTGGCGCTTGGGCGATTTCGGAGGCTAGCGCTTGGAAATTACAGAGCACCCGCAAGTTTGCGAGGGTTTCGTCATCAATCAATGGCAGGCATTGTGCTTCAAGCTTTGCAATTTCAGCTTCAAGCTGATCCCAATACTCTTTATCGCGAATGTCTGAGAATCGGGCAGAAGATAATTCGAAGCTATTTACAACTTCGCGATGCTTGATACAGGCAAGCATGGGAATCCAAGGCTGAGTATTGAGATAGTTTTTGCTCAATGCGATGAACCGATGCTGCTGGTAAGCTACTTCCTTTGAAATGTTGGCTTGTCGCTCAGTGGTGAAAATTTCGCCATCAACTGAAGCCGCAGACGTGTGAGCGTCTATTGACGGCCCCACCATATAGTTTTGAAAAGAGTCCATGCTTACCTGTGGTGCGTTCATGCCTTGTGTGATGTTTGGACTGTAAGATTATCTCAATAATACTCCGCTAAGCCACCCTTCCAGATGGGCTTCAGGTCGCTGACTTTGGCGTGGACGAGCTTTTGGCTTTCGTTGGTGATGGTGAGCCAGCCGTCGTCGGTGGTTTCGCCGATGATGGTGAAGCCTTGTTGCTCGGCTAACATGGCGTCCTTGGGCGCGACTTCAAAGAGGATGCGACCGGGGGTTTCGCCGAAGAGGTGTTCGGCGGCGGGGGTGTCGTCTATTGTGGGGACTACGGCTAGGTCGGCGCGGATGCCGGCTTTGCCGCTGAAGGCCATCTCGGCTAGGGCTACGGCTAGGCCGCCTTCGCTGATGTCGTGGGCGCTGAGGACGAGGCCGCGCTTCACCAGTTCGTAGTAGCGCTCGTAGTTGTCGAAGGCTTGCTTTTCGTTGAACTGCGGGGCGCTGGTGAAGTTGACTTCATCGCGTGCGCCTTTGGTGATGACTCTGGCGAAGACGCTGCCTGCGAAGCCGCTGCTGCTTTGGCCGACCATGCAGATGGCGTTGCCGGGGGCGCGGATGCTGGCTCCGATGACGTGCTCGGGTTTTTCGACGACGCCGAAGCCGCTGAGCAATAGGGTGCAGGGGATGCTGACGGGGCCTTCGCTGGTCTTGAAGTAGTTGTAGAAGCTGTCCTTGCCGCTGACGAACGGGGCTTGATAAATCTCGGCGGCTTGGGCCATGCCTTTGACGGTTTCGACGAGGGCTCCGAGTTCCTTTTCGTCGTCGGGGTTGCCCATGCAGAAGTTGTCGAGGATGGCGATGCGCTCGGGGTTGGAGCCCATGGCGATGAGCTGGCGGATGCACTCATCGACGCAGGCGCGGCCCATGAGGTGCGGGTGCGTTTTGCCCCACTCGGGGAGGATGGCGAGGGCGAGGGCGGCCAGTTGCTGGCTGCCTTCGACGCGGATGACGCTGCCGTCCTGCGGGGCATCGCCGCTGGCTCCGGCGAGGGGTTTTAGGACGGTGTTGCCTTGCACTTCGTGGTCGTATTCGCGGATGATGGGCTCGCGCGAAACGATGGCGAAGTCGGCTAGCAATGTCTTCAATAGTTCATTGCCGACTTCGAGGTCGGTGATGGGGATGAAGCAATCATCGAGGGGCTTGGGCTCGCGCCACTGGGCGTTCATGTGACGGCGCGGGGCTTCGTGGAGCTTGCTGCAATCGAGGCGGCAGACCATGCTGCCGTGGTGCAGCACCTTCAAAATGCCGCTGCCGTCGGCTTTGCCGAGGGTGCAGATTTCGGTTTCGTAGATATCGGCGAGGCGTTGCAGTTCGGGCAAGGCGGAGGGCTCGCTGGCGAAGACCATGCGCTCTTGGCTCTCGCTGATGAAGACTTGCCAGCTCTCTAAATCAGGGGCTTTCAGCGGGGCGTTCTCTAGCCAAATCTCGCCACCGACTTCGCTGAGCATCTCGCCTGCGGCGCTGCTGAAGCCGCCTGCGCCGCAGTCGGTGACGAACTCGATGAGCCCGGCATCACGCGCGGCGAGGATGAAGTCGGCGACTTTTTTTTCCTCGATGGGATTGCCGATCTGCACGGCGGTTTGGTCTTCTTCGTGGCTGGCGGTGGTTAACGAAACGCTGGAGAATGTCGCGCCCTTGAGCCCGTCTTTGCCGGTGCGTCCGCCTGCGGCGATGAGCATGTGACCGGCTTTGATTTCCTTGGCGATGTCTTTGATGGGGATGACGCCCATGGTGCCGCAGAAGACGAGGGGATTGTAAATATAAGTGTCGTCGAACTGGATCGCGCCGCTGGTAGTGGGGATGCCCATGCGGTTGCCGTAGTCGCGCACGCCGCGCACGACGCCGCGCATGATGCCGAGGGGATGGATGACGTCTTTGGCCTTGATCTGCTCTTGCTTGGTGTCGGGCGGGCCGAAGCAGAAGACGTCGAGCGAGGCGATGGGCTTCGCGCCTTTGCCTGCGCCGAGGATGTCGCGGATGACGCCGCCGAGGCCGGTGTTCGCGCCAGCGTAGGGCTCGATGGCGCTGGGGTGGTTGTGGGTCTCGGCTTTGAGGCAGATGGCGAGTTTGTCGTCGAGCTTCACGAAGCCTGCGTTATCGACGAAGGCGCTGAGCACGAAATCGGGCTTTCGCTTCATGATGCGGAAGGTGACGTCGCGGATGTAGGTTTTAAATAAGCTGTCGATGGTTTCCTTTTTGCCATTGAGCTTATGCTCGATCTGCGCGCCGAAGATGCGGTGCTTGCAATGCTCGCTCCAGGTCTGGGCGATGACTTCCATCTCGCAGTCGGTGGGGTCGCGATCTTCGCCTTTAAAGATGGCCTGCACGGCGAGCATGTCGGTCTCGGAGAGGCCGAGCTTCATCTGCCTGCTGAGGGCCAGCAGATCCGCTGCATTGAGATCACGGATGGGGATGCTGCGGAAGACGGCGGTGCCAGTGGCGGACGTGGAGGTGTGGGGGAAGTGGGCGGACATTAGGGGATAAATGAAGGGGGAACAGGCTAGCAGCCCGTGTCGCGTTTTGGGGCGGTGGGAGTGCGTCAGGATGGAGGGAAATGCAAGCGCAAGCACAGACATCCGAGTTGACCCGGCAGCGATGGGGCCGCACTGGGGAGCTTCGCTGCGGGCGCATTTGCCGAGCCTACTTTGCCTCTTGCCCCTATGAAACTCCGCCGCATCGACCAACTCATCTCATCCCTCGGTTATGCTTCGCGTCGTGAAGTCCGAGAACTCGTCGATGACGGGCGAGTGATGGTCGCGGGGGTAATCGCCGAGCGCTCGGATGCTCGTGTGGATCCTGCGCTGGTCACGCTGGATGGCGAGCCTTTGGAAAATATCGACGGCTTGCTCGCGATCTTCCACAAACCCATCGGCTATACCTGCACGCACAGCGAGGAAGAGGGCGATACGATTTACTCGCTGCTACCGCCGCGCTGGCTGGCGCGGAATCCTGCGGCCACGAGTGTCGGGCGGCTGGATAAGGACACGAGCGGCCTGCTTCTGATCACCGACCAGGGGCAGTTCGTGCAGCGTTGCACCTCGCCACGGGCCAGTATTGAAAAGGTGTACGAGGCCATGCTCGACCGCGCTATGGAGCCTGGGCTGGTGGAAGCTTTTGCGGCGGGCACGCTGATGCTGCGCGGTGAGGACAAACCCTGCCTGCCTGCGAAGCTCGAGATTCTAGCGCCCACTCAGGCCCGGCTCACCCTCATGGAGGGCCGCTACCACCAGGTGAGAAAAATGTTTGCCGCGCTCGGCTATCATGTCGAGGCGCTGCATCGCAGCCGCTTCGGCGAGTATGAACTCGGCGACTTGCCCGAAGGCGAGTGGCGCGAGGTGGAGGTGAGCGCGATGCTTCTTCCCGGCGGTAAGGCTGCGTAGCCGTAACGATGCAGTCAAAAAGCTATTGCGGCTGGCTACGACCTACCAAGGCTGCGTCAAGTAGCGCCCGTTTCGCAGCCAGCAGCACCGCGTTCTGGCGAACGCGATACTGTTCACATAGCACCATGGGTAGGGCGACAAACATGGCCAGCGCCCCCAGCCAGAGTGCGGCAGTATAGCTTCACCGCATGGGCACAGGGGGCTTTGGGGGGCGACTGGCTTCCCCCACCCTGCTTCGCACTCCCTCCGCTATCGCGGCTGACGCTTTATGGGATTTTATAAATCTCCCTTTGATATTTTTAGTATTTATTATAAATTCAATAGTATTGACAATATCCCCCCTCTTCATCACATGAAACAAATCAAAGACTTCTATGGCTTGGGCGTGGCGTTGCTTCTGCTCTTCGTCGCGACGACTCCTGCAAAGGCGAGCACGCTTTTCTGGGGATCGCGCTTCAACGATGTGCTGCTGGACAGTGCTGGCAACGCCCTGGACGCAAGTTACACCTTTGAGCTGGGGGCTTTTGATTCCTCCTTCACTCCCACGGCCTTCAATCTAGAGCAATGGGCGGCGAACTGGAATGTCTTCGATGCGGCCTTGGTCGGCGATGGCTGGGCACCAGACGATCAATTCATCAATAGCTCAGCCGATCACAACGCGTTGGGAGGCTCAGATTCATTGGATGCCAATCCGCTGGACATCTTCCCCCAGAGCACTGTGGCCTACCTCTGGGTTTTTAATAACAAGGACGTTGCCTTGCAGCCCGAGTGGGCGCTGCTAATGGACGGCAATACTGCGACCAATGTGCTGAATACTTGGGAGTTCCCCGATCCTGCGCTGCAAAGTGGGGAGTCGTTTGACTTGCAAACGCGCGACTTGGACACGGCTGTTTTTGGCGGGGTGAATGGGGTGCAGGGGGCGGGAAATTACACGGTCGATCCGAGCACCTACACGTTTCAGACCCATGTCGTTCCCGAGCCGGGCGGGGCCTTCATGTTGCTGGTGGCAGGTGGCCTGTGGCGCTTGCGGCGCTCCAAAAGATTGGCTGCCTTTTAACCCGAACACCGCGATTGATCGGCGACTATCATCACCCATCCTTGGCAAAGCTAGCCACCGCTGAATCGCGGCGTTCGGGTTTAAGAGGCACTGCGCCCGAAGATTTCACCTTCATTGCCTGCTCGCGTTATGCCCTTGCCCCAATCCTATCTGACGACTGAAGCACGGTTCGGTGTGTCCCGGTTGATGATGTCTATCGGGGCATGGCTCACGCTTGCCTTGTTCGCGGATATGGCTGGGGCACAGACGTGCCGATTTCGGCGACTACCCTAGCTTTACCTCCGCCAGCCGCTGTGAATGTCGGTCGTATCGAGCACCCAAATGATTGCTCCACACAGGATGCCGCTGCACAGCGCGACGATATCAATTTCCATCGCTGCTATACGGTTCGAGCAGACGATCCATCTGCGCAGCGCTGATGCCCAGGAGTCGCTGCGTTGAACCCTCGGCAATGAACGCTCATAATGCCTTCAACGCCTCGACACCATCAAATCTCTGCATAGAGACCCCACCTGAGTTTCACATTCGTCTCGCCGAGAGGGACGATCTCGACAGCCTAGTCGCCACCCGCAATGGATCTGCGGTCGCGCGGTTTTATTCGCTCATGGTCGCTCCAGGGGCGTGCCGTCAAGGCGTGGGGCAGACGTTGTTCGCGCCTGCGTAGGCGTCGGTGCTGGCCAAGGACTGCCGCATTGTCTGCTGCGAAGTGCGCGCCGACAACCAACCCTCGCGGGCGCTGCTGGCTCGCAATGGCTACTCCGAGGCGGAACCGCTGCCTGGATATTACGATGATGGGGCGGACGGCATCCGCATGGTGAAGCAGCTCTGCGAGCTACGGATAATCCAAAAGCCACACACATTCACGAATTCCTGACCATTTAAAATCCAGAGTTATCACCTCACATTGACTAAGATTTTCAAACGTCAAACAAAAAAAGAATTGCCATATCAATTATAATTTTCATATATTGTTGTTGTTCGATTTCCAATCTATGAAACCAAACTTATCCTCCCTCTGGGTCAGCCTCGCGTTGACAATTGCCGGGCTCTCATTTGCGGAGCACACCTATGCTCAAGCCCCTCTAAACCCAGGCTGGCGGCAGGCACGGGGTCAGCAGGTCGAAACTATTCTCGGCGACCGTCTGCCCGAGGTGGCCGCTCGATATGGCCTCAGCGACGAAGAGTTCCACGATCTGGTGCAGCGTGACAAAAGCCTCAGCACGGATGCCGAGACCAATCTATTTTATGCCTGCCCCCCCTCCACTTGGCCGGCACCGCCACCTAGCACCACGCAGGTAGTCGCAGCTGGTACCTCGGGCAATACTTCGGAAACCATCAGCCCTGGGCCTTATCCCTCCTCGCAGACCTTCCTCCTGCACAGCCGCGCGGCTTCGACCAAGAAAATCTACCTCGACTTCGACGGCCACACGACGAGCGGCACGCCATGGAACACCAGCTTCAACGCCGGGGCCGACTTCATCACTCCGCCTTTCGACACCGACGGCGTAGTCAGCACCAGCTTCAGCACCGCCGAGCTAGACCGCATTCAGTTCATATGGAAACGGGTGGTCGAGGACTTTGCGCCATTTGACGTGGATGTGACCACCGAGGATCCAGGTGCCGCTGGCCTGATCAAGACTGACGCCGCAGACGCCGCCTACGGCACTCGCGTCTGCATTGGCGGCAGCAGCATGGATTGGTTTAAGTCCAGTGCGGGCGGCGTGGCCTACATTGGCGCGTTCAACTGGAACACCGACACGCCCTGCTACATCTTCCCCGCGCAGCTTGGCAATGGTGCCGAGAAATACGTCGCCGAGGCCACCAGCCATGAAATCGGCCATACGCTTGGCCTTAACCACGACGGCCAGCTCGCCAATGGCAGCACTCCCGCCGTCGAGTATTACGGTGGCCATGCTGACTGGGCGCCGATCATGGGCACGGGCTACTACATGGGCACCACCCAGTGGAGCAAAGGCGAATACACGCTGGCCAACAACACCCAGGACGATCTCGCGGTGATGCAGACCTACGGTGCTTCTCTGCGTGTCGATGATTTTGGCGGCACCACCATGACCGCCAGCCCCCTGGCCGCTGGCACTGCGGTCGCCGACAATGGCGTGATCAGTTCGCGCACAGACCTCGATTACTTCCGCTTCAACACCGGCGCCGGCACGGTGGGATTCAACCTCACCACGGGTGCTCCCGATGCCGACGTGGACGTCGCGCTTTCCCTCTACAATGGCGCTGGCACGCTGGTGACCACGGCAAATCCGACTGGCCTCGCGGGTGCCCTGACCACTACGGTTGCCACCGCTGGCACCTACTACCTCGCCGTTGATGGCGCAGGATTGGGCACGGGCACCACGGGCTACACCGACTACGCCAGCCAGGGGCAGTATTACATGACCGGCACCCTAGTTGCCTCGACCAACCAGCCGCCCACGGTTGTCGCTGGGGCAACACCCACCACGGGCACAGCATCGCTCACCGTGGTCTTTTCCAGCAATGGCACCCTGGATGCCGGTGGCAGCATCGCCAGCTACAAGTGGGACTTCGGCGATGGCACCGCCCAGTCCACGGTAGCATCGCCCTCGCATGTCTATACCACGGCGGGCACCTTCGTGGCGACGCTGCTGGCGACAGATAACGGCGGCTTCTCAAACTCGGCCAAAGTGACCATCGTGGTCAATCCCGCTGCCGCCGTAACCATGTCGGTCAACAATATCGCCATGAGCAAGACTACCACCACCAAGGGCACCACAGCCAAGGCTGTAGTCACGATTAAAAACAACTCGGGGGTGGTCGTCTCAGGAGCCGTCGTCACCGGTTCGTGGAGCGGGCTCACCACCGGCACCGCCAGCGTGACAACCACCAGCACCGGGCTGGCCACCTTCACCTCCGCGCTGAAGCTGGGGCCGGGCAACTTTGTCTTCACCGTCACCAATGTCGTCAAATCGGGCACCACTTACAACGCGGCGAATAATGTCGAGACGTCGGATTCCATTCCTGGGGTGTGATGATACGCCATCGCAAAAAATCTTCGTGCAAACGGGAAGCCGAGGGCGATCACAGCCACGCCATGCGCAGGGCTTCATCGGCGGTGACGCGCTGGCTCGGTTCATAGTGCAGCATCGCCTCGATAAAGGCTGCTGCTGGTGCTGCGTCCTGCGTGGGAAGGCTCGAGGACAGGCGTGCTAGCAGCGGGCGTGGAGCGATCTCGGGGGCGAAGCGGAGAGTGTTGCCAGTCTCGCAAAAGAGCTTGTGCCAGCAGCCTTGCATCAAGGCCTCCGGCGCGGGGCCAAGCAACTCGTGCATTTGCAGCAGGTGCTCGTAGGCGAGGGCGACGTCGTAGAGGTTCCAGCGCGCTCGCGGGGGCAGGGGCGGAAGGGCGGCGCGCAGGGCGCGGGCTTCATCCAATACTTGGTCGGCGGGTGGCATGGCGAGGGGTTCCTGATGCAGCGGCACCGCCTTCCACACCGTGGCAAATTTGCCCTGCCCCAGACGCCGCACCAAGCGATACTTGCCGCCGACGACGGCGCTTGCGGCGAGTTGTTCCTGCGTCTCTTCCGCTTCATCCAGTTCTTCGCGAGTGGGCTTGGCGTCGCCTTGTTCCGCTGCTTCACTGGCCTCGGATTCATGCTGGCCATCGCCCTCGTCTTCTTCATCCTGGAACTCGCGATACTTCGCGCGGCAGGCCTTCCACGGATCAAACAGCAGTTCGCCGGTGAGCATTTCGAAGACGGTGCAACCCAGCGCCCATAGATCCACGGGCGAGGCCATCGGCGAGCCGACCAGCGCTTCGGGCGGCGCATAGTCCTGCGTGGCGATGGGCTCGCCCACCTGCAGCGAGGGCTCGGAAAGACCGAGATCACCCAGCCGGGCGGTGCCGCGTCGGCTGTCGTAAAGGATGTTGTCGGGCTTCACATCGGTGTGGATGACACCGGCGCGGTGCATGTCGGCGAGCCCGCTGAGCACTTGCCGGGTGATGTGTTTGACCTTTTCCAAAGGCAGCTTGCCGCGCCGCATTGCGTGGCGGAGATCGCGCCCGTGCAGCTCGAAGCCGAGGCAGACATGTCCTTCATGCACAAAGCTATCGACCAGCCGCGTGACGTGCTGCGGTGCCGCGCGGCCCGCCTTTTCCAGTTGCTGATGCATGCGCATCTCGTGGAAGGCGGCAGAGGCGAAACGACGGCGCGTGATCTTCAGCGCGACGCTCTTTGCAGCGGCTTTTGGTGACGACGATTTCGGGGAAGTCTGGGCAAGGATTTTCATGATGGGATCAATGGGCGCTGCGGTTGACAAAGGCATCGCGGACCTGGCTGAAGATGCGGCCCAGCAGGCTACGATCCTCGATGATGATGCTGGCGTTGCCCATCATCTCCTGCTTGAAAGGCAGCGGTCGGCCATAGTTGGTGGTGAGCGGCGAGGCGAGGCGCACGGAGACGAGATGCGCACCTTTTTGCGCCACCAGCGAGACGCTATCGACCTCGCCCGTGGCGATGCCGAACTCCTTGTACGGGTAGTCGTCAAAGCGGATGCGCACGGTCTGGCCGGGACGCATCTTGCCTGCACCGAGGGCTTGCACTGGCACGCGACCGAGCAGCGGGCTGACCTTGGGGGCGATGATGAAAACGTCTTTGCCAGCGGTGACGAACTGTTCGCCGCTCCAGAAGTCATAGAACCCGACTGAGCCATCCACCGGCGCGCGCAGCACAAAATCGGCTTCCCACACATCAATCGCAGCGAGCAGTTTTTGCGCGCAATCGGCGAGCGTCTGGTGCGATTTGCGCAGCTCCTCCAGGCGGGCGTGCAGCAGGGTCGCGATCTGTTTTTCATAGTCGCCGGCGGCGATTTCCGCTTCCATGTGGGCACCGCGCACCGTGCTCTGCTGGCGGTTTTGTTCGAGCAGGACACGCTCGGCTTCTTGCAGCTCGGCGAGCGAGATGGAGTCGCGCTTTTGCAGTTGCTGCAAGCGTTCGTAGCGGGTGCGGGCGATCACAAACTCGCGCTCGATGTTTTGCACCTGGCCCTGCATCTGCTCGATCTGCGCGCGCTTGCGCTCCATCTGGCTGCGCAGCACGGCGGCGGTTTTTTCCGCGTAGGTATCGGCGAGCAGTTGCGCGTGCGATGACCACGCGGCGGCGAACTCGGTGTACGGTGCCTGCATGGTGCCTAGCGCGGGATTATGCGGCAGGCTGATCTCCAGCCTCGCCTGCGGATCCAGGAGCATGGGCTGCATGTTGCGCAATATTTCCTGCACCTTCAGGGCTTGCGTGCTGTCCACCGCGCTGCGGATGACGGCCAGCAGCGCGCCCTTGCTCACGGCGTCGCGCTCATGCACCAGCAACTGGTCAAGACTGCCGCTCTGCCGCGCCACCACGGCCACTGGTGGATGGGTGCCGGTGACGATGATGCGCCCCTCGATAACGTCGGGGTAGCGCACGATGGTCGCCAACACCAGCAGCAGTAAAGTAACGCCCGCGACGATGCTCATGCCGCTGCGTAGCAGCCAGCTGGGCGTGCGCCCCATGATCTCCTGCACCGAGGCGCTGAGGTCTTCATGCGAGGTGCGCAGCGGTGCGCCAAGCCCCATCGGAGCCTGTGCTGTGATGGCGTAATTATGTGGCATGGGGATGGGCAAAGGGTTGCGCCGACGTTACCCAGGCGGCTTGGGTTTCGAGGTCGAGCTGGTTCTTGACCAAGTTGAAATACAGCCCCTGCTGCCACACCAGCGTCTGGTGCGTGCCTTGCTCGACGACGCGTCCGCCATCCATCACCAGGATGTGATCGGCGTTCTTCACGGTGCTCAGCCGATGCGCGATGATCAGGGCTGTGCGGCCCGCTGCGAAGTGGCGCAGGTTGTTCATGATGACGACTTCGTTGCGTGCATCCAGCGCGCTGGTTGCCTCGTCCAGGAACAGGAACTCGGGGTTTCGATACACCGCGCGAGCGATGAGAAGCCGCTGCTTTTGGCCACCGCTTAGGCCTTGGCCATCATCGCCAATGCGCGTCTGCACGCCCTGATGCAGGCCGGCCACCCACTCGTGCAGGCAGGCGAAATGCAGCGCCGCGTGCAGGCGGGCGACATCGACCGGAGCATCCTCGCAGGCGATGTTGCGGGCGATCGTGTCGGGGAAAATAAAGCCGTCTTGCATCACCACGCCGCAGCGCTGCCGCCAAGCTTTTAAATCGAAGGCGCTGAGGGCGAGATGGCCGATGAAGATGGCACCGCCGCCGACTGGGTGCAGGCCCAGCAAGACCTTCAGCAGCGTGGTCTTGCCGCTGCCGCTCGGCCCGACAATGGCGGTGACCTTGCCTTCTGGAATGATGAAATTCAGATGCTGCAGCACGGGCTTCTGTCCGGCTCCAGGATAGGTGAAGGAGACATCGCTGAGCGTCAGCACACGGTTGGCGGGAAACACTTGCTGCGTGGGCTGGGAGCTGTCGATTTCATCAGGCTGCGCCCAAATTTCGCCCATGCGATCCAGAGACAGCCGCGCATCCTGGGCGTCGTGGAGGAAGCCCAGCAGCGCCTGCACCGGGGCATTGAGCTGGCCGACGATGTACTGCGCACCGAGCATCATGCCCAGCGTCATCTCGCCTTGAATGACTGCCCGCGCGCTGAGGAAGGTGATGAGGATGTTGCGCAACTGGCCGATGAACACCAAGCCGATGCTCTGCGCGTTCTTCAGCACCAGACTGCGGATGTTGAGCCGGAAGCCCTGCACGCTGAGGTTTTCCCACTCCCAGCGTTTGCGCCGCTCGATGCCCTGGATCTTTATTTCCTGCACGCCGCTGACGATTTCCACAAACTTGTCGCGCTCCTTGGCCTCGATGGTGAAGCGCTTGTTGTCGAGCACGCGCCGCTGCTTCATGAAGAAAATCAGCCAGCCCGCCGTGACTGCGGCAAAGCCAAGGAACACGAGCAGCAGCCCCCAGTGGTAAAACGCCAGCACCGCCCCAAACACCGCAAAGCTCATCACGCTGAACACCATGCGGATGGAGGACGAGGTGAGGAAGCGCTTCACCCGGTCATGGTCATTGATTCGCTGCATGATGTCGCCCGTGCTGCGCGTCTCGAAAAACGACAGCGGCAGGCGCAGCATTTTGTTGAGAAAATCCGACACCAACCCGGTGCTCACGCGCCCGCCGACGTGCAGCAGGATCCAGGATTGCAGCACTTCGATGGTGGTCTGCCCAAAGGCGAGCATGAGCTGCGCGACGAGCAGCAGCGTGATCAAGTTCAGATCCAGATTGCCGATGCCATGATCGACCACCGACTGAGTGAGAAACGGAAACAGCAGGTCGAGCACCAACGCTGCCATCATGCCAATGCCGAGCTGAGTCATCAGCTTGCGATGCGGCAGCAGGTAGGTGTAAAAGAAGCCGAGACCCGGCTTCTCGCCTTCTTTCGGCGGCTCCGTTTCATAGAACAGCGGCGTTGTCTCCAGCAGCATCAGGATGCCTGCATCGTCATCCGTTGGCCGCTGGACATGCGGCTGCCAGCCGCGCATGAACTCGGCCACCGAATAGACCATGCGCCCCTTGTCGGGATCAGCGACATAGACCTTCTGCCCGCGAATCGCATAGACCACGACGAAGTGATTTTGCTCCCAGTGCGCGATGCACGGCAGCGGCACTTCATCGCGCAGCACCTTCCACGACAACTGCACTGCCATGCTGCGCAGGCCAATCTTCTCGGCAGCCTCGGCGATGCCCAGCAACGAAACACCGGCGCGGGCGATGTTGCAGAGCTGTCGCAGATGCTCGATGCCATAAGCCCGCCCGTGCCAGGCCGCGATCATGCGCAGGCACGTCGGCCCGCAGTCCATCGAATCGCGTTGCTGGTGAATGGGAAAGCGTTTCATGCTTGGCGGCAGTTAAAAGGTCAGTGCGTGGCGTTGTAGGATCGAGCCATCCAGGCGGGCGAGGCGGGTATCCGACACCAGCACGCCGAGCTGGGCGGTAAGCGCGCGCAGGCTGGCCTGTTGCAGCTCTGCCTCGGCCTCGCGCAGGTCGCGCACGCTAACGATGCCTTCCTTGTGGCGCTGCATCTGCTCGTCCCATTTGGCCTGGTTGACGCGCACGCCCTCGTTGGCCGCATCAAGCTGGCGATGCCCGCTGTCGATCTCGCGCACCGTTTCAAAAATCTCGCGGCGCAGCTCGCGACGACCATCCTCGCGGGCTACCTCGCTGCGTTCGAGTTGCAGCCTCGCCTGCTCGGCCTGGGCGCGCTCACCCCGCGAAGTCCAGGGGATGCTGACTTGCAGGAAGGCGCTCCAGTTGGCGCTATCGTTGCCTTTGCCGGAGGCGGCACTGCTGCTGCTGGAACCGATCAGGCCGCTGCTGCCCCGGCTGATTTCCAGGTTCACCGAGGGCAGCATCGCGTTGCGTGCCACCCGCGATTCGATGCTGCGCCGCTCGACTTCATTGGCCAGCAACACCTCTAGCGGATTGAGGCGCAGCGCCTGCTCGTAGTGGCTTTCGGCGGCCATCGCGGCGGCCTTGGGCGCGTTGAGTTTCTCGAAGGTCATGCCTTCCGGCATCTGCCCCGGCACCAGACCGAGCAGATAAACCAAGTTGGAGAAAGCGTCATTATAGCGCTGCGAGGCGCGCTCGATCTGCTCGGTAGCGGCGGCCACGGCGGCTTCCGCTTCGAGCTTGTCAATCTTGGTTGCAGCACCGAGGCCATGCTTCACGCCCACATCGCTGAGAATTTGCCGGCTGCGCGCCAAGCTGTCGGTTTGCACATGCAGCGATTGCTTGGCCCACACCACCGTCCAGTATCCCGCCTCGGTGGCGCGCAGCATTTCCATCACCTCGGCGCGCGCCAGGGCATCGGCACTGACGGTGGTGATTTTCGCCAGGTCGATGGGCGCACGATTGACGGCCATGCCCATGCCACGCAGCAACGGCTGAGTCAGGCGGATGACCTGCTCGGTGCCCTGCGGGACGTAATCGAGGCCACGATTGGTGCTGTTGGCAAAGGCGGTGCCCGCCTCCACCCGCAGCTCAGTGCCAGTGATGAATTTCTTGCTCAGCATCGCATTGCCCGCGTTTGCTCCAGCCGCACCAGCACCCGAATCTGCGCTGGGGTAGGTGATGCCGCTGAGCTTCAATAGTGGATCAAATGCTGCACGGGCGATGGATTCGTTTTGGGCGGCGGCCTGGGTGTTGAGCCGCGCAATGTGCGCCTTCAAGTTGTGCCGCAATGCCTGCTCAAGGCAGGGTTGGAAGGCCAGGTGGTGCTGCGGTGCCAGCGACTCCAGGCTGGTCGCCGCTGCTGTGGATGTGGCAGTGCCTTGTGCCGCTGACGTGGAAAGGGATTTCCCGTTGCTAGCGGTTGCCTTCCATTGCGCCTCGGAAGGCAGCGAGCAGGAAGAAATCCCAGCCATCAGCACCCCAGCGCTCAGCCAGCGAAGCCCGTTGGTGGAGGGCAAGTCAGGAGTGGTGTGGCAGCGAAGGGTGGTCATGGCTTGATGATTGTCAGTTTTGAAAAAAGAGAAGGGCAGCCCTGCGGCTGCCCTTCCGAGCTTGAACCTAGTGACTAGGCTTTCTAGCAAGGGCGGCAGTTACCGTTGCTCTTGCGGCTCTTGCGGCTCTTGCGGCTCTTGCCGCTTTTGTGGCTCTTGCCGCTCTTAGCTTTGCACTTGCCGCCGCCACCGATGACGGTGTCAAGATTGGCGATGGAGGCTTGAGCGAACTTAGCGATGCTGTTTTGCATATTGATTATGGATGTTGTGTTGTTTGTTATTTCTTTCTCAATTTGGGTCGTATGAGTTCACCTTGCTATAGTTTAGCCTGATTAAACTCATTCAACCACATAAAAATGTATGAGTTGTAATACTGATAAACAAGTCATTTTTGAAAAAAATTGTAAATAAAATGAACTCACCACATTTATAACGCCTCAATTTTGAGTTTTTTTGAGCCAATAATGCGAAACATATCAGCCTTGCGATGCCTCTGTAACAAGGCTTTGGCTATTTTTACCATTGCCAGTAAACATAGATGTAAAAATGACGGTTCGTCACCCGCAAAGTGGCGACAAGGTCGATAAAAAAGGCTCGCTGCTACCGCCGAGCTGACTCGTGCTCCACTCTGCCGCCGTTAGAAATGGGCAAGCCCGATAAGGGTGCCGAGCGGGCGTGTGCTGATCACCCAAGGGCAAATGGTGCGGTACCTCGCCGCAAGCCGAATGAGAAGGTAAGGGAAGCGGCACAACACACCACGAATCGCGCCGGGAACGCAAATCGGGGAGAGGCGATCACGTCGGGCTGAAAGTTTCCAATTCATGATTTGAATAAATTTCAAATACAACTATAATTACCATAGTTATTGTGCCGAACCCTTCATTTTCTCATGAAACGAATCCAAAACTACCGTGCATTATGCGCAGCCTTGCTAGCGCTCATCGGGGCTGCTGTTCCTGCCCAGGCCAGCACGCTTTACTGGGGATCATTGTTCAACGATGTGCTCCTGGACAGCTCTGGCAACCCTCTGGATGCCAGCTACACGTTTGAAGTGGGGATATTTGATCCCTCCTTTACACCTACTGCCCTCAACACAGACCTGTGGAACGCAAACTGGCGCGTTTTTGACGCTGCAACAGCTGATTTTGGCTGGGCACCCGGCGATCAATTTCTTGCCAGTTCCGCCGACCACACAGCGGGGGCTGGCTCGGACTCTCTTGATGCCAATCCGCTGGATGTCTTCCCCCAAGGCACGAATGCCTACCTCTGGGTATTCAACAATAAAAACATCGCCACGCTTCCCGAGTGGGCGCTGCTGATGGATGGTAATCACGCCACCAACGTGCTCAACCCCTGGGAATTTCCCGATCCTGCGCTGCAAAGTGGTGAATCGTTCGACTGGCAGACGCGCGACCTCGATTCAGCGGTGTTTGGCGGGGTGAATAATGTTCAAGGGGCGGGCAATTACACGGTCGATCCAGGCACGTTCACGATCCAGACCCATGTCGTGCCTGAGCCCGGCTCGGCCTTCCTGCTGCTGGCAGCGGGTGGCTTGTGGTGCCTGCGTCGCTCAAAGCGACTGGTGGCCAGTTAAATGCCGCTGCCTCCGACGCCCTCACTTTCATCCTCTGCAAAACTGTCATGAATCTTTTATCATCACCAACCCAAGCCTGCCGGATGACACTTTTACCTGCGTTGGACATGTGGGTGCAGAAACCCCGATTCCACAGCCTCACCCGGTTTGTGTCTCTTGTTTTGTGGCTGGTGTTCGGGAGTGTGGCGCAAGCGCACAACTTGAATCAAAAGGCAGACTATCTGGCCTTCGACAAACCCACCCTCGACATGATGCGTGCTCGCGCGGTTCTCGGGCAGCCACTGCTGCAATCCGGCGACACGGTGGGACTGGTGTTGAAGGCAACGCCGACCGTGGGCACGGCCACCGGGGCGGGTGGCTATTCGACTTTCTACGTGCCCGTGGGCACCCAGGTGATGGGCTCTGATTTTGGGCGACTCGCACCCGATGGTTCCTTTGTGACCATGCCCATGAAAGGCCAGTCGATCCTGGCGCTGGGAGACGGGTCAATTGGGGCCAAGGCAACCGCACCGCTCATTGGCCTGCAGTTGGGACCGAACATCATGGGGCAGACCTCGCAGGCGGTGGATGCCTCGGGACTCGCCTGTGGCACCTTGGCCGGCGTGTATGGGGACACGGGTATCTTCTATTCGACCGACCCGAAAACCGTGTGGAACAGTTGGGTGGCGGGCGGGGGTCTGGATGGCAGCACGAGCACCACATCGGACAACCTGCTGACGAACAATTCTGGCAAGACTACCACGCCCACCACGCGTTGGGACGCTGAACAGTTGCTGGCGTTTGGCGTGAAGAGCCCGATGAACCCCCTTGTCGATTCGACTGACGGTCGTGGCAATGCGCCATGGGGGCTGGCCAGTGGCGTGGCAGGACCCGAGTCAGGCTATGCCTGGGCCTTCGACAAAACGTATTGGGATGCCAATCCTAGTGACGCCAGTCGCATGAAGAACGCGGTGAAGAATTTTGGCCCCTGGAAACGCATCATGTATCCCGGCAGCATGGCCGCCAAAGACCAGCCAGGATTGCGCAGCACAGCCCTGGGTTTTGCCGGAGTTGATGCGAGCACGCTGGGTTTTAATTTGAGCGCTGGTAATCCACTGCCTGCCACCACCAGTTGGACGGATGGCACCAGCCCAAAGGCGGTGCGTGTCGCGTGGGGTTTGATCGAGCTGGGCAAGTCGGAGTATGCCCGCATTCAACTCAAGATTACAGTGGGGCCTGGCAATGTTAACTCAGCGTTCGATGCAGCGGGCTTCATGACGGCGTTTGGCGACACGTTCGGCGGTGATGCCGGTGGTGAATATGGCGGTAAGGACCACCTGTGGCGCTATTATGAACCCACTAAGGTAGCCCTGAGCGGCAAGCCCTTCGTGTTCAAGCAGGCGTCCAAGGCCATCGTGGCTCCCGGAGAAACGTTTAGCTACACCATTTACGCCATCAATTTCAGTTCAACGCCTCTGACCAATGTGGTAATTGAGGACACCCTGCCCAGCGGCCTAGCTTTCATTAGTGCGGTGCCTGCGCAAAACAGCGGCCCCAATCCACTGCGGTGGACTTTCGGCATCTTTCCAGCCGGCTCAATGCGAACCATCACGGTGAATGTCAAGGCCACGGGCACTGGTCTCATGACCAATACCGTCAGCACGGGCAGCGACCAGTCACCTGTGATATCCACCACCGACACCATTAATGTCACCTATCAAGCCCTGCTTTATGCCGACAAGACGGTGACTCCCAGCACGGCACAGCCGGGCGATCTGGTCACTTACACGCTCACGATCAACAACGAGGGATCAGGCAAGAACGAAGTGCCGATGGCGATCACCGAGCTGCTGCCATCAGGCTTTACCTATAACAGCCTGGTTTCGGCGCAATTGAACGGTGCGGTGGCTCCCTCGGGTTCGGTCACGGTAAATGCCGCGAACACAGCAAGGCCCGTTTTCAATGTCACCCAGGGCATTGATGCGGGCAAGGCGCTGGTCATCACCTTCAAGGCTCTCGTCAGCGCCACCCAGCCATCGGGCACGTATTACAACAGCTACTCCTTCAGCTATGGCAGCAAGGTTTTGTCCACGGGCGCTTTGGCTCCTGTTACGGTCGGTGGCGGGCGCATTGGCGACTGCGTGTTCCAGGACTGGAATGGTGATGGTGTGCAAGGTGCCAACGAAGAGGGCTTGGCTAGCGGCGCGGTGCAGCTTTTTGCCAGCAACGGCACCACGCTGCTGAACAGCAAAACCACGGACGCCTCGGGCCTCTATCAGTTTACGGGTGTCGCCGCTGGCACCTATGTGGTGAAGGTGACGCCGCCTGCCGCGTATGTGCAGACCTATGATCTGGATGGGCTGAGCAGTGCCCATCAAGCGACGGTGACGATCACAGCGAGTCAGGAAAAGATGGATGTGGACTTCGGCTACCGTCCCGGCGGCACCGGTGTCATCAGCGGCCTAGTGTTCAATGACGTGGGCAATAATGGCTCATACCAAAGCAGCACGGATGCGGGCATTCCCAACGTGACGGTGCGGCTGTATCAAGACCTGAACAGCAACAGCGTCGTTGATGCCACCACCGACCCCCTCGTCGGCACTGCCATGTCGGATGTGAATGGTGCCTTCAGCTTAACGAATCTGCCCACCGGCCTGCGTTACCTCGTTGATGTGGATGAGACGGATGCCGACATCGTGACGGCACTGGGCGGGTCTCCCGTGGTTTCCACCACGCCTGATCCGCGCGTGATCGCTTCTCTCACTGGCACGGATGCGACCACCAAATTTGGCCTCTGGCGCAGCCAGCCTGCGACCCTGGGCGGGCATGCCTTTCTCGATAACAACGGCAACGGCACGTTGGACGCAGGTGAACCGCCAGTGATTGGACTGCCGGTGAAGCTGTATGCTGATTACAATGCCAATGGCATTGCTGAAACGACCGAGTTGCTGGCTTCCAGCGTCTGCAATTCATCAGGCATTTACGTCTTCAACAATGTCGGAGCGGGTGACTATCTGGTGACGTTTGATTCAAACGTCGCCCAGGTGCCTGCCGGGTATCAGCCGCTGAGCCGGTTGCTTGCGGTGAAGGTGGCTCCTTCTGACAACCTTCCTTCCATTGATTTGCCGTTCGTCCGCCTGCTGACCAAGACGGCCAATCGCACCACGGCACAGAGTGGGTCACAAATCACCTACACACTGACACCGAATTACCCAGGTGCGAATGCGTTGATTAATTTGAATGTGACGGACGCCCTGCCTGCGGGAACGAGTTATGTCAGCGCCGGGCAAGGCGGCACGGTGACCACCTTTGTGCCGCAGTCTGCAGTGGGTGGCATCGCGGGCCATGGGGCGCTGCAAATGGCGACCGGCACTTACACCGGTAATGCGACGGCCAGCCGCAACATCACCGGTTTAGCTTTCCAGCCTGATGTGGTGTTCATCAAAGGCTACAATGCGACGGCACCAGTGATTCGCACCGCGACCATGACGGGCACCAATTCCAAACGGGTGGATGCAGCGGCGCTGGCCTCCAATCGCATCCAGGCATTGCTCAGCAACGGTTTCCAGTTGGGCACCGATTCGACCGTGAATGGCAATGGCACGCGTTATGACTGGGTGGCCTTCAAGGCAGCCTCGCGCGCTCTCGCGGTAGGCAGTTACACGGGCACTGGTGCCGCAGCCAACCCGATCACCGGCCTCGGTCTGGCACCGGATGCAGTGATCGTGCTGCCCGCCACTAACTTGGAGAGCAGCTTCAAGTGTGCCGCCATGGCGGATAGTGAAGCCTTTCTCGTGACAGCGGGCACCAGTGTTACCAATTTGCTGACTTCGTTGGATGGCAATGGCTTCACTGTGGGCAGCCATGCCAACTCCAACACCAGCGGCACGGTTTACCATTACGTCGCCTGGCGCAATCTCCCGGGCGCTGCGACTTCCGGCTTATACACGGGTGACGGCGTGGACAATCGCAACATCACCAGCGTGGGTTACCAACCCGAGTTCCTGTTTGTGCGTGGAGCCCTCAGCCAGCCCCTGGTCATGCGCGGTGCCTCCCTGACCACGGACATGACCCTGGTTGCTGCGGCGCAACTGAGCCCGACCAATGTGTTGCAGCAGTTCCTGTCCACCGGCTTCCAGGTGGGAACCGATGCACGGGCCAATACCAGCGGCACGTCTTACTACTGGAGCGCCCTGCGGGCGACGGCTGCCACGCCGATCACCACCACGGCTTTGGCAGTCTCCAACACTCTGAGGCGCAATGGCGATCTCGTCACCGTCACCCTAACCGTGGGCAGCGATACCGCGCTTGCGACGGTGGCTCCTACGGCGTTGACCGCGAACACCGCCGGTTCAGCTTCTGCCAGCTTGATCAGTGGACCGACGCCCGCCACGGCAAGCATTGCCGCCGGTGGCACCACAACCTTCACCTGGAGCTACCAGGTCGATGCAGGCACTGGCGTGGGTGAAGTTTCCTTCTCCGGCGGTGCCTCTTCAGCTTCGGCTGCGTTTGCCGATGCAACCTCCGGCTCCTTGCAGGTCTCCAGCACCGGCACGGGGCAGCGCGTGACGTGGAATCTCGGCTCCACGGTGCCAGCGCTGGCGGGAACGAATTCGCAGAACCTTACCCTTTATGCATTGGGCGGTGATGGCACGACGAACTTCTGGCGGTATAGTTCGAACACGCTCGCCTGGCAAACGCTGGCCAATACTCCCAGCACGGTCAGCACTGGCGGGTGTCTCGTGGCGGACGGCACCAATATTTATGCGCTGCGTGGAAATAATACGACCACCTTTTGGAGTTATGCACCATCCACCAACACCTGGTCAACCAAGGCGAACCTGCCAGGCAGTGCGGGTGGCGGAGCCTCATTAGCGTTTAATGGCTCGTCGATCTACGGCCTGCGTGGTAACAACAAGACAGATTTCTATCGTTACAACATCAGCGCCGACACCTGGACAACACTTGCCTTGACACCTCAAAACGTGGGGTATGGCGGGGCGCTGACAAGTGTCGGCAGTTCTCTCTATGCCTTGCGCGGAAGCGGGCAAAAAAACTTCTACCGTTATAACATCGCCGCTAACACCTGGACATCGCTGGCCCTTCTGCCTGAGAACGTCAAGGATGGGGGATCACTCAGCTTTGATGGCACCTACCTGTATGCCTTGGCAGGCAACGACAAAACCTCATTCTATCGTTACAACATCACGTCCAATGCTTGGACAAAGATGGCCAGCACGCCCGGCAGAGTGAGACAAGGAGGTGGACTGGTGTTTGGAGGGGCTTCTTTGTATGCGTTGCGCGGAGACGACAGCACAGATGCATTCCGCTATGGCATCCAAGGCAACACCTGGAGCAGCATTACCAGTGTGCCAGCGAGGGTAAAGAATGGTGGTGCCTTGCTTGAGTTTAGTCCCTCGGTCATTTCCGAGTTATCTATTGACATCAGTGCCCGCCCCAACCTGGTCGTTCACGGCGGCCTGGCTACGGTCACGATGACCGTGGCTTCCAGTGCCACGGCGGTCAACGGTGTCCCGGCTCCGGCCTTGACGGTATTGACCACGAACGGTGCCAGCGCCGCACTGGTCAGCGGCCCGTCGCCAGCCTCGGGCAATGTGCCTGCCGGAGGATCGCTGGCCTTCACCTGGACTTATACGATCAGTGCGGGGACGAACCCTGGGGCGGTCACGTTCGCCAGTGCGACGTTCAACTCGGGGGGCAATCTCTTCCCGGCGGCTACTTCCAACAGCGTCCTGACCACCCGGCCACTGACGCTCACCGCCACCGTGAGCAACGCCACCGCCTTGAACAGCGTCGATAACCTCGGCTCGATCCAGACCAATGAGTTTCGCGGCAGTTATGTGGTGGCCAACAAAACCAGCGGCACGGCAAGCGACCGGCTGCTGTCGGCGAAGAACGGCCTGGCCACCGACATTGGCGCGACTGGCACCAGCTTCATGCGCGCGCTCACGCTCAGCCTGGATGGCACACGCCTGTACGGCGTGGAGCGTGACAGTGGCGCTGGCTCAGGTGCGGACGTGCTCGGCACTTTGAACACCACCACCGGAGCCTTCAGCGCCATGGCGCGCGCGGTCACTGCGGTGAATCCTCTCAAGGGAGCACTTGGCAATCTCACCGTTCTCGACATCAAGGGCATGAGCTTCGATCCCGCGTCCGGTGAGTTGTATGCGATTCATCGCCGTGAAGATACGACGGTTGGAAACACGCTCCTGGATGTGCTCTTCAAGATTGATCCTGACACCGGAGTTCACATCACGGACGCATTCGGAGTCGGCGTGGATTACGTCGTCGTGGCAACCAACACCTTGCCCACCGCCCTGTATGATGTCGATGACATCAGCTTCAGTCCTCTCTCCGGGGACTTGTATACGATCGCCAATGACTCCACGACTGGCATCAGTGACCAGGACCGCCTGGTTCTCATCAACCCCACCACGGGCGCTGTCACCGACGCGGGCCGTATCATCGCGGCTTCCGACGGCGCGGGCATCAATAACGTCGAGGGCCTTAGTTTTGACGCCGCTGGCACTTTGCGTGCCACCACGGGTGATGGTGGCGCTGCCAGCACCAACAATGGCGTCTGGAGCATTGACCCGGCCACGGCAATCGCCACTCTGGAAGGGTCGCTCACCGCTTCATTTTCTGGCTACACGGACTACGAAGGCATCGCCAGCGCGATCAATCCGATCGTCATCGCCGCCACCAACAGCACGCTGGTGCAGACGGCGCTCACGGGCAGCATTGGCGACAGTGTCTTCGCCGACATCAATGGTAATGGCGTGCAGGATGCCAGTGAGCCTGGGCTGGCCAACGTCAGAGTCACGGTCACCAACGGCATCCTCACCCGGTCTGCGCTCAGCAACGGCTACGGCATTTACCGGGTCTTCGGCCTGACTTCCAATGGTGGGCTGCCATGGACGGTGAGTGTGGATCTCAGCACGCTGCCCTCCGACTGGGTGGCGACGACAGCGACCTCTTTGCAGCGTACGCTGGGTTCTAACGGGGCATTGATCAACGATGCTGACTTTGGCCTTTTGCCGCCTGCTCCCAGCAATGTCGCCGCTTCCCTTGGTGACACGGTCTGGCTCGATATTAATGAGGATGGGATCATGGATGCCACGGAGGTGCGGCTACCGAACATCACGCTTCAGCTCTACAAGGATCTCAACAACAATGGCACCTTGGAGGTGACGGATCTGCTGCTACGCACCGCAGTCACGGATGCAACGGGTGTCTATCGCATGGGCGGCCTCTTTGCCGGGAAATACCTGGTGCAGGTGGTGACATCCACCCTGCCGGCGACTGGCCTGCGGCTGGTCAGCGGCGGGGCCAATTTGACCACGGGGGTTCGCGCCATCACGCTGGTGGCGTTGCAGAGCGCCACGAATGTGGACTTCGGCTACAACTACAGCGGCTCCATAGCCGGCACGATCTTCTACGACACGAATCTGGATCAAGTGCAGGACGCAGATGGAGCGGACAACGTCCTGAATACTGCTGACGATGAGCCTGGCGTGCCGGCAGGCGTGGCGGCCCTCCTTGAAGACGCCAATGGCAACGGCGCGCCTGACGCCACCGAGCGCGTCCTGGCCTTTGCTGTGGCCAACGCCAGCGGGCTCTACGCCTTCAACAACCTTTTTCCTGGCAACTACGTGGTGAAGGTGGAGGAACAACACACGCCCGCGCCCGCTGGCAGTCCCAACGCGGGGCTGTTCGGCACCATGCTCCCCACCGTGGGCGAAGCCCAGGCCGTGACACTCGCGGCGGCCCAGGCCAGGACGGGCATCGACTATGGATTTGTAGAGGGTGCGGTCATCGAAGGCGACGTGTTTTATGATGCGAATTCCGATGGGTTGATGAGCAGCTATGAGGCGGGCCTGCCCAACATCACGGTGACTCTGACAGGCACAAACTTGGTGGGAGCTGCGGTGAACCGTCAGACGGTCACTGATTCCTCGGGAGAGTATAAGTTTTTGGTTTCGGCTGGAACTTACAGTGTGACCTTTAATTCAGCCGATCCCGATTTCCCAACGGGCATGACGCGGCTCACCACGGTGCCGAGCTACAGCGTCACTGTGAGCGGCGGATTGGAGATGGAGCACCTCAATTTTGGTCGCAGTTACATCGGGGTTTTGGGCGGCACGGTCTTTAATGATGCGGACGGCAGCACAACCCAAGCCGCCAGCGAACAGGGCATCGCCAATGTGCTGGTGGAACGCTACGATTCAGCCGGCACGACGTTCCTTGATTCGCGTATCACCGGTGCTAATGGCAGCTATCGCTTTGATGGACTGGCCGATGGAACTTACACTCTCAAAGTAAGGTCGAATTCGTTGCCTTCGAGCTTCAACACGACACCCACCGTCGATCCCACGGCACCGCTGGATGGCAATGGCAACGGCACCGTGACGAGCGGTTCCACCGTGCTGACTTTGCACTTCGGGTATCGCCCGGTGCCGACAGCGTTTGCCGTCAGCGGCAAGGTCTGGAATGACGGCGGTCAGAGCGGCGGTGTCGCGGGCAACGGCGTGATTGATGGCACGGAGCCAGGCGTCAGCACCGTGCAGGTGGAGGCGCGGATTGATCTGAATGCGGACGGCATCATTGATGACACCATGACTGCAACGAGCGATGCCAGCGGCAACTACGCCTTCAGCGGGGTGCCGACAGGATCGCGGGTGACGCTGGTGGTGCTGTCAGCAGGCATCAAGGCGCTGGGCTATCTGCAAACGGGCGACCCCGATGCGACGCTGGACGACCAGAATGTCATCGCCAGTCTGACGGCCGCCGTGACCGGCAAGAATTTCGGCTATCGGCAGATGCCCAGCAGCATTGCCGGGCGTGTGGTCAACGGCAATGGCGATGGGATCGCGCAAGCCGGCGAGACGGGCGTTGCAAATCTCACCGTGACGCTCGTCCATGCCGGTGCAGACGGGGTCTTGAACAACGCTGATGACACCACCAGCACGACGCTGACGGATGCCACCGGCGCTTATTTGTTCAGTGGCAAACTGCCGGGCGTCCATGCGATCAGTTACGGTGTTCAATCCGGCTACTTCACTTTCAATGATGCCGATGGCGGGAATCCCAACAGCATCATTGTCACGATCACGGCGAATCAAACCCTCACCGGCCAGGATTTTGAACAGGGCAACCTGCGCATTGGCAACTTGGTCTGGGACGACACCAACAACAACGGCATCAAGGACGCGGCAGAAGTCGGCATCAGCGGTGCGACGGTGCAGCTCTATCAGCCCGGCGCAGACAGTTTGGTGAACACCGCCGATGACGTGCTGATCGCCAGCACCACCACCAGCTTGACCGGCGCTTACAGCTTCGCCAACCTCGTTGCGGGCAATTACTTCGTTAAAGTCACCCCGCCTGCGGGCTACCCGCTGACCTCCGGCACGCCTGTCACCACGGACAATAACGTGGACAACAACAACGACGGCTCGCAGCCCGGTGGTGCCACCACCGCCGTGTTCAGCCCCATCATCAATCTCACCTCCGGGGCGGAATCCATCACCGACGGCGACACGGATGCGAACACGAACCTGACCGTGGACTTCGGCCTGTTCACCGCTTTCACGGTGGGCAATCTGGTGTGGAATGACGCCAACCGCGACGGCAGCGCCACCAGCGAGACAGGCATCAGCAGCCTGACCGTGAAGCTCATGACACGCGGTGCCGACAGCATCGCCTACAACGCGGATGATGTGGTGACGGCCACCACCACGACCAATGGCAGCGGGGCTTACGGCTTCACCGTCTATCAGGCCGGCAGCTACTACATTCAGGTCACGCCCAATGCGACCTACCCGCTGGCGTCGCCCGTTTCGACGAGCACGGACACCGGTATCGACAACGACAACAATGGCACCAGCCAGCCGGGTGGTGCGGGCACGGCGGTCAACAGCGTGGTCTTCACTCTCGCTGCCGGCAGCGAGCCAGGAGCGGCGGGCACGGCCAACATCGAGAACACCATCGACATCGGCCTCACCGCGCCGTACCTGGACTATGGCGACTACCCCTCGTTTGCCTTGGCCAGCCAGATTGCCAGCACCAGCATCAAGATAGGCACCAGCGCCACCGATGCCGAGGCAGCCAATCCCAGCACCGGCAATGCCACGGTTGATGACACCACAGGCAGGGATGACGAAGACGTGACCATGCCCTCCTTCACCGTGGGCAGCGCTACCACATTTAGCATTCCCGTCACCATCGGTGGTACCGTCGTCACCTCGCGCCTCAACGTCTTTGTGGATTGGAATGGTGACAATGACGTGGTGGACACAGGGGAAACCCAGACCGTGCAATCCGTCACCAGCTCCGGCACCCGCACCTTCGCATTGACGCCGCCCGCCGGCTCCGAGGGCACCCGCTACCTGCGTATTCGATTTGTCGAAGGCAGCACCGCGCCGACCTTCAGCGGCGCTTCCACGCTCCGCGGCGAGGTCGAGGATTATGCCATCACGGTCAATGTTGTCAGCATCTCCGACTTCGGTGACTGGAACGGCAGCGGCGCGCTGACCACCACGACCAGCAGCATTAGAGACAGCAACCTCCGCCTCGGTGCCACGGTCGATGTTGAAGCCAGCGTCACACCGAACACCTCAGCGACCCGTGATGACACCATCGGCAGCGATGATGAAGACGGCGTGACCATGCCCGCCAGCATTGCCCTAAGCGCGAGCGTGACGATTCCGGTGAGCGTGTTCAACAACAACACCGCAGGCCGTTACCTCCAGGGCTGGATCGACTTCAACAACGACGGCACGTTTAACAACACCGCCGTCGCCAGCGGTGGCGAGCGCATTTATAATGCGGTGGTGCCCGCGAATGCAGCGCAGCAGACGGTCAACGTCACCTTCACCGTGCCTGCGGCAGCGAGCCTTGGCACGCTGCGCGGTGCGCGTTTCCGCTTCTCCGATAATGCCGCCACCACGCCCACCAGCAGCGGCGCAACCGGTGAAATCGAGGATTATGTTGTGACGGTCACCGGTCCGCCGTGCTTGGTCACGTCGCCGCTGCCGCTCGTCCAAGAATGGTATGTGCCTCAGCCGGAGGAGCAGATTCGGCAAGACTACCTGGTGCTGGCCGCAGACACGAATACGATCACCGACTCGGTCATCAGCATGACCGTGGCCATCGCAGGGACGAAGCTCGTGTTCGACCAATGGGAGGATGGCTATGAGGTGGATCTCAAAAACCCGGTGCAATGCACCACGCAGATCTGGGGCGACGGCAATGACGCTAATGGCAAGCCACCGGGCTACGCCAGCGATCCTGCCTCGTTTAGCGCGGGCTCCGTCATAACGTTACGAAACAACGTGCCGCTGCCCCGCATCGCCACCACGATTCTCTATGATGGCCGGGACCGCGTGGGCTCCACCAACGCCATCCTCATGACCCGCGCCGCATGGTTCACCACGCCGGGGCCGCTGCTGGCCAACTGCGTGGAGGTGCGCGCCGTGGCGGACTGGGGCAAGACCTTTGTGCTGCCCGTGGGCGAGGATGTTATCTTCCCCGCGCCGCTCACCAGCTCGATGTTCGAGCACTGCGCGGCCTACATCATGGCCTCGGAGAAATCCACGTCGGTGCAGATTGACAAGGATGGCAACGGCTCGGTGGACAGCACAGTGGTTCTCCAACAAGGCGAGTCTTATCTGGTCAACTCCGGCATCAAAAAGGGTGCCACCATCACGAGTTCCAAGCCAGTGCAGGTCATTGAGTTCTATGGCGACATCAACGCGAATTATGAGACGCGGGGAGCCTACGTGCTGCCGCGCGAAAAATGGTCGAACGACTATACGGCACCGGTAGGCACGGCGTCGAACGGCGAGGAATCCTACACGTTCCTCTACAACCCGGACACCAGCGCCATCACGGTCAACTACCTGACCCGCACCGGCTCGGGGTCGTTCGCGATCGCGGCCAAGAGCAGCTATCGGTTCCTCATGGCGAAGGACTCGGCGGCAACCTTCACCAGCGTGGGGGCCAAGCCATTCTGGGGCATTGCCACGGTGGGAGCAGCCCCCAGGGCTAATAACGTTCACGACTGGGGCTATGGCCTGCAGGCGACGGATTTGCTCACCACCGAGATCGTCGTCGGCTGGGGTGCGGGCAGTGATGACGGCACCCAGAACGGCAGTCCGGTGTGGGTCACCTCCACGCGGGCCACTACGATCTATGTGGACTACAACGGCGACCACAATGGCGCGCTCACCGACCCCAACGGGCAAAAGTATGACGTGGCTTTGAACGTCGCCCCGCTGGCCACCAGCCGCATCTTCGACCCCGACAAGGACCAGTCGGCAATGCGCCTCTACACGCTCGACGGCACGTCGATCATCGGCGCGTGGGGCCAGGACCCTGCAACCGCAGGCCCAGGTAGGCCTTATCTCGACCTGGGCAATTCCTTGCCCAACTTGCCGGTGCCCGTGCTGAGCAAGGTCTCCACGCTGGTCGTGGACAATGCCTCCCCCGGTCCAAGTGTGGGCGATGTGGTGGAATACACGCTGACGCTTGAGAACAAGTCGCTCTTCTCGTTGTTGTTGGTGAACATCCTGGACACGTTTCCTAGTGCGCAGTTGTCTTATATCTCCGGTTCTACCACCCGTGACGGCGCTGCGATCCCAGACTCAGGCTCCACGGCCTACCCGATGGATGAAAGCGGCCTGCTCATCCCGATGATCCTGGCGCGCGGGTCCACCGTGATCAAGTACCGTGCCACCATCATCGCCTCCGGCACCATCATCAACATGGTCTGCGTTCCTGGGTTCAACGGCTTGTGTGCGAAGGACATTCTCAGCGTGCCCGCCAATGGCAGCGGTGCCACGGTGGGCACGCTCCTCCTCACCAACAGCTCCGGCACTGAGGTCAATTTCCAACAGGGCGATGGCATCTATGTCACCGTCACCGATGCCGATGCCAACACCAGCACCACCACGGCACAGACCATGGTGGCCAATGTTTCCAACAGCGCCACCAGCGATGTGGAAACCATCACCCTCACCGAAACGGGCGTGAACACTGGCATCTTCCGCAACACCACCGCACTGCCCTCTTCCACCACCCTCGGCACCACGCCGAATGATGGCACACTCATTGTCCAGCCCGGCAACACCATCACTGGCACCCATGTGGATCTCGTCTTCGGCGACACCTGCTCGGACACCGCCCTCATCACTGCCCCCAGCCTCTTCAAGCAACTCTACCTCGATACCGATGGCAGCGATAACGACACCACCGGCGACCTTGCTCGCGTGGATCCGGTGAACAGCGCCGACGCCACCACTTCGATGACATCCTTACTCGCCCCGGCTCTCACAGCGACGTGGACGCAAACGCCCACCTTTGCCGAGGCATTCTCCATGCCTGCGGGTGGCGTACTTTCCGCCACCAATTATGTGAGCGTTCCCTCTGGCACGCTTTCCGGCACACCCTCCATCCCCGCCACGGTGAAAAACGGCGGCACCACCATCGCCACGATATCCACGCCCGTAGCCACGCTCATTAGTGGCGGCAGCAGCGCACAGTACAAGGTCGGCAGCTTCGCCATCCGCTCTGGCACGGGCACGCAGATTATCACGCATAGCTTGGGAGTAGCGCCCAAAGCCATCATCTTTAGAACTGTTGGCCAGACTGTCGATGGCACTACAGATGCGCACCAGCACTTTGCCCAAGGCTTCTCCGACGGCACCACCAGCTACTCATTTTCCACTGCCAGCCAGAACGGCGTGGCGACTGCGAAGAGCAGCCGTCGCTTCGCCAACAAAGCACTGACCATCGGCCATTACGATCTCACCACCTTGGCCGAGGCTGACTTCTCCTCGTGGACGAGCAGCAGCGTGACGCTCAACTGGACGACCAATACTGCCACCAGCTACATCGTGCAGTACATCATCATCGGCGGCGCGGATGTCTCGGGGAAGGTGGTCAATTGGACCTCGCCAGCCTCCACGGGCAATGCCGTGGTGAGCAGCGTCGGCTTCAAGCCCGACTTGGTATTCCACATGGCGGCGAGCAACGTCAGCACCACTGCCCCTGCGAATGCGACCCATTCAGCCTTCTGGTCGGGTGTCATGAATTCAGCAGGCGAGCAGTGGGCGAACGCGTTCTTCTCCACCAACGGCGTGTCGCCAAGCCAATCCGCGCGCTCCCAGCGCACCAATCGAGCCTTGATCGGCAACGCCGGCACATCCGTCGCAGAACCCATCACGAAGGCCGCGTTCGTCTCCATGGATGCCGCAGGCTTCACCCTCAACTACGATGTCAATGGCACGGGTGCGCTGCCCGTCGTCTCGCTGGCGTTAAAGGGAATCGGCAGCAAGGTCGGTAGCTTCAACAAGATCGCCACGACGGGTAGCCAAGCCGTTACTGGCACCGGCTTCCTGCCCAAGGCACTCATTCTCGACAGTGCTGGCATCACCGGTGCCAACCAACCAGTGCTCACCCAAAACCGGCCCTGCTGGGGCATGGCGGACGGCACCACTCAAGGCACCATGGCTCTCGCCGACGAGACGGGATTGAACCCCAGCGTCGTGCAAAGCCGCTACAAATCGGCGAGCCTCCACACCTCACTCGTCGGCACTGCGCTCGTCGCCGAGGCGACACTGACCTCACTCGATAGCAATGGCTTCACTCTCAACTTCACCAACAACGTGGAAGCCATCTCACCCGAGATGGTCTATGTTGCCTTCAACGCACCCGCCGCCAATTCCACCTACCAGCTCGACTGGAGCCTTCCCCTGGCCAGCGCCGTGAATCTAACCGCCAGCCAAGCCCTCAGCTTCACCGTTGCCAATGCAGGCGTGTCCAATTTCTCCGTGCTCTACGACAGCAGCACCTATCCCTCCAAGGTCAACCTGCCGACCAACACCGTCATCCACACCGACAGCGTCGCCGTCTATGATGCCCCCTATCCCGGCGGCAGCCTCATCACCACGCCCATGCCCGGCCAGACCGTCTATATCCGCGTCACCGCAGGCGATCCCTTTGGTGCGTATGACATCACCAGCCTGCTCTTGAACGTCGATGGCCCTGGCACCGCAGGCGATTTCCTATTGGCGATGTCTGACTCAGTGGCCACCACCACGGCCACAAAAACCTTCCAGTATCCGTGGACTATTGGGGCAACGGAGGGCACTTACATCATCACCGCTAACAGCCGGGAAGGTTATGAAAACACCATCAGCTCCGGTATGTCCACCTTCGTGAACGTCATCGGCCTGGACTCAGGCACACCGAGCTTTGCCAAGTTCACCACGGGCTCCAATGGCCCCAATACCACGACCTTTGCCGCCAACGAACAGGTCGGTGTGCGCGTCACCGACATCGATCAAAACACCAGCACTACCACCGCCGAGACCCTCAGCGCCATCATCACCAGCAGCGGCGGTGATAGCGAGCCAGTCACGCTCACGGAAACTGGCGTTAACACGGGCATCTTCACCTTCCTCATTCCCGCCAGCAGCAGCACCGTAGGCACCAGCAACAACGGCTCGCTCTACGCCCCCAGCAGTGCCGTGCTCACATTCAACTATGTGGATCCCATCGAGCCCACCGACTTTAGCAGCGCAACCGCCATTGTGGCCAGCTCCGCAGCCTCCGTCACCGTCGTCACGACCCTGCTCTCGCCCGCTGACGGTCAGATCGCCATTGGCCAATCCACTCAGTATCGCCTGCGCGTAACCAACAACGGCAACACCACGCACAACACGGTGCAGGTCGTGGACACCTTTCCGGCGGCCAACCTCACCTTTAACTCCGCCACCACGACCCCGGACACTACGGCCAGCGGTAGCCTTACCTGGAGTAACGTCGGCCCCATGATCCCTGGCCAGAGCATCGATATCATCGTCAACTTCACCGGACTCGCTGCCGCCAATCCAGCCACCAATACCGTGAACGTCACCACCGGCGGCGGCCCCACCGCTTCCGCCACTTCACCGGTGATCGTCACCCGCCCCGCCGTCACCGTGACCAAGACCCTCGTCAGCCCCAGCCCCGGCCCGGCCAATATCGGCGACAACGTCGTCTTCAACCTCAGCGTGAAAAACACGGGCACCACCGATCTAACCACCGTGCCCCTGGAGGACACCTTCAGTGACGCCCAGTTCGACTTCGTCTTTGCCACAGTCTCACCCAACTCCAGCGCCGCAGGCAGCCTCATTTGGAGCGACTTAACCGATGGTGACAGCCTCGCGGTGAACGGCACTTTCACCCTCACCGTCACCCTCAAAGCCAAGGCCAAGGCAACGCTGGCAACCAACATCGCAGCCGTGAACCTGGCGGTGGATGTCAACGGCGACCTCGTGCCGCCCGCCAGCAGCACCGCCGGGCTCCAGACCATGGCAGCCACCGCGTCTGGCTACGTGTATGAAGACCAGGGAGTGTTCGGCTTCGGTGGCGACGTGGCCCTGCCGTATGCCACCGTCAAACTCTACAGCGACCCCAATGGCGATGGCGAACCCTCCGATGGCACCGTGCTGGCCGTCACCGCCAGCGACCTCAACGGCTACTACGAGTTTCTCAACCTTGCCGTGGGCGACTACGTCCTCGTGGAAGAGGACAGCACTGGCTATTACAGCGTGGCCGACACCTCTGTGGCCAATGATAACAACATCCCGGTTCATGTCATCACACTGACCGACTACCCCAACAACAACTTCCTCGACGACATTATCCCCACCACCGAGTTGGGCGACTGGAACGGCGGCGGCGCACTGACCACGACCACGAGCAGCATTCTCAACACCAACCTCCGCCTCGGTGCCACGGTGGATGCCGAAACCAGCGTCACGCCTGATGCCGACGCGACTGCCGACGGCGCGGATGAAGACGGCGTGACCATGCCCGCCAGCTTCACGCCGGGCGAGAGCGTCACCATCCCGGTCTTCGTCAACAACAGCAGCGGGGCCAACGCCTACCTCAACGCCTGGATCGACTTCAACAACGACGGCACGTTTAACGACACCGTCCTCAGTGGGGCCAACGGCGGCGAGCGCCTGGAAGCCGCGCGCACCATTGCGACAGGCACCACCACGGCCACCGCGCAGAACATCACCTTCACCGTGCCCGTCGCCGCAAGTGTGGGTGCTCAGCGCGGCGTACGCTTCCGCCTGACCAACCAGGCCACCACGGCTCCGACGGGGGTGCTGGGCACGGGCGAGATTGAAGATTATGTCGCCACCATCATTACACCGACGACGGACTTTGGCGACTACAACGCCTTCGGCAACGCCAGCAGCATCGTCACCAGCACTCTGCGGCTGGGGGCCTTGGCGGACACCGAGTTTGTCGCCACCACCAACTCCACCGCCACCGGCGATGACACCACAGGCAGCGATGACGAAGATGGAACGACCATCCCCGCCATGTTCCTCAATGCCGCCGCCACCCTGCCTGTGGTGGTGACCAACACCTCGGGCACAGCAGCCTACCTCAATGCCTGGATCGACTACAACAACAACGGCCTGCTCACCGATGCAGGCGAACAGATCGCCGCCAACGTCAGCATCACCACAGGCTCCAGCAACGTCACCCAAAACATCACCTTCACGGTGCCCAACAGCGCTGTGACGGGAGTGATCCTTGGCGTGCGCGTGCGGCTGACTTCGACCTTGTCTCCCGGTGACACGGGTGCCAGCGGCAACGGCGAAGTGGAGGACTACGTGGTGAACATCGTCGCGCCGACGCTGGACTTTGGAGATTTCGCCAGCTTCGCTAGTGCCAGCAGCACGGCCATCACCACGCTGAAACTGGGAGCCCTGACGGACAAAGAAGTGGCTGAGACAACCAATGCCACCGCCACAGGTGATGACTTAACCTACACCGATGATGAAGACGCAGTGACGTTCCCGGCCATAACCGCCGACGCATCTGCGACCATCCCAGTCCTGGTGACCAACACCTCCGGCACAGCAGCCTACCTCAATGCCTGGATCGACTACAACAACAACGGCGTGCTAACCGATGCAGGCGAGCAGATCGCCACCAATGTCAGCATCGCCACGGGCTCGAACAACCTCACCCAGAACCTCAGCATCACCGTGCCTGCCACAGCCGTGACGGGCGTGAATCTAGGCGTGCGCGTGCGGCTCACTTCGACCGCAACACCTGGCTCCACCGGTGCAGTGGGCAACGGCGAAGTGGAAGACTACGTGGTAAGCATCATCCCGGCACCGTTGGACTTCGGCGACTATCCTTCCTTTGCTGCGGCCAGCCAAGGTGTGAGTTCAAACATCAGAATAGGCACCGCAGCGAATGATGCCGAAACGGCCAATCCCACTACCGGCAGCGCCACGGCCGATGATACCACAGGCACGGATGACGAAGACGTGACAATACCCATCTTCACCGTGGGCATTGCCACCAGCTTGAGTATCCCCACCACCATCGGCGGCACCATAATCACCGCGCGCCTCAACGTCTTCGTGGACTGGAACGACGACAATGACGTGGCCGATGCAAGCGAGACACAGACCGTGCAGTCTGTCACCAGCTCCGGCACCCGCACCTTTGTCATCACTCCACCTGTCGGCACGATCCCAGGCACCAAGTATCTGCGCATCCGCTTCACTGAGGGCAGCACCGCGCCAGCATTCAGCGGTGCCTCCGCCCTCAAGGGCGAGGTCGAGGATTATGCCATCACCCTTATTGCAACCGACTTCGGTGACTGGAACGGCAGCGGCGCACTCACCACCACGACGAGCAGCGCGATGAACAGCAACATCCGCCTTGGTGCCACCGTGGATACTGAAACCAGTGTCACACCTGATGCTGCCGCCAATGCCGACGGTGTGGACGAAGACGGCGTGACAATGCCCGCAAACATCACTCAAACTGCGAGCGTCACGCTCCCTGTTTATGTCCATAACAGCAGCGGTGCCAACGCCTACCTGAACGCCTGGATCGACTTCAACAACGACGGCACGTTTAACGACACGCTGCTCAGCGGAACCAATGGTGGCGAGCGCCTCGAAGTCGCGCGCGTCCTGCTCAACGGCACCACCACAGCCACCCCGCAGAACATCACCTTCACCGTGCCCGCCGCAGCGAGCGCGGGCACCCAGCGCGGCGTGCGCTTCCGTCTCACCGATCAAGCCACCACTGCTCCGACGGGCAGCGTGGGCAATGGCGAGGTGGAGGATTATATAGTCACCATCACCGCCGCCAATCTGGCCCTTGGCAATCTAGTGTGGGATGACGCCAACAACAACGGCATCAAAGACGCCAGCGAAACAGGCATCAGCGGCGTGACCGTACAGTTGTTCACACGGGGTGCCGATAACACGATCAATACCGCTGATGATATACAAGTGGGATCGAACTTCACGACACTCGCAAGCGGTGCTTACGGCTTCAGCGGCCTCGTTGCTGGCAATTATTTTGTCAAAGTTACTCCGCCCGCCGGTTATCCCGTGACCAGCGGCACGCCCGCGACCACCGATAACAACGTGGACAACAACAACGACGGCGCACAGCCCGGCGGGCGAGCCACGGCGCTGTTCAGCCCCCTCATCAACCTCGTTGCTGGCGCTGAATCCATCACTGATGCCGACACCGATCCAAACACCAACACGACTGTGGACTTTGGCCTTTTCAGCGGCTTCACCGTAGGCAACCTGGTGTGGGCCGACCTCAACAACAATGGCCTCTATGACAGCGCCACCGAGAGTGGCATCAGCGGGCTGACTGCGGAACTGCTCGACAGCACGGGCGCCTCATTGGTTCCAGCGGTAACGACCACCACCAATGCCAGCGGTAACTATGGCTTCCTCATTTACACCCCAGGCACCTACAAGATCAAGGTCACGCCCAACGCCACCTATCCGTTCGCAAGCACCCTCGTGGGCACGGACAATGGCACCGAAGACACCAACGACGGAAGCCAGTCCGGCGGTGCAGGCAGTGCGAGCATCAGTTTTGACTTTACCCTCACCGCAGGCGCTGAGCCGGGCACTAGCGGCACCACGAGTGTGGAGAACACCCTCGATTTCGGCTTCCGCCAGCCCACTATCACGGTGACTCCACCAACGCTGCCCAATGGCTTCATCAGCAACACCTACTCGCAGACGTTGAGTGCCAGCGGCGGCACCGGGCCTTACACCTGGAGCGTGAGCACGGGTTCGCTGCCCACAGGCTTGACGTTGAACCCCGGCACAGGTGCCATCACTGGCACACCGACTGCAACAGGCACCTTTGCCTTCACAATCAAGGCGCTGGATGCAAACAGCTTCTTCGGCACGCAGGGCTATTCGGTGACGATTGGCCAGATCAGCATCACGCCAACGACGCTGCCCAATGGCTTCATCAGCAACGCCTACTCGCAGACATTGAGCGCCACTGGCGGCACAGGGCCTTACACCTGGAGCGTGAGCACGGGTTCGCTGCCCACGGGTTTATCATTGAACCCCGGCACAGGTGCCATCACTGGCACACCGACTGCAACGGGCACCTTTGCCTTCACAATTAAGGCGCTGGACGCAGACAGCTTCTTCGGCACGCAGAGCTACTCGGTGGTGATCGGCCAAATTATCCTATCGCCATCGACCCTGCCGAAGGGCTTCATCAGCAACGCCTACTCGCAGACATTGAGCGCCACCGGCGGCACGGGGCCTTACACTTTCAGCATAAGCACGGGCGTGCTGCCCACGGGCTTGTCGTTGAACCCCGGCACAGGTGCCATCACTGGCACGCCAACTGCAACGGGCACCTTTGCCTTCACCATCACAGCAACGGATACGAACAGCTTCTTCGGCACGCAGAGCTACTCGGTGCTGATCGGCCAGATCACCATCACGCCCCCAACACTGCCCAACGCGACCGATGGCGCGCCTTACAGCCAGCCGCTCACCGGCGTGGGCGGCACCGCTCCTTACACCTTTGCCATCACCAGCGGTGCCTTGCCCACAGGCCTTAGCTTGAGCACCGCCGGAGTGATCAGCGGCACGCCCTTGGACACGCCGACGACTTACAGCTTCACCGCGCAAGCCACGGACAGCCAGGGCTTCACCGGCGCGCAGCCCTACACCCTGACCGTGGTTTGCCCCGCCATCACCATCACACCCGCGACGCTGCCCTCTGCCAATGCTGGCTATGCCTACTCGCAGGCCCTGAGCGCCAGCGCAGGCACCGGCCCGTTCACCTGGGCGCTGACCAGTGGCACGCTGCCCGCAGGCCTCACCCTCGACACCGCGAGCGGTATCATCAGCGGCACCGCCCCGCCGGTGGACAGCAGCACGGCCATCACGTTGAGCGTCACCGACAGCCTGGGCTGCACCGGCACGCAGTCTTCCACCTTCACCGTCACGACCTTGTCCCTGGGCAACCTGGTCTGGGAGGACAGCAACAATAATGGCCAGCGCGACAGCGGCGAACCCGGCCTCGCCGGAGCCACCGTGCATCTCTACGACCCAGGCAACGACAACGCCATCGGCGGCAACGGCGCCAATGCTGACACCCAGGTCGGCCCCACCCTCGTCACCGACAGCACGGGCGCCTACCGTTTCGATATCCTCGCCACCGGCAACTACTTCGTCCGCGTCACCCCACCTGCTAACAACTGGAAGACCTCTGGCACCCCCGTCACTCTCGACAACGGCGTGGATGATGACAATAACGGCACCCAGCCCTCAGGCACTGGCGGCGTGTTGAACAGCCCCATCATCTCCCTCGCCATCGGCACGGAACCCACCAGCGAAGACGGCGTTCCCAACACCGACTTGACCATCGACTTTGGCCTCTGGCCCGGCTACAAAATAGGTGACCTGATCTGGGAAGACGTCAACAACGACGGCATTCGTCAACCCGGCGAACCTGGCATCTCCGGCATCCCCGTCAGCCTCATGAGCCCCGGCTCCGACAACGCCATCGGGGGCACCGGAGGCGATGCCGACACAGTCCTTCTCACCACCACCAGCAGCGCCACCGGCAACTTTACTTTCGCGGTCCCCGTCTCTGGCTACTTCTACCTGCGCCTCACCCCCAGTGCCAGCTATGCGGTTCCCAGCAGCATCGCCTTTGGCGACAATGGCGTGGACGACGACAACAACGGCAGCCAGCCCGGTGGTTTGGGAACCCTCATCGATAGCCCTGTTATCCAGATCTCCCCAGGTGCCGAGCCAGGCATCAGTGGCAGTACCAACAACGAACTCACCCTCGACTTCGGCTTGCGGCTCAGCGTCTGCGGCCTTGGCAACATTGTCTTCGAGGATCAGAACAACAACCAAATCGCGGATAGCGGCGAGGGCCTCTCGGGCATCAACGTCCACCTCTATGAGGCGGGCAAAATCCCCGGTACCGACCCCTATCTCTACACGCAGACCACCAGCACCACGGGCAAGTTCCTCTTCACCAATCTCCTGCCCGGCAGTTATTTCATCCACATCCCTGCCACCGAGTTCGCCATCCCTCGGCCCATGGTGGGCCTCTTCAGCCTGCCCGGCGTGCAGAGCGGCGATGATAACAACGGCGACAGCGGCATCGACTCTACCACGCCTTACAGCACTGGCATCAGCACAGGGACTATCGTTTTGGCAAACAATGCCCAGCCCACCGATGCTGGCACCGAGACCGGCACCGACTTCGCCGAAGACAGCACCGCTCCCTACATCGACAACAACTTTGACCTCACCCAGGACCTCGGCTTCTACCGCCGCGTCTCCGTGGGTAACCTCGTCTTCTACGATAGCAACAGCAACGGCCACGCCGATGCTGGCGAAGGCGTGCCCGGCGTCACCGTCGAGCTGTATGACAGCACCCAGACGCCCGGCGTCAGCACCCCAATTGCCAGCACCGTCACCGATGCCAATGGCCTCTACCTCTTGCACACCGTCGCGGGCTCCTACCGCATCTTCATCCCCAACAGCATGTTCCAGACGGGGCAACCCCTGGCCAACCGCCTGAGCATCGCCCAGGGCCAGTTCGGCGACGATGATGTGGGTGAGGACGGGCTCAATGACAGTGCCCCTGTGACCTCCGGCGTCGCTAGCGCCTCCGTCCTGCTCTTCTCCGGCACCGCCCCCACCGCCAGCATCGGCGAGACAGGCATCGACTCCTCCTCCGACGACCTGCTCGACGCCGCCATCGACCTCACCATCGACTTCGGCTTCCAGCGCCCCATCACCATCGGCAACCTTGTCTTCTACGATGCCGATGCCAACGGCCACGCCGACACAGGCGAGGGCATCGAAGGCGTCACCGTGCAGCTTTATGAAAATGGAGCCACCCCCGGCAGCAGCTCGCCTGTGCGCACCACCAGCACCGACAGCAATGGCCACTACCTCTTCACCGGCATCCCAGGCGGCATTTACTTCGTTCACATCCCCGCTGCCGAGTTCGCCCCCGGCGGCCATCTCACCGGCAAGGTTTCCATGACGGGCATCGCCGCGACGACCAGCGACGACAGTGTGGGCGAAAACGGCATCGACGGCGGCAGCCCCATCACCAGCGGCGTCAGCACCGTCACCACCAACTTCGTCGCTGGCCAGCTCCCCAGCGATAGCAGCCCGGGCTCCGCCACGGGTGAAAACGGCTACCTCGCCAGTGAAGACAACGCCAACGACAGCGACGGCAATCTCACCATCGACCTCGGCTTCACCCTCCCCGACCCCAACAACACAGGCGTAGGCAACAGCGTCTTCAGCGACCTCAACGGCAACGGCATCTTCGAGGAAGGCGAAGGCATCAACGGCGTCACCGTTTACCTCTACGCAGCCTCCACCACTGACCCCGACAGCAACAACTACCTCGCCTCGACCCTCACCAACAGCAGCGGCAACTACCTCTTCAGCAACATCCCACCCGGCAATTACTACATCCTCCTCCCCGGCAGTAACTGGTCCTCCGCCACCGGCAAACTCTACGGCACACTCCCCCTTCCCGGCCAAGGCGGCGACGATGGCCTCGACGACAACTACAATGAAAACAGCAGCGACGCCATCAACCCGCTCCTCACTGGCGTCCGCAGCACCAACTTCAACCTCGCTGCCGACACCGAGCCTACCGACTTCGATACCGAATTCGGCAGTGCCACCTACATCGACGACGACGATGACGACAACACCGACCTCACCATTGACTTCGGCTTCTACACCCCCGTAGGCGTCGGCAATCTCGTCTTCAGCGACATCAACAGTAACGGCTACGCCGACACCGGCGAAGGCATCGGCGGCGTCACCGTGCAGCTCTGGAATCTCAGCCTCGACCCCCTCAACCCCATCGCCACCCAGACCACCGAGACGGCCACCGCTAGCAAAGGTAAGTTCATGTTCACTGGCCTCCGCCCCGGCACCTACTACCTGCAAATTCCCGCCACCGAATTCAATTCCGGCGGGCACCTCACAGGCCGCTCCAGCATCCCTGGAGCCCAGACCACCGGAGATGACAACCTCGGCGAAGATGGCATCGACACCACCGACGCCGCCTTCAATGGCATCCGCACCACCGACATCATGCTCACCCCTGGCAGCGAACCCTTTGGCACCACGCAAGAAGGCGGCTTCCTCAACGGTGACGACACGGCCACCGCCCTCGGCGACAAAAACTACGACCTCACCCAGGACTTCGGTTTCACCGCCACCATCAGCGTCGGCAACCTCGTCTTCCGCGACCTCGACCTCGATGGCAAATACACCCCCGGCACCGATGCAGGTGTCGAAGGCGTCGCCCTCGAAATTTACCGCCAAGACACCGCACAGACCACCCCCGTGCTCGTCGCCCAAACCACCACAAACAGCTCCGGTCGATACAGATTCAACGTAGCCCCCGGCAACTACTACATCACCGCCCCCGCCACCAATTTCATCACAGGTGCCCCGCTCGCTAAAACCCAAGCCAGCGCCACTGCTGCCAATACCAGCCAAGACGACCACCTCAGCCAAGACGCCACCGACGCTGGCAACCCACTCACCAACGGAGCCAAGACCGCCACCTTCGCCCTAGCCTTCGGCACCCAGCCCACCGCCGCCACGGGCGAACTCGGCGACGACTCCGCCTCCGACGACAACTACGACGCCGATAGCAACCTCAGCATCGACCTCGGCTTCAAGCCGCTCCCCCTCAGCGTCGGCAACCTCGTCTTCAAGGACACCAATAATAACGGCCACTATGAATCCGCCACCGACACCCCCGTCGCAGGCCTGCAAGTGAGCCTCTACCCCCTCGGCTCCACCCCCGGCCTCGACTCCCCCACCGCCACCACCACCACCGCCAACAACGGCACCTACCTCCTCACCGCCTACACCGAAGGCCCGTACTTCGTTCACATCCCCAGCACCGAATTCGCCGCCGCCAAGCCCCTCGCAGGCTATGTCTCCTCCACAGGTTATAGCACCAATAGCAGTGACGACGGCACCGGCGAAAACGGCATCGACAACGCCAGTCCCACCTCCAACGGCATCAGCAGCACCAGCATCGACCTCTACTACGGCTACTCCCCCACCGACGCCGACACCGAGACGGGCTACCTCGCCAGCAGCGACAACGCCGCCGACAGCGACACCGATCTCACCATCGACCTCGGCTTCATACTCATCTCCCAAGCCGCAGGCACCCGTGTCACCAACACCTTGGCAAAGGCCGAAATCCCAAATTCCAAAGCCGAAATCAGCCCTTCCGACGCCATCGACCCTCCATCATCAACCCTCAACTCGCTCCCCTACCCCGATACCTTCGCCCAGTGGCAGCAACGCCAGGCCACCCCCGACAAAGCCCCCAGCGACAATCCCGACCACGACCTCCATCTCAACCTCCTCGAATACGCCCTCGGAACCTCGCCCGATACCAGCGCCCAGCCCCCTGCCCCACGCTTCCGCCTAGCCTCCAGTGCCAGTCAGCTATCCGCCAGCGCCATCCTCACGCGCCCCACCGCTGGCCACCTCGACCTCGCCTACCATCTCGAAACCGCCACCACCCCCACCGGCCCCTGGATCGCCATCCCCGCCCGCACCTTCACCACCATTCAAAACAACGACGGCACCGAAACGCTCACCTCCGGTGAAATCCGAAATCCGAAATCCGACACCTTCGCCCGCCTCCGCGTCACCCTAGACGCCGACCACAACGGCACTTCTGAAGCCACCGCCACCACCCTCACCTGGGTCGCCCACTCGCACACCTTCCCCGTGGGACAAACCACCTTCGCCATGCCCCTCCTACCGCCCACCGCCAGTGCTGAAGTCAGCCAGCAGCCATCGTCGGCATTGGGAAATTCCGGTTGGACTCTCACCACCCTCTTCCCCCCCACTAGCTTCCATGCCAGCCGTACTGAAGCCACCGCCGACCGCGTCATGACCTTCGATGGCAAAGACTACCACCCCTACTGGATCTACCAGCCCACCCCCACCAGCGCCCCACGCTGGGTCAAATCCCTCACCACCACGCCCGCAGACGCCACCATCCCCCTCAACAGCGGGCTCCTCGTCCAGCCGCGCCGCGCCCCCGTCACCCACCTTTACATCGGCCAAATCCCCAGCCAGCCAGCCAGCCTAGTCACCCACCCAGGCACCCAGCTTATCGGCACTGGCGCACTCCTCCCCCTCCCTGCCACCGACCTCCAGCTAGCCACACCTCTGCGACCTAGCACCACCCCCACCAGCGCCAGCCGCCTGCGCCTCTGGAACAGCGACGCCACCCCCGGTCAACCCGGCACCACAGCCTACTACCTCAGCGCCCCCGACACCTGGAGCCCAGAGATCAACACCCCCGCCAATCAGCCCCCCCTTCCCCTCCATCTCCCCCCCTTCCACGCCTACTTCCTCCTTCTTCCCGAGTAAGCCTCTTGCCCGAATGCCGCTGCTGAAAGGGAGCGTGGGCGCTATGCACCTCGCACGACAGGAGCGCGGGCACTCTCCTGTCCGCAATGGTTCGCCCGTAGGCGCTATGCCCTCGCGGTGAAGCTCAAAAAGCAACCCAAGCCAAAGTGTGCCGTGACCTTGTCCCCGCGAAACAATGCAAACCCCTGATTTCAGGCCATCAGCCAGCCATCATCAACAGCAGTTTTTTAGGTTGAGCCCAGCTCGCCAGCGATGACATTTTCAGACTCACTAATATATTTTAGATTTCTCATAGTTACCCCATGCCCGAGCAGACCGCCATCGTCCCCCATCAGCGCCAAGCCCTCGCCCGTGCCGAGAGCCTCGCCGCCTCGCGTGAGCTGCAAGCCTACACCCCACCCTCGGCCCCCATTCCCAGCCACACCACCGCGTCTGCCCCAGCCACGCAGGAAATGGACATCAGCATCGCCGACCTCTTCAGCTACCTCCGCCGGTACGGACGCATCGGCCTCCTCCTCGCCATCCCTCTTGCCGCCGCCGTCCTCTACTACCTTGGCTTCGGCCCCAAAATCTACGAAGCCGAGTCCAAAATGCTCATCGACATCGAAAACACCGGCATGATCGACTTCGGTGAAAAAGGCGGCACCCACCTCAGCGAACTGAGCGCCCCCATGCTCATCAACAACCACCGCACCCAGCTCAAGACCCGCAAATTCACCGACTTCCTCTACACCAAGCTCACCACCCAAGAACGCGAAAGCTACCTCGCCAATGCTGGCAAACTCGGCCTCCGTGGCCGCCTCACCCTCGCCCTCGGCCTCAGCACCCCGCCCAAAGCCGCCGTCCCCGGCGACCTCTTTGCCGCTCTCGTCGAAAAAGCCGTACGCGTCGAGCCCCTCAAAGACTCCCACATCATCCGCATCCAAGTCCGCGACAACGACCCCCACCTCGCCGCCAGCCTCGCCAACCATTACGTCAAAGACTACATCGACTACATCGCCAGCGAAGCCGTCACCGGCAAACGCTCCGCCGCCGCCTACCTCAAACAAAAAAGCGACGAACTGCGAACCAAGCTCGAACTCGCCCAAAACAAACTCACCGACTACCGCAAAGCCACCAACCTCCTCAAAGACAGCAACGCCACCGACCTCAGCACCGAGCGAGCCGACACCATGGCCAAAGCCGTCACCGAAGCCGAAGTCGCCCTCATTCGCGCCCGCATCGACCTTGACCTCCTGCATCG
The DNA here is from genome assembly GCA_031411235.1 of Verrucomicrobiota bacterium. Lineage (GTDB taxonomy): Bacteria > Verrucomicrobiota > Verrucomicrobiia > Verrucomicrobiales > Verrucomicrobiaceae > JANOAR01. The sequence goes on along the minus strand of JANOAR010000253.1, from coordinate 14,266 downwards.
CCTTCAAGGAGGGGGTCTCGACATTACCCAAGTCAAAGCCGTCGCCGAAGACCCCCGCATCAACGCCCTGCGCAAAGACATGGACATCGTCGAAAGCGAGCGCCTCACCCTCGCCCAAGTCTGCGGCCCCAAGCACCCCAAAATCATCGCCGCCACCAGCAAAATAACCTCCCTCACCAGCGAGCAAAACAACCGTGTCCTCGCCATCGTCGCCACCGCCGAAAACGAAGAAGCCCGCCTCCGCAGCCAGTACGAAGAAATGCTCAACCAGCTAAAAATCGCCCGCGATGAAGACTCCAAACACATCGAGCAAACCTTCCTCCGCGACGAAGCCACCTCCGACCGCGAACTCTACAACCAAGTCCTCCTGCGCATGAAACAAGCCAACCTCTCCGGCGACTTCACCGGAGCCGCAGGCCTCGGCGTCTCCGACATCGCTGTCCCCCCCGAAGTCCCCATCTCCCCCATCAAATCCATTGCCCTCATCACCTCATTCCTCACCTTCAGCCTCGTCGGCCTCGGCCTCCCCATCGGTCTCGGCCTCACCCACGACCACCTCATTCCTCTCGTCAAAAACAGCCAACGCACCAGCCCCCCCGTGCGTGCGCCCAACGACACCCCCAACTACCAAGCCCAGCCCCCACCCACCCAGCCCGGCCCCGCCACCCTGCGCCCCGCCCTCGCCACCTCGCAGACCCCCATCCTCGCCACCATCCCCGAACTCATGTCCGCCGACGGTGCCATGCAGCTCGGCGAACTCCTCCACCCCAGCGCCACCCCTAGCGGCAACGCCATCGGCCAGCTCGCCGCCACCCTCACCCGTCACGCCGCCAACCGCCAGCACCCCGGCATCGTCCTCCTCACCAGCGCCAACGCCAGCGAAGGCAAAAGCCTCGTCGCCTCCGGCCTCGCCGCCGCCCTCTGCACCGGCGGCCACCGCGTCTTCCTCATGGAATGCAACCCCGCCTCCCCCTGCATCCAGAACTGGTTCCCCCAAGCCGACAACTACAGCTCCTGGACAGACGACCTTGAAAGCCTCCGCTACGGCCAGTCCAATCTCTTCCTCTTCCCCGCCCACGACCTCCCCAGCTATGAAATGTGCGACCTCATCCAAGGCTACCGCGCCTGGATCGCCCGCGCCCAGCCCCAAGTGGACTGGATCATCCTCGACGGAGCCTCCCTCCTTCGAGGCTTCGCCGACATCGCCCAACTCGCCCCCCTCGCCACCGACGTCCTCTTCATCCACGACGCCACCCGCGCCACCAGCGAGCAAGTGCGCGCTGCCCTCAACCTCCTCCGCCCCCTCATCGCCCCCGATGCCATGCGCGGCCTCGTCCTCAATCGCGAAAGCTAAGTGGTGTCTTTGCAGGAGGGATAAGGGGCAAGGTTCAAGGGATAAGGGGAGGGGCTTCGCGCTTGAATTCAAAACCACCGCCCATCTACCGAAGAGCACACCCAAAGGCACTCCCCTTATCCCTCTCCGCTCGCTTTGCTAGCACGCCAGTCTTGTGAAACCTCCGCGCTCTGTCTAGCCCCATATCATCACGGCTTAAAACACGCGTGCTCTGCCTTCCCGCCTGCCTCGAAGTAGGCCAGAAGATCGAAAATTTGCTCTGCTTTCAGCGTGTTGAGCAGGCCTACTGGCATGGGCGAGGTGGCGGAGACTTGACGTTTTTTGATCTGTGCTTTGGCCACTTCCACGACTTCGGGGCTCAGGGCATTGGGCTTCAAGATCACGCGTTCGTCGTCCTCGCTTTCCAGACTGCCCACGACCTGTTTTCCATCCGCCACATCGAGGATGGTGCTGCGGAATTTTTCGTCGATGAACACTGAGGGTTGCAGGATGTGCATGAGCAGATCGCTTCGATTGAAGCGGCTCGATACCTCCGCCAAGTCTGGCCCGACGATGCCTGCTGGCAGTGTGGCATCGGCGCTGACGCGATGACAAAACACGCACTGCGTACTCACCAGCGCGGCCTTCGCTTTTTCAAACGAGCGGCCTTTGCTTACTTCGTTCAAGCGAGGCGCGAGGTCGCTGAGTTGCCACTCTTTGAAGCTGTGGCCCGGCATCGCCGTCGGCAACAACGCGACGGGTTTTGGCAGATGAATCACGGCGGCCAACTGGGTGGCCTCTATCGGCGATAGCGCTGCGGTGAGTTCGCTGCGTGTGTCGGCGATGGCTTTGAAGTAACTGCTCGCGCCGTTCATTTTCTCGGCGCGGTTCAAGGCGTCAAAGACAATGCGGCGCTGCTCCAGCGTCCAGCCTTCCTTGAGATAACGAAGGTGCATGGGGTAGAAGAGCAGGTCTTCACTCGTCGTTGCGGTCTTCAGTAGTGTGGTGGCTTTGGCGATGAGGGTGGGCGACTGCAAGTGGATGAGCAGCTTGCTCAGCTCCCAGTTGAGACGCTGATCCTGCGCGGGAAAGCGGGGTTCAAAAACCGCGAGCGCATCCGTCAGCTTGCCACCTCGGGCGACACCGATGCCGATGATGCGCAGCGCGGCGAGCTGCTGCTCTAGGGAAGCCTCTTGCCACGCCATGCGCACGGCCATTTCCAGCGCGGCGTCGCGTAGCTCTGCGCGGCCCGAGCGCACGGCGACAAGCCATCGCGATAGCGCTTCTTCACCATGAGTGTGCTCGCGGATGTGCCCGACCTGCCACTCGCCAACCTGGGCCTCGGCTGCCAGTCGTGCCGCTTGCCGAGCAAAGGGATCAGCACTGCCGAGGGCAGGTTTTTCGCGAGTGGGCGACGCGGCGGCAGCCTGGGGTGCGATCTCCTGTGCGCCGTGATACGTCACTCGATACAGCCCGCTCTGCGTGCCGCGCCCTCCTGTGGTGAACCACAGCGCCCCGTCCGGCCCGATGCCGCCATCGGTGACGTTCAGCGGCCTGCCTGTCATGAACGTCTCCTGCTCGCCGCTGTAACTCGCGCCCTTCGGTTTCAACGTCACCGCGATGATGCGACCATACGTCCAGTCGCAGATAAAAAGAGCGTCTTGGAAAGGCGTCGGAAACTTTGCGCCATAACCAAAGAACACCGCTGTGGGCGAGGACAGGCCTATGTCCACCACGCTCGGCAGCGTGTCGGCATACCACGCGGGATACCGCCCCGTGCCCCGCCGCCAGCCATAGTCCGCGCCCGGCACGAGGTGCAGGACACGCGTGGGCACATACCAGGCAGCGCCCACATCGCGCTCCATGTCAGCGTCGAAGGTGAACAGCTCGCCGTCTTTATTGAAGGCCACGTCCAGGGCGTTGCGCAGGCCACCGACCACGAGCTGCACCTCGCTGCCATCGGGTTTCACCCGCAGCAGATGACCCGCCGGCAATTCCACATTGCCATCGAACATGCTGCCATCCCACGGGTTGGGCAGCAGTTGGTCACTGGCATAGTTTTGCAGTGGCGAGCGCGACGAGATATTCTTCGGCAGCAGCACGTTGTTGCCATGCACCACGTAGAGCCAGCCATCAGGCCCCATCTTGAAATGGTTGCGCCCATGTCCCACACCGCCCTCGGTGTGCATGATCTCCAGCACCTCCTCAAAGCGGCCATCGCCATCGGCGTCGCGCAGTCGATACAGCCCCTTGCTATTGTTGGCATTGGCAAAAAGCACACCATCGGAATAGAGCAGCCCACGGCACTCCAGCAGCGTGTCTTCGATGACCTCTATGCGTTGGGTTTTCGGGTCAAACCGCAGCAAGCCGCGCTTCTCGCGCGCCAGGGTGATGCGGCCCTGGGCATCGAACGTCATGGCCACCCACGAGCCCTCCTCGGCAGTCGCCGAGCGCACGCGCTCAGCTTTGAATCCTGCGGGTAAAGTGAAGCTACCAGGGTCCGTCGCGAGGCTCTGGGCATCCGGCTTGGCGAGTTGCCAGGAGTTATAGGCGTCGAAGGTTTTCTTGAAGTCGAAGGGATTCGCCTGCGGGTCGATCCCTTGTGTTTTGAATGCTCCGCCATCGGCTTTCCACGAGCCATCCGTCGCCAGCCAAGTCTTGGTTGCCACGTCACCATTGAGTTCCAGCAGCGCCGCCACGCGAGCGCCTTTCGTCAATAGGCGCACGGTGTTATCGCCCTCGCGAATGTGCTGCGTGACGTCCATCGAAACCGCCTGCGCAGCGGCGGCGACATCGCCCACACGTTGGTCATTGATGAGCACCTGCACCTCTCCCGCCACCAGCAGGATGGCTTTGAGCAACTTACCTTTTTGAGTGAAGGCTTTCTCGACCGTCGTCGCACCTTCCAGCCATTGCGGCATCGGTGGCTGGTTCGCGAGTTGAGCGGCGGCTTGGCAAGCGATGAGAAACGTGAGGAGAAGGAGCGAGGCAGATTTCATACAGCAGCGCTGACTACGCTGCGTGAGTGCTCACTTCATCAGTAGTCGCGAAATGGCCCGCGCGGCTCTGTCTCATCCATGGCCTTGCGCCAGGCAGCGAACTGAGCTTGCATCAGTTGAAGTACTTCGGGCTTAGCTTTCGACAAGTCCAGCGACTCGCCTATGTCGCGGCTCAAATCAAAGAGCCCGTGGCCTTTCTCAGACTCCAGCCACTTCCAATGATTGAAGCGCATGGCCTTGTCGCCACGCCGCTGCCAGAACATGGCTAGGCGCTCGGACTTTGCTTCTCCACGCAGCACGGGCAGCATATCGAAGCCATCGAGCGGCACACCTTTGGCAGCCTTTGCGCCCGATGCGGCCAGGATCGTTGGCAGCAATTCCAGCGTGGTTAGAAACTCATCCGTGACCTTGCCTGCGGGCAGCTTTCCAGGCCAGCGTGCGAGGAACGGTACGCGCAGTCCACCCTCCCACATCGTGGATTTGCCACCGCGCAGAGGGGCATTGCCGCCATTACCGCTGCCGCCATTATCGGAAAGGAATATCACCAAGGTGTTATCGGCGATATGGTGCTCATCGAGCCGTCGCAGCAGCGCACCGATGGCCTCATCCATGCAAGCTACCGCACCATAGTAGCGGGCCAGTTTCTCATCCTTCACCTTTTCCCGAAACATCGCCACATAGCTCTCTGGAGCCTGTACGCCCTCGGCGATTTTCTTCTCACCCTCCGTTGTACCAGCGCCAAATGTTGAAGCCCCGTGCGGGGCATTGAAGGGCAAGTACAGGAAAAAGGGTTTCCACCCTGCGTGCTCATCAATGAATCGCAGCGACTCACGTTTGAACACCTCGGTGATGTAGGTGCCCTTATCTTCCTCTGTGCGTAAGTTGCCACGAAACAACGAAGGCACGCCGTAACGCTCGTGGGTGTAGTAGTCGATGCCGTTGTTGCCGTGGCCGTAGAAAAAGTCGAAACCCCTTTGCAGTGGCAGGTAGCGACGCGCCTGCCCCATGTCCCACTTGCCGACGACACCACTCGCATAGCCTGCGGGTTTGAGCAGGTCGCCGATGGTTTTCTCCCGCACATCGAGTCCCAGAGTCATCTCGGGCGAGATCGCATATTCCGCAGCATCATAGCGATAGCCATAGTTCACCAAGTCATTGCGCACCATGTCGTAAAGACCGTTGCGCTGCGGATAACGCCCCGTCAAAATGCTGCCACGCGAGGGCGTACAAGCAGGCCATGTGACATAAAAATTCGTCGCCCGCACGCCTTCTTTGGCCAGTCGATCCAAGTTCGGCGTTATAAAAGGTTTACTGCCCATACAGCCTAAATCGGGATAACCCTGGTCATCACTTACAATGAGGATGACGTTGGCAGGGAGGGCAAAAGCGACCGTGAGTGGCATCGCAGCACTCGCGATCCACATGACTAGAAGCGGGCAAAATTTCATCAAACGTGAAACGACGCAGGAGAGGGATTCGTTCGTACCAGTGAGTCGCGAAGGACGATTGGAACTTGAGTTCTGAGCGAAGCCACACCTCACGCGTATTTGACCCAACACTGCACAAGGCATAAAAAAGCGGCAGTCCATGCAGCCATCAAGGCCACGCGGACTGCCGCTGAGCGAGCGAATGGAGTCGCTTACAGAGCGAAGAGTTCTTCGGCTTTGAAGAAGCGCTTCAACTCAGCCGTGGCAGCTTCGGTGGAGTCGCTGGCGTGGGCGATGTTGGTCATCTTGTCGGTGCCGTGGTCACCGCGGATGGTGCCCTTGGGCGCAGCCTTGGAGTCGGTGGGGCCGAGCAAATCGCGAACCTTAGCGATGACGTCGTCACCCGCGAGAGCGAGAGCGATGACGGGCTTGCTCTTCATGAAGCTCGCCACATCGGGGAAGAAAGGAAGATGGGCGATGTGCGAATAATGTTCGCGCAGTAGCTCATCGGTGAGCTGCATCATTTTGATGCCTTGGATGCGGAAGCCTTCGGCTTGAAAGCGGCGCAGTACCTCGCCGGAAAGATGCTGAGCCACGCAATCGGGCTTGAGTAGGATAAGTGTAGTTTCGTCTGCCATAAATGGGGCGCGATCTCTACCGCTGTGGGCACTAGGCGTCAAGTGCGGTGGTGTCACCGCACTTTCCCTCCCCAGTGAAGCGCACCTCATACTCGGCGCTTTTATAGGGCAGCGGACGAAAAAACTCATGCACTCCAAGCATGACATCCGTTCATACCCTCCGTAGTTTTACGTTTATCGCCGTCACCCACACGCTGCCATCTTGCCCATGAAACGCCATCTCCGCCTCGTCCCGCTGTGCCTTGCTCTCAGCAGTTCCCTCGCCATCGCCCAAGCCCCAATACCAGCGGCAGAACCGCCGCCGCCGCGAGATCGCAGCCAGGCCATCGACATCTCGTCCGGCGAGTGGGACAACATCGTCAACATCGACGTGTCGATGGTCATCCCTGACTATCGCGAACCCTGGAATGCCGGGCAACCCACGGGTGGCTCAGGCACGGGCTTCCTCATCGGCAAGAACCGCTTCCTCACCAATGCCCACGTCGTCAGCAACAGCACGCGCATCGTCATCCGCACCACCAACGATCCCGAGCCGCATCCCGCGCGCATCGTTCACATCGCGCATGACTGCGATCTCGCCATCATCGAAGCGGTGGATGATGCTCACTTCGAGAAGCTCAACACCCTGCAAATCGGCGACACCCCCAAGCTCAATACGGAAGTCAGCGTCATCGGCTACCCCATCGGCGGCGAGCGCATCAGCGTGACACGCGGCGTCGTTTCGCGCATCGACTTCCGGCCTTACTCGCACTCGGGCGTGGACTCGCACTTGGCCATTCAGGTGGATGCCGCCATCAACCCTGGCAACTCGGGCGGCCCCGTCTTGCAGGATGGCAAAGTCGTCGGCGTCGCCTTCCAGGGCTACAACGGCCAAGTCGCGCAGAACGTCGGCTACATGATCCCGACGCCCGTCATCAAGCGTTTCCTCAAAGACATCGAAGACGGCCACTACGACCACTATGTGGATCTCGCGATCAGCGACTTCAGCATCGAGAACCGCGCCCAAGTGAAAGCCCTCGGCCTCGCCAATGATGGCAAAGGGGTGCTCGTGGCCAACGTCGAGCCCGCAGGCAGCGCTGGCGGTGTGCTGAAGGAAGGCGACGTGCTGCTCAGCATCGACGGCAACCCCATTTTCAACAACGGCCTCGTGCGCGTCGATGGCGACCTGATGGACATGAATGAAATGGTCGAACGCAAATTCAGCGGCGACGAGGTCAAAGTCGAATTCCTGCGCGATGGCAAGAAGCAAACGAAGCCCGTGAAACTCCAGCGCTTCATCCCCTACCTCACCCTTGGCGAGCACTACAACCAGCGGCCACGCTATGTCATCTATGCTGGCCTCGTTTTCCAGCCCATGGATCGCAACTTGATGGATGCCCTGCAAATCCGCGAGCCCACGGTGAACTACGTCTTTGACAACTACTTGAACCTCAAACTCTACCAAGAGCGCCCCGAAGTCGTCATCCTCACCAACATCCTCACCGATGACGTCAACAGCTACATCCAGCCCTACCAGCAGAACATTGTCGATGAGATCAACGGCGTAAAAATCAAGAGCCTCAACGACGTCAAAGCCGCCCTCGCCAAGAAAGGCGACAAGCCCGACTTCATCGTCCTGAAGCTGCTCGAAAAAGGCCGCCCCCTGGTACTGAAACGCTCGCTCGCCGACGAGGCCCACACCCGCATCATGAAGACCTACAACGTCACAGAAGACAGCTACCTGGGCAACGACTAGCCACCCCTGAGCCCCCACCCAAGTCACCATTTTCACACCATGAAACACCTCTCGCTCATCGCCCTCATCATTGCAGGTAGCACCGCCTACAGCCTCGCCCAGAGCGCCGCCGCACCCGCTACCAGCGGAGTCCTACGCCCTCGCCCGCCTATCAGCGGTGATGGCCTCCCCGTTCCACGCAGCGCCGTCATCCGCACCGACTCCTTGTTGAAAGTCAACGTCACCTCACAGGGCTACAACGAGCACCTCCCCTGGCAAAAAGAAAGCCCAGGGCAGCGCCGTGGCCTCGGTGTCGTCATCGCTGGCAACCGCGTACTCGTCACTGGCCAAATGGTCGCCGATGCCAACTACATTGAGCTAGAGCTGCCCGAGGGCGGCACCAAAATACCCGCCCGAGTCGTTGGTGCCGACTACGAAGCCAACCTCGCCCTCATCGAAAGCGCCCAGGACAACGAACGCTCCAAGGCCTTCTTCAAAGGCCTCGCCCCCATGGAAGTTGATCCCGTTGCCCACATCGGCGACACCCTCGCCATCTGGCAAACGGGGCGCGTCGGCGACCTCATCGTCACCCCCTTGCGCGTCGCCAAAATACTCACCTCCCGCTACGTCCTCAGCGGCACCAACTTCCTCGTCTATGAAGGCCAGGGCATCGTCCGCAGCGAAGCCAACAGCTTCACCTTGCCCGTCGTCAAAGGCGGCAAACTCGCCGGCCTACTGCTCAACTACGACTCCAAAAACCAGGTCACCACCGTCCAGCCAGGCGTCATCATCGAGCACTTCCTCAAAGACATGGCCGATGGCAAAAACGAAGGCTTCCCCACCATGGGCGTCGAGTTCCAGAACACCCAGGACGACCAGTTCCGCGACTACCTCGGCCTCAAGCCAGGACAAGGAGGCATGTTCGTCAGCGCCGTCACGCCTGGCGGCACCGCCCATGGTGTAGGCGTCCAAAAAGGCGACATCATGCTCAGCATCAACGGTTTCAAAATCGACGCCCGTGGCGATTACGAAGACCCCGACTTCGGTCGCCTGAGCATGAGCCACATCGTACGCGGACGCGCCTACGTTGGCGACAAAGTCGAAATGCTCGTCCTGCGCGACGGCAAGGAACTCCCCCTCAGCGGCAAACTCATCCGCAAAGACCCGCAAACGCAACTCGTCTGGCCCTACCTCTTCGACCGTGGTGCCAACTACATCGTCGCTGGCGGCCTCGTCTTCCAAGAACTCACCCGGCCCTACATCAACACCTTCGGCCAAGAAGCCACCGGCAGCATCCTCCGCCTCGCCCACATCGCCGAGCACCCCGAGGAGTATGAAGAAAAAGGCCTGCGCCGTATCGTCATCCTCAGCGCCGTCCTCCCCACCCCCAGCACCCAGGGCTACGAGCGCCTCGGCAGCCTCATCGTCACCAAGGTCAACGGCGTCAGCATCAAAGACCTCGCCGATATCGATCTCGCCCTCAAGTCCCCCAAAGACGGCATCCACACCATCGAATTCGAAGACTTCCCCCACACCATCCACCTCGACGCCATCTCCGTAGAGCGGGATAACATCTCCCTCCTCGGCGGAGCCTACCGCATCGGCTCCCTCAAGCGCATCGAATAGGCCACAGGCCGCAGATTTTCCGTCCGCCATGCCCATCCCTCTATCGCCTGCCGTCCTCGCTGACCTTCGTTGCCCCCACTGTTTTGCCCCCTTGCAGGTCGTCGATACTGCGTTGCACTGCACCTCGGCGAACTGCGGGAAAACTTATCCTGTGGTGAATGGCATCCCCATCGTGCTGGACGAGGGGAAGAGCATTTTCGACATCGCCGACTACCTCTCGCCCCCCAGCGAAGCCACCCCAGAAGTGCAGCCCTCGCTGCTGAAACGCCTGCGCGATGCGATCCCGAGTCCAAGCCTCAATGTGCGCGGCCAGGCGAACTACGCCAGCTACGCCAAAGCGGTGAAAAAGCTCGCGCCGAAGCCACGCGTGCTGGTGCTCGGCGGGCGCATTCTCGGCGCGGGCATGGAACTGTTCGCCAATGACCCCGACATCGAACTCGTCGAAACGGATGTCGCCTACGGGCCACGCACGGCGCTGGTCTGCGATGCCCATGATGTGCCCTTCGCCGATGCCTCATTCGACGGCGTCATCGTCCAGGCAGTGCTGGAGCACGTATGCGATCCTTACCGCTGCGTCGAGGAAATCCATCGCGTGCTGCGCCCCGGTGGCGCGATCTATGCCGAGACGCCCTTCATTCAGCAAGTCCACGGCGGAGCCTGGGATTTCACCCGCTTCACGGACTTGGGCCATCGGCGCTTGTTCCGCCGTTTTGAAGCGCTGGACTGGGGTCCTGTCGGCGGCCCTGGCATGGCGCTGGCTTGGACGTGGCAGTACTTTTTGCTCAGCTTCGCCTGGAACAAATCCACGCGTGCCGCTGCCCGTATTTTCTCGGAGCTGACGGGCTCGTGGCTCAAGTACCTTGACCCGCTGATCATCCACACGCCGGGCACACGCAATGCCGCCTCAGGCCACTTCTTCCTGGGTCACAAGTCAGATCGCACGCTGTCGGATCGCGAGCTGATCACCCTGTTTCGCGGTGGCGAATAGTCGCTCGCAGCGGCCACAAAAAAGCGCAGTGGCCTTTCGACCACTGCGCTTTCAATGATGGTGGAAACGTTCGCTCGCGCTTAGGCAGCGGCGGCTTCGTGCTGCTCTTCGGTTGCTTCGACGGGGGTCGGAGCTTCAAAGCTAGGGGTGTAGGCGTCCACCCACTCGATGAAGGCCATCGGAGCACTGTCGCTACGGCGTTGGCCGAGCTTGGTGATGCGGGTGTAGCCGCCCTGGCGCTCTTTGGAAGCAGGGGCGATGACTTCAAACAAGGTCTTCACATGGGTCTTGCTGTGGATCTTGGCCACGGCGAGACGGATGCTGTGAAGGTCGGCACGCTTGGCAAGTGTGACGAGCTTTTCGACCACTGGCCGCAGCGCCTTGGCCTTGGCCACAGTCGTGCGAATACGGCGGTGTTCGATAAGGCTGCAAGCAAGATTGGCGAGCAGGGCATTACGATGCGAGGCATCGCGCTGGAGTTTCACGGTTTTAACTCTGTGTCTCATGATGGATCAGGTGGGCGGGGTGTTTTTGTGGGTTGAATTGAGGCAGTCCGAAGTGCTGACTCGGTGTTAGCGTGGGGCTGGGCTAAGAGCCGCCCCACGCGGAGAGGGGTTGTTAGTCGTCGTCTTCCTCTTCCGCAGGGAGGTTGGAGTCGATCAGCTTGGCGAAGTCGGCGGCGTCGCCATCGTCATCGTCCTTGCTCAGCATGGAGCTGCGGGCGAGCAGGGACACGCCACCGGGGTTGGGTTCAAGCAGCGCGGCGTCGAGCTTCATGCCGAGCGAGAGGCCCAGTTCGGCAAGCTTCTCCTTGATTTCGGTGAGGGATTTCTTGCCGAAGTTGCGGTAGCGCAGCATCTCGCCTTCGCTCTTCATCGCGAGCTGGCCGACGCTGGTGATGTTGGCGTTGTTGAGGCAGTTGGCCGCACGGACGGACAGCTCGATCTCGTTGACGCTCATGTTGAGCAGCTTGCGCAGCTCGCTGTTTTCTTCGCTTTGAGCCTCAGGCGCGGCTTCAAATTCAACCTGGCTGTCGTCGTAGTTGACGAAGACATCGAGGTGATGGCGAAGGATGGCGGAGCTTTGCAGCACGGCGTCGCTGGGGGCCACGCGGCCATCAGTCCAGACGTCGATGAGGAGCTTGTCGTAGTCGGTGGTTTGGCCGACGCGAGTGGCTTCGACGCCATACTTCACGCGGGTCACAGGCGAGAAGATCGAGTCGATGGGGATGACGCCGATGGGGGTGTCGGGGCGCTTGTTTTCTTCCCAGGTAGCAAAGCCGCGACCCACGCGAACTTCAAATTCGGCCTCGAACTTGGTCTTGCGGTCGAGCGTGCAGATCACCAAGTCCTTGTTGATGACGCTGTACCGATGGTCGTCTTTGATGTCGCCAGCGGTGACGGCACCTTCTTTATCGGCCATCAGGGAGAGGATTGCGGGCTCCTTGTTGTCGTGGTGGCTGAACTTCACCTTCTTCAGGTTAAGCACGATCTGGGCGACGTCTTCGAGCACGCCGGGGAGCGTGGTGAACTCATGCTCGGCTCCGCGAATCTTGACGGAGGTGATGGCGGCCCCTTCCAGTGAGGAAAGGAGGACGCGGCGCAGGGAGTTGCCGATGGTGTGGCCAAAGCCACGATCAAAAGGTTCGGCGACAAACTGGGCGTAGGTGTCGGTGGCGGTCGTCTCGACTTTAACGAGGCGATTGGGCATTTCGAAGCGTGCTAGACGTGCTGACATGTGTTTTATCTGATAGCCGGGTTACCTTTGGGGCGAGTTCCCGCTGTTACCAAAGGTAGAGCGGGCCCAAAGACCAACGGCGAGTAAAGGCCGCTCGCGAGGGGCCGCGAATAGAGACGAGGTTGCCGTTTTGGCAAGCAAAAGTAATACGAACGCCACTCGCGAGTCGCGGACTCATGGAAAACCCACGAATGGCGCTACGGCTCAGTTCGCGAAGTTTGCCAAGGTGCGAGCGTAGTATGGGGCGACCTCCCGCCACCACCATGACCCTGCGCCTCGCCCTTCTCGCCCTCGCCTGCCAACTCGCCACCGCCCATGCCGACACCCGTGTGATCGAGGCCGACCCGCATCTGCACCTCGTCTGCGATGATCGCGTGATCGCCAGAAGCACGGGCCTCGCGCTCGTAGCGGGGCATGTGGAAAAGGACGCCCACAATCCTGTCTTCAAGGCCGACAAGCTGTGGGAGAACGCCCTCAACAACCTCTATCCCAACGTCCACTTCGACTCGGCCACACAGACTTTTCACCTCTGGTACAAGTGCCTGCTCAATGACCCCGCCATCATCGCAAAATTGACCCCGGTGCGCACCATTCACGACCAGGGCTGGCTGCTGCTTCATGCCACTTCGCAAGATGGCATCGCATGGCAAAAGCCCGATCACGGCATCGTCGAATTCGACGGCAACACGCACAACAACGCCGTCGCTCGCGACACGCCCAATGTCGGTGTTTTCCATGATCTTCACGACCCCGATCCCACGCGTCGCTACAAGATGGTATTCGACACTGGGCTGGGTGAACTCCAGGCACGCTTCTCGCCCGATGGCCTGCATTGGGCCGAGCCGATCAAGCTGCAAGGCTTCAGCGCCCGCAACGGCGACACCCACACCAATGCCTTCTACGACGAGGCCAGTCAGCGCTATGTGCTCTACACCAAGCTGTATCTCGGCGAGCGCTTGCAGGCTCGCTTCGAGAGCCGCGACTTCATCCACTGGACGGGCGGCGACCTCGCCATCCGCAGCACCTTGGCCGAGGGCCGCAGCAGCCAGACCTACTGCATCGAGGTCTTCCCGTATGGCAGTGGCTACCTCGGCTGGGTGATGATGTACAACGTGGGTAAAGGCCGCACGGTGGACTGCGAACTGGCATGGAGCCCCGACAATAAAACCTGGCGTAGGCTCTTCCCCGGCCAAGGTTTCATCCCGCGCGGCCCCGCAGGCAGCTACGATAGCCTGTGCATCTACGGCCCTGCGAGCAAAGCCATCGTGCAGGACGGTCAGCACTACATTCTCTACGGTGGTAGCGATATTTCCCACCTCGGCTGGAAGCGCCACTGCCTGCCCTGCGTCGCCCAGGTGCGCGAGGACAGGCTCGTGGGGCTGCAAGCCGAGGCGCAGGGCGAGTGCCTCACGCAGCCCCTGCTCGCGACCGGCGAGCCATTAAAAATCAGCGCTGATGCCGCAGGTGGAAGCATACGGGTGGCCGTGCTCGATGAGCCGGGCTTCGAGGAGAGCGAGGCCATCACCAGCGATGTCACGCGCGGCGAAGTGCGCTGGCCCAAGGCTGATTTCACCAAGCTCAAGGGCAAACAAGTGCGGCTACGCTTCACCCTGCAACACGCCACGCTGCACACCTTGTCCGGCCTCGCCCATGATCCCGCCTTCCTCGCCGAGCGAGCCAGCAAAAAAGAGCCAATCCGCCCACGCGACACCACGCCCTACACTGGCCCTCACGTTGCCTTCACCAGCAGCTTCGATAAGGACAACGAAGGCTGGATCGCCGTGGACAAGGCCGAGCACCAAGC
>JANOAR010000252.1:0-4086 GCA_031411235.1 Verrucomicrobiota bacterium | reverse complement strand
TTAGCCTGGAACAATACCAAGTAGCCGCGCACACTCCTGTCGCTCGCTCCGCGCCCCCATCGACCTCGTTGCAAAACTCAACGTTAGGCTTGCGCTATGGGCGCGAAGTTTGAAACTAGCCACCCGCTTCGCCACAGCCATGAGTTCATCCGATCCGTCACCCCCGCCCGCCGCTACCCCTCTGCTAGAAGTTGTGGATGTGCATCGCGACTTCGATGGCGGCCATGTTTTGGCCCTTCGCGGGGTCAGCCTCAGTGTCGAGGCGGGTGAATTCGTCGCCCTCATCGGGGCCAGCGGCAGTGGCAAGTCCACCCTCCTCGCCCTCCTCGGTGCCCTGGATGAAGCCGACCAAGGTGTCATCCGATTCAAAGGTGAAGACATCACCAAACTCAAAGACCCTGCCGCCTTTCGCGCCAAAAACATCGGCTTCGTCTTCCAGTCCTTTCATCTACTCCCCACGCTAACGGCTCTCGAAAACGTCCAAGTCCCCATGTTCGAGACGAGCCTCTCCGTGCGCGATCGCCAAGTCAAAGCCCGCGAACTCCTCAGCCTCGTCGGCATGGAGCACCGGCTGGATCATCTCCCCAGCAAGCTCTCCGGCGGCGAACGCCAGCGCGTCGCCATCGCCCGCTGTCTCGCCAACGACCCCGGCATCATCCTCGCCGATGAACCCACGGGTAACCTGGACAGCAAGAACTCCGCGCAAATCCTTCAGCTTCTGCAAAACTTGCACCGCGACAAAGGCACCACCTTGATCCTCGTCACCCACGACATGCATGTCGCCAGTGCTGCCGAGCGAGTCGTCACCATGCGCGACGGCCTCATCATCTCCGACGAGCCTGTGACCGAGCAATTCCTGATCGTTGATTGAATGACCCTGCTGCAATTCACCCTCAAAAATCTCTCTCGCCGCCCCTTGCGCACCGCCCTCACCATCATGGGCATCGGCGCGGGCATCGCTGCTGTTGTCGCGCTCATCGGCCTTGCTCGAGGCCTCTCCGAGAGCTGGAATGACGCCTACAAAGCGCGTGGCACCGACCTCGTCGTCCGCAAAGGCAGTGGCCTCCAGGCCCAGCCCTTCGATGCCCATCTCATCGACCAAATCAAGACCCACCCCGCCATCAGCGCCGCCACCAATCTCCTCGTCGAGACCCTCAGCGTCGAAAGCGTACCCCTCATGGTCGTCTCCGGTCGCGAGTGGGGCAGCTTCCTCTGGGACAGCCTCACCATCATCGAGGGCCGAATGCCCAAGGATGCTAGCGAGAAGGCCATCGTCCTGGGCAAGCTCGCTGCGGAATCTCTGGCCAAAAAAATCGGCGATACCGTCACCCTCGAAACCGATGACTTCACCATCGTCGGCATCGCCGATGGCAAGGCCTTCGTCGAGAACGGCTCCCTCTTCCTCAGCCTCCCGCTGCTGCAAGCCGTCATGACCAAACAAGACCGCGTCAACTTCATCAACATCAAGCTCCACCAGCCCGCCCAGGCCAACGCCATCCGCGACCTCCTGCAAAAGCAGCTCACCGGCTACACCGTCGAGACCGCCGAAGACTCCACCAAAAACAACGACGGCGTCAAAACCCTCGAAGCCATGAACTGGGCCACCTCCGTCGTCGCCCTCCTGGTCGGCACCTTCGGCGTCATCAACACCATGTTCATGAGCGTCTTCGAGCGCACCCGCGAGATCGGCATCCTCATCGCCCTCGGTTGGCGGCGAAACCGCATTCTCCGCATGATCATCGCCGAATCCGTCGCCCTCTGTGCCGCTGCTGGCGTCCTCGGCACCCTATTCGGCGTCCTCCTGCTGAAAGTCCTTGCCCGCACCCCCTTCATGTCAGGCAAACTCGAGCCCTACATCGGCCTCGACCTCATTGGCCTCGCCCTTGCCCTCGCTATTATCGTTGGCCTCATCAGCGGCCTCTACCCCGCCTACCACTGCACCAAGATCAATCCCAGCATGGCCTTGCGCCAGTAGAGGTGCTGGTTACAGATCCGCCTAAAGCAGGCTGTTGAGGGGTTGAGGCGACCAGCCCAGCAACATCACCATGTCCGCTACGTTGACTTTCGCCGCCATGCTATCGCTCACTCCTTTGCCTCGCTTCCTCCTCATCATCGCGACCCTCGCGACGACGGCTATCTCTCACCACGTTAGCGCTCAGCAGGCCGAGAAGGCCAAGCCGAACGTGCTCTTCATTATGGCCGATGACTTGCGGCCCGAGCTGACCAGCTATGGCTCGACGGCCATCACGCCGAATCTCACACGCCTCGCCGCGCGCAGCGTGCAGTTCCGCAATGCCTACTGCCAGCAGGCCGTGTGCAATCCCTCACGCTCGTCGATGCTCACCGGCTTGCGGCCCGACACGCTGCGGCTTTGGAGCAATGGCACCCACTTCCGCGAGGCCTCGCCTGTGGGCCGCGACGCAACCACGATACCCAAGTGGTTCATGCAGCATGGCTACACCAGTCGCTGCGTGGGCAAGATCTTCCACAACTGGCACACCGCAGTGAAAGGCGACCGTGGGTCGTGGAGTGCCGATGAGTTCCTGCACTATGCCAATCATGGCGACGATGCCCCGCAGGTCAGCGGCGAGCTGCCGCCCAATCTCTCCACCGCCAACATCCGCCAGTATGGCAACGGCCCCGCCTGCGAATGCCGTGACGTGCCCGACGAGGCCTACTACGATGGCCGCGTCGCCGCCGAGGCCGTGCGAGTGCTGGGCGAGGTAAAGGGCGCTCCCTTCTTCCTCGCCGTCGGCTTCTGGAAGCCGCACGCGCCGTTCACCGCGCCGAAGAAATACTGGGATCTCTACGACCGCGCGAAGATCCCCGCACTCAACGCCGCGCGCCCCAGCGGAGCCCCGGACATCGCCTTCCACCAGAGCAGCGAACTGCTCGGCCAAGGCAAGAGCCGCGTCACGCTAACACCCGCGCAGGCCCAGGAGTGGCGGCATGGCTACTTCGCCAATATCAGCTACATGGACGCGCAGCTCGGCAAGGTGCTCGACGCGCTCGATGCCAGCGGCGCAGCCGAGCGCACCATCATCGTCTTCTGTGGCGACCACGGCTATCACATCGGCGAGCACGAGCAGTGGGGGAAGACCTCCAACTTTGAATACGACGCCCACACGCCGCTGCTCATCCACGCCCCCGGCAAAGGCCACGCGGGCGAGCAAACCGCAGCGCTCGCCGAGTTGGTCGATCTTTTCCCCACCCTCACCGACCTCGCCGCGCTGCCGCGCCCACCGGGGCTGGAAGGCAGCAGCCTCGTCCCTGTGCTCAGTGACCCCACCCGCAGTGTCGATAACGCCGCCTTCACGCAGCATCCCCGGCCCGCCTATTTCGACCGCGAGCCCAACGGCCAGCCCAGTCACATGGGATATAGCATCCGCACCGCCCGCGTGCGCTACACCGAGTGGCGCGAATGGCCCACCGGCAAGGTCGCGGCGCGTGAATTGTATGACTCGCTGACAGACATTGCAGAGTTGCAGAACAAGCTCGACGATCCCGCGCTGCATGAGGCGCAAGCTGAGGCCGAGCGGTTGCTGCACGCGCAGTCGCCCTAGGCGGCATCGTCGCAAATAACCCAAGGTGCCGCAGTGGAGGGAATCAGTGGAGGGAAATACAGGCTCTTCGTGTCTGCATGAACGAAGGAAGCTCACCTCAGTTGCACCATCAGTCGCCCCCCGCCCAGCCTCACCGTCTGTCGTTCAGGATCAGCTCATCCATTCAAAAACAAAGCGTGGAGTGGGGCCGGAAGATCTATCCAGCAGCCACCACGGATGAACACGGATAGGCACGAATCAGGATCATTTCCTCGGAACGCCTTCCCCATGAGTGATCCTCGTGTTCATCCGTGGTGGCTCTTGGATGCCCTCACGAATAAGAGCCTGTCCGCCAAAAACGAGAAAGGCCAGAACGCTGGGCTGCGACACCGCTTTCTGTAGTGTCGTAACTCTGTTCTCTGATGAACTCTACTCAGTATAAATCCACTTTTCTAGCATTCAGCGGACAGGCTCTGAGGTGAAGATAGCTGCCGATCAAATGCGGCGTTCGGGTTGAGGTTCCGTACGGCGGCTTCTGCCCAGG
>JANOAR010000251.1:0-13542 GCA_031411235.1 Verrucomicrobiota bacterium | reverse complement strand
CCATGACTCTCCCCCGGCGTGCCATGACTCTCCCCCGGCGTGCCGTGACTCTCCCCCGGCGTGCCGTGACTCTCCCCCGGCGTGCCGTGACTCTCCCCCGGCGTGCCATGACTCTCCCCCGGCGTGCCGTGACTCTCCCCCGACGTGCCGTGACTCTCCCCCGGCGTGCCGTGACTCTCCCCCGACGCGCCGTGACTCTGGAAACTCGTGCCATGACTCAGGTTAGCGTTTCCGTAGTCAGGGAATGGGTTTCCTCGGGGCAGGTTGAAGATGCCGTGACTCTCTGAACCGTGGCGATGCCGTAGCGCTAGGAAATCGTGTCGCCGCCCCCCAAACCCCAGAACCACTCGCAGCGCTTCGCCAGCATGTCGAGTGCCAGCTTGACCGCACTTCGGGTTCCTTCTTCAGCTACGGGCGGCGCGAGACGTTCCGACGGGACGAGTTGCTTAGTGCCTTGGCTGTAATGCTGCCTGATAACGCTTGCTGCCGCAAAAACGGCCTGTAGAGGAGCCGCCTGACTATGGCCGCGCGTAAACTTGCATTCGTAAACTTCAAAGGTGGCGTGGCAAAAACATCTGACACCGTGAACATCGCCGCCGTGCTTGCCTGCCACGCAGACTTTGCAGGCGTGCGTGTGCTGGTGGTGGATCTCGATCCGCAGTGCAATGCCTCGCTATGGCTGCTCAAGCGCAGGGGTTGGAACATCTGCCGCGAGGAGGGCCGGACGATCCGCAGCCTTTTTAAACCCAGGATCATCGCTGACGATGTGGACATCAGGACGCTCATCACACCTGTGCCGGGAGTGCCAGCAAGTGCGCGGCTCGACATTCTCGCGGGAGACTTCGCCATGCTCGAAGTGGATGACGAAGGCGTGCCCGGCTTGTCGCGGTTTCAGGCCGAGGAGGTGCTCTGCCAAGCGCTCACGTCCGTGCAGGATGAATACGAGTATATCCTGTTTGATTGTCCACCGGGCTTTTCCCTGCCCACGAGAAATGCCTTTCGAGCAGCGGACTACGTCATCGTGCCCTACACGCCAGATTACCTCGCGCTGGAGGGCATTAAATGGATCCGGCATCTGCAATCGGGCTTTGCGGCACGGCACGGCTGGGAAAAGACCGCGAGCCTGTTTGGCGTCATCATCAACCGCTACAACGAAAGCTACCGCGCGCAGGTGCAGGCCATCGCCGAGTTGTTCGACACACTGGATGCTTTGCAGAGTGTTCTCGAACCCCAGCGCTACAACGGATTGGTGCATCTCTTTGAGCCCTTCATCCCTGAGCGCACGGCCATGAATGAAGCCAACAACAACCAGCAGTTGCTGGTGCTGCACAAACCGGATGATTCCATCACCAAAGCCTTTGTGCAGTTGACCAAGACCATCGCGGAAGCCATCAGCGCAGCGGTGTAAAACGCGCCTATCCCCATTCCCTCCATGGCCAAAACAACCACCGCTACAAAAGCGACTGCTGCGCCAGCGCCCAGTTCCACGCTTATTAATCTGGCCGCCCAAATGCGCCTGGCGGCTGATGAAATGGAGCGCCTCCAGCCCATCATCGCCGAGGAACGCATCCGCGATCAAGTGAACGAGTTGAGCAAAAAGTTCGAGGGATTTCGAGCAACAATCCAACAGGCACTGCTGGTGCCAAAGGATGAATTTGAGAGCCTGCAGCCGCTGTGGACCGAGGCATGGCAGCTCGCCAAAGACTTGCTGGTGGAGCTTGCGGGCGCAGTGGTCGGGCCAGCCGAAGCCAAACGCCAGGGACGCGAAACCGATGCCGTGCATCGCCAGCGAGTGCTGGTGAAGGTGCTGGGAGGCAAGGCGGGGCTGGAATCGGCGAAGCGTCTCGCCCACGAAGCGAAAGCGCAATGGCGCAACGCCCAAGCGCAGCGGCCTGCGTTGAAACGACACGTCGCCGATCCCGAAGCCAACGAAGCGCTGAAGGCCTGGGGGACACTGAGCGAGGAGGTGTTTCTGGAGGGATTCAGTGCGTTGAACAAGGCGCTAGTGCAAAGAGCCGCCGACCTCCTGGGGCTGGAGATGAAGCGCGTCACACTGCCGAAGAAGAAGGAGCTGTTCAAGAGGGCGAGCCGCTTCGTCATCAACACACAGCTCTGAGGCTGATAGCCCCATCATCGCACTCTTCTTGTCGCAAGTGCAGCTTGGCCTTGCGCACGGCCTCGGTCTTTGGCAGTTGAGCGACTCCTTATTCACACGCCCAACATCCACGCAGCTCGTGCAGAAGGTTTCCCCCTCCCGCTGAGTTTGCCCAGGATGAGCCATTTCCCATGACCACCAAACTCGACACCAAACTTGTTGCTTTCCTCTCCGACTCCATCACCAAGCTCTCCAGCATCGACCTCAGCACGCGCGTCCTGGAGACACATCAATCTAGCCTTCAGGACAGCATCCAAGCGGCGACGCGTGAGCTAAGCCAACTCAGCGAGACACTCACGGAATACTTCTCCGCCGTCGAAGCCGCACGCATCGCTGCCCTTGCCGCGAAAGAAGCCGAGAAGGAAGCCGCACGTCTCGCTGCTGAGGAAGACAAAGCCCGCAAGATCGCCGAGAAGGAAGCCGCTCGTCTCGCTGCCGAGGAAGACAAAGCTCGCAAGATCGCCGAGAAGGAATCGGCACGCCTCGCTGCCGAGGAAGACAAGGCTCACAAGATCGCCGAGAAAGAAGCCGCTCGTCTCGCTGCTGAGGAAGACAAGGCTCGCAAGATTGCCGAGAACGAAGCCGCTCGCATCGCTGCCGAGGAAGACAAGGCCCGCAAGCTAGCCGAGAAGGAAGCCGCTCGCCTCGCTGCCGAGGAAGACAAGGCCCGCAAGCTTGCCGAGAAGGAAGCCGCTCGTCTCGCTGCTGAGGAAGACAAGGCCCGCAAAGTTGCCGAGAAAGAGGCCGCACACATCGCTGCCGAGGAAGACAAGGCTCGCAAGCTTGCCGAGAAAGAAGCCGCGCGTCTCGCTGCCGAGGAAGACAAGGCCCGCAAGCTTGCCGAGAAGGAAGCCGCGACGATTGAAAAAGAACGCGTCAAAGCCGAGGCCGACGCCGCCCGTAAAATAGTGGCTGAGGAGCGTGCCATCAAACAAGCGGCACGAGAAGAAATTCGAGCGGCCAAGGAAGCTGCTCGCGCTGAAAAACTGGCCGCCGAGGCCGCCAAGGAAGCCGAGCGCATCAGGCAAGAGAAAGCCTTGGCAAAACAAATCCGCGCAGACTCCAAACACGCCGAAGTCGTTTATACTGCGGATGATGAGTCCGCATAAAGCTACCGCTTCAGCGGATTGTTTTTCAGCTTCTTGCTCTCATCCACCACGGCCTTCTCGCCCGTCACCAAGGTATAGAATTTACCCGCCACGAGATCGAGGCCACTGCGTGCTTGCCCCAGTTTGGTGAGGCTGTTCCACATCTGCCAGGGACGGCCTGGGATCACGTACTGGGCTGCGGCGAGGCGATGTCCATCGGGCTGGGACACGGCTTCCATATCCACCGCCACGCCCCCCATGATCACCGGGAAATTGATCACCGCAGAGGCCAACAAGTTCACGGGCACATTCGCCTTCACCACACCTGTGATGGCAGCGCGTATTTCCACAGGTGCCGAGCCCGCAGGATTCAACGTGCCCTTGCTGCCAAACTGGCGAGTCAGAGCCGTGTTCAAGCGCTTGATCAGCACCGCCTGTTCTTTGGGTTTGATGTCAGGGTTTGGTGCCATCCATTGGATATTCGCAAGGTCGAAGCTGCTCCGCGCACTCACTTTCTCAGGGCTACGCCAGACGAGCGCACGCTTGTCTTTGGCATCGCGCTTCAGACTTGTCTTGTCTTTGAGGTAGCTCACATGGTTCTTGCCCACCGTAGAGCAGGCGGTGAGGCTGGTGATGAATGTGACGAAGGCGAGGCACAGCAAGCGGGAGGAAGTGGGTAAAGACATCCGAGAAATCTCTGAGCCTCGGTAGGAACTGGCAAGCACGCATTGCATCAATATCACGCCTTGCCATTTCCCCTTCTGCCCTTGCTCCCGCTCGCCTCCCGCCCATGATGGGCGGCCCATGAACAAGCTGGACGAGATCATCGCACACAAGCACACCGAATTAAAAAAGCTCCTTCCCCGCGCTGAAAAGCTGCGTGCTGCGGCAAGTGCCCGCGAGGACTTCCGCTCGCTCAGCAGCTTTCTCATGGCCGATCCCACGCGATTGAGCATCATCGCCGAAGTAAAAAAAGCCTCCCCCTCGGCTGGCGTCATTAATGCCGACTTCGACTACCTCACCATTGGCCGCACGTATGATAAAGCGGGTGCCAGTGCCATCAGCGTGCTCACCGATGAGAAGTATTTCCAAGGCCGATTGGACTACATGACGACTATCCGCCAGGAGGTCGAGATACCCGTGCTGCGGAAAGACTTCATCATCCACGAGGCACAGATTTTTGAAGCCGTCTGTGCCGGGGCCGATGCCATCCTGCTCATCGTCGCAGCGCTCGATCAAGCCACGCTCGTCCATCTGCTCGACACCGCGCACGCCTTCCAGCTCGAAGTCCTCATGGAAGTCCACGACCTCGCAGAACTCGACCGCGCCCTCGACACCGACGCGAGAATCATCGGCGTCAATAATCGCAATCTGAAGCACTTCACCGTCGATCTCAGCGCCACGGAAGAACTCGCCGAGGAGGTGCCCGACGACATCATCCTCGTCAGCGAGAGTGGCATCCGCAGTGTCGCCGACGCCCAGCGCGTCGCCGACGCCGGGGCCGACGCCATCCTCGTCGGCGAGGCCCTGATGCGCAGCCCTAACTTGCTACGCGACCTGCCTCTGTTCATGTGCCCCAAGCCGATCACAAGCCAACGAGGTGCTGCGTTGGATCAGGGCGAAGATGAGGCGTAGGTGGCGTTGAAGCCTCGGCGAAAAAGAAGGGCAAGTGTGCGCGTACGTTGCGCCATTCATCGTGTAGAAAGAGATTGGCCAACGCTACCCCTTCGACATTCGTCATCTGTCTCTCATGTCCCCTCGCCTGCTCCTTCTCCCCTTTCTCCTCGCCTCGTGCAACGTCGCGCCCTCTTACTTCGCGCCCAAGCCCAAGTTGCCCAGCGAGTTCAAAACGAGCGGCCCCTGGCGCACCGCCAAGCCGCAGGATCACGCCCCACGCGGAGCTTGGTGGAGGCTGCTCAATGACACCCGCCTCGCGGAACTGCTGCGCAAAGCCGAAGCAGCCAATCCCTCGCTCGAAGTCGCCCACCAACGCGTTGTGGAAGCCAAAGCCCTGGCGCGTGCAGACAGTGCGGCGTTGTTCCCCTTCCTCACCGTTAACACCAGTGCCAAGCGTGCTCGCACGTCTGCCGCCATCGACGGCACCTTCGCGGGGGGGCGCAGCGTGACGCGCCTGCGTGGCACGCTGGACTTCAGTTATGAACTCGATCTCTGGGGCAAGCTGCGCAACACCACCCGCGCCGCCCAGGCGACTGCCGAGGCCGCCCAGGCGGACTACCAAACCGCGCTGCTGTCATTGCAGAGTGAGGTGGCGATGAACTACTTCGCGCTGCAAGCTCAGGATGAAACCATCGCCCTACTGCGCCGCACCACCGCCGTGCGCCGTCGCGCCGTGGAGCTGGCCAATGCTCGCTTCAAACAAGGCGACACCGCCCAGCTCGATGTCGCGCAGGCCGAGACCGAACTCGCTGCGACTGAGTCCCAGGGCATCGGGTTGGAAAAGAAACGCCACGAGCTGGAGCACGCCATCGCGCTGCTCATCGGCCAGACGCCCAGCGACTTCAGCCTGCCTACGATGGCCCTCGCCAGCAGTCCGCCCAGCGTCCCTCGCAGTGTGCCTAGCGATCTGCTGGAGCGCCGCCCCGACATTGCCGCCGCCGAGCGTGCGATGGCGGCGCTGAATGCCGAAATCGGCGTGGCCAAAGCGGCCCTCTTCCCCAGTCTCAAGCTCGGCCTGGGCGGCGGCACCGAGAGCAGCTTCGTCAGTCAGCTCGCCAGCAGTGCCAGCCGGGTCTGGGGCATCGGCCCCGATGTGCAGTGGTCGGTCTTCGAGGCTGGTAAAAATAAAGCCAAAATCGCCGCCGCCAAGGCTCGCTATGACGCCGCCGCCGCGCAGTACCGCGAGACTGTGCTGAAGGCCGTGCGCGATGTGGAGGACGCCCTCAGTGGCATCGACGTGCTGCGTCGCCAGCGAGCCATGCAGCAGCAGACCGTCGCCGCCGCGCAGCGCACCGTGGATCTCGCGCAGAAGCGCTACGACGCAGGCCTTGTCGCCTTCTTTGAAGTCCTCGACGCCCAGCGTACGCTGCTGCGAGCCGAGGAGGAGGCCACCGCCATCAGTGGTGAGTTATTCACCAGCACAGTGCTGTTGATCAAGGCTCTCGGCGGCGGCTGGTAGAACTACATCCCTTTCCCTCATTCACCATTCAAAATTCATCTCCCATCACTACCCCACGTTCGTGGCTCTGGCCGCAGATGCTCAGCCTCGATGCGCCAGTGATCGCCGTGCTGTGGCTCGCCGCGCTGGAGCACACCCACCGCCTGCATTTACCCAGCGTCTTCTATACCGGGCTCTTCGTTGCCACTTGGCTCGTCTATGCGCTGGATCGCACTGCCGACGCTGACGCCGATAGCCGCCTAGCGAAGCATGGCCTGAGCGCGCGCCACGCCTTTCACACACGGCATCGCTTTCTCCTGTACCGGCTGTTTGTTCCTGCCTGCGCGGCCTACCTGTTATGGGCGGCACTGTGGCAAGTGCCGCAGGCACTCGTCGTGCAAGGGCTCGGGCTCAGCTTGTTGGGCACACTTTATCTCGCCTGTTTCGCGGCTCGCGAGCGCGGCCCCCTGCGCAGCTTTTTGCTCCTGCTCGCTATTGTTATCGGGCTAGTACTGGTCGCCACCATGCCACTGCCGCTTTGGCGACGCATGGCCTTTGCTTTTGCGCTAGTCCTCGCGGCGAGCAGTGTCGCCCGAGGTCGGGCCGATAACCGCTGGAGCCTCGTGCTGCCAAAGGAAATGGCCGCAGCGCTGCTCTTCGTCCTGGGCACCTCGGCGGGTGTTCACTTCTGGTGCGATGGGGCGCACGGCTTCCTTTGCGTCGAAACCTGGATGCTGTGGGCCGTGGCGGCGCTGAATATGATCGGCATCTCCTGCGCGGAATCAACCCACGGCCTGCCACCCGCCCATGGCAGCCTGTTGCAACACTACCCTCGCCTGAATGCCTACTACCCCAGCGCCGCGCTCGGCATCGCCCTGCTCGCTGGCACCGTGCTGTGGCAGGCGCGGGCCGGGGCTCATCCCGATGGCGTCGATGGCATGGCCGCCATGTCGTTACTCGCCTCCTGCCTGCTCGGCCTGCTGCATCATTACCGAGCCCAGATAAACCCCAGCACCTACCGCACGCTGGCCGATCTCGCCCTGCTGCTGGCGCTTCCCTTGGTTTGGTGGGTGTGAGCTATTCAGGGCTCGCTAAAGCAAACCTAGGCTGCACGCTGCACTATCTTTTCCGTTGCTTTTGCATTGCCATCCCCCACTCCCATCCCGTTAGATGCCATATCTGCCGTGCCCTACCCATCGCCCATTTTTGCTGTATTGGT
This sequence comes from Verrucomicrobiota bacterium, assembly GCA_031411235.1. Taxonomy (GTDB): domain Bacteria; phylum Verrucomicrobiota; class Verrucomicrobiia; order Verrucomicrobiales; family Verrucomicrobiaceae; genus JANOAR01. The sequence goes on along the minus strand of JANOAR010000251.1, from coordinate 5,965 downwards.
TCTATTATGCTTCTCCCGTGCGTTATTGCCTGGGGCGGAGGAAAAGACAGCGGCTGAACTCGCCGCTGCAGCCGACACCTTTGCCAAGAGCTACGAGAAAAATTGGCTGAGCGACTACACCAAGCGCGTCACCGGATTTGCCGAGGAGATCGCAGAGCTTTACTCGCTCGATGAGGTGGCAAAAAAAACGCTCATCGAGGCAGCGTCTCCCTTGGGCCGAGCCATCACCGAGCACTGGATGAAGCTCTACCGAGGCTACTACGCGCCGCATCTGAAGCTCTGGGGCGAGGACACCTACTGGGACGACTACTTGCCACTTTGCCTCAGCCCCGAAGCCATTGCCGGGCAACGCGAGCTGTTCGCCCAATGGGAGTCCATGCTGAAAGCACAGCTCAAGCCCCAGCACTACGCCCTGTGGCAGGCCGAGATGAAAACGCGACGCGAGTGGCGAGTCCGGGCACGCGATGCCGCCGTGAAAATCCAGCTCGATAACATCGCGAAATCCGTGCGCCAAGACTTCGATAAACAGCTCGCCGAACTTGCCTCGCTCCTCCAGTTCAAGTCCGAGCGCATCGCGGTATTAAAGCCTGCTGTGGACGCAGCGGTGCAGGCGCATGTGGCCTCCCGCCGCCCTGCTGCCGAGCAGATGGCGAAGTGGTGCGACGAGGAGTTTTTTCGTTACGCGACGAAGAGCCTCACCGCCTGGGAGAAGGAGGGCAAAATGGGCTCCATCATGAACCAGCCTGCGGCGGATAAAGCTGCCAGCCTCGTCTTCGACGCGGCGCTCAAGAAGCTCCTCACCCCTGCCGAGGCGGCGCAGATGCACGAGCTTGTCACTGCGAAGAAACAACGCATCAACAAAGCGGCGAAGAGCTTGGCTGAAAGCCTTTTAGACGGGATGCCATCAAGGGGCGGCTGGCGAGTCGCTGCCGATACCGATATTTTAGCCGCTGAGCTGGGCCTTGATTCGGCACGTCAGGCTAAAATTACCGCTCACTTCAAAGAAGCCGACAAAGCCATCATCGCCACATGGCTCAAGGCCACCGAGAGCTACCTGATCCAGCGCATCAACGAACGCATGGCGCGTAGTGGTAATAGCGATGATTTGCTGAAACAAATCGAAGCGGGGCGCTATGGCTTTGGCACCAGCACTGATGACGACGAAGTGGCGGTAAAGGCGAAGGATGAAGCCTGGGCCACCGCGCTGAAGACCACACTGACGACGGATGAGATACTGCGCTGGGAAACCCTTCAAAAAGAGCAAGCCGAGGCCAACTCACAACTCCTCGCCCACATCGCTGTGGCAGAGCTGGATCGCAAACTGCTGCTGCTCACTGAGCAACGCGACAAGCTCGAAGTGCTGGCCATAGCGGCGGCCAAAACCCTCGCGCCCGACACGGCGAGCTTGCAGGAATTTCTCAGAAACTACGGTGCCTCTTACTCCGCTGCCCTCATCCACGGCATGGATGCCAAGGCTGTGGATGCGATCCTCGACAAGGAGCAGAGCAAGTCACTCATAGAAATCAAAGCACGCTACGATGGCTACTGGTCGTCGATGCAGCGACTGAAAGGCAAAAAACGATGAACCTGAATGCCCTCGCTCTATTCTTCCTCGTGGGTACTGCATTGCTCGCTGCCGACGATCCCAGCCTGCCTGCCGCGACGGGGACGGAGCGAACCCAGAATGTCATCTCTGCCCAGCTTTCCATTATCCTCAGCGAGGCTCGTGAGACGCAGATGAAGCCGATGCAGCGCACCATTGGCGACATCACACGCGCGACCCACTTAGCGGAGGATCGCCTGAAGCTTCTGCACATCGCCGCCCATGGGGCCGTGGATGACAACATCAAACCGATGCGCGAGCGATTGCTCAAAGATGCCGAGGCACGCATCAAAGGCCTCCCGCCCAACGCTGTCGTGAACGTGTTGAAGGGCATGAGAGACCGCTACGGTTCCACCTCTGCCACCAAACAACCGCTGTGGATTGAGTCGGTCAAAAGCCTGCTCACCAGCGAAGAACTGGCGCAATGGCAGCGGGTCGTACGCGAGCGAAACGCCTACCGCAGCCGCGCCTATGCGGAACTGCTCATCTTGCATGTGCGCAAGGAAGCTGGCCTGTCGCCCGAGCAAACCCAGAAAATGCGTCCGCTGCTGGAGAAGGCCACGAGCGACTACCTGCCCGATCTGTCCATGTGGAGCGGCGGCGATGATGGCGATATGTATTCGGGCTATCTGTATGCCTTGATCCTGGGAGCACCGGAGAAGGAGGTGCGTGCCGTCCTAACGCCTGCGCAGTGGGACAAGTGGCGAGCCAGCGCAGGTGAAGGTGGGGAGATTTGGTCTTCGATTCAATCGGCCCATGAGCGTCGCCTAAAGGAGGAATCATTGAACCCATGAAACGCTGCCGCAACCCTGGCACAAAGTTTTTAGCCCTGCTTATAGTGACGCTATTGGCCCTCATGCTGGCCACCACGGGCCATGCGGAGAAGCTGTTTTGGCATAACAAAGAATCGCTCATGGGCACCTTGCTCAGTGCGGATGCGACGCACCTCACCTTTAAAAACGAGCTGAGCACCGCTCCCGCTGTGCTGGATCGCTCGCGATTACAGTTGCTCCATTTTAGCGATGTCCCGCCATCCGCCACTCCCTTCAAATCCCAGTGGGCAGTGCTGTTACGCGAGGGGGATGGCGTGCTGGGCGAAGAGCCGACAATCACTGGCGAAACGCTGACCCTCAAGACGCCGCGCCATGGTGCGCTTACCCTGCCGCTGAAGCAGATTCGCAGCCTGCGTCGTTTGCAGGGTGCTGGCCTCACCTTCGCTGGGCCGAGCGGCACCTCAGGGTGGGTCGGCGATGCTTTCGTCGCAGAGGCAGGCAGCCTTTTCACCCGCCGTTGGAATACCACGCTGACGCATGAACTGGTATTGCCCGAGCGGCTGGAGTGCGCCTTCAAACTGCGTGCCGTCCTGCTGCCGGATCTGGAGATTTTTTTCGCCAGTGATAATACCCTCACGCCTCGCTTGGAGACCTGGGGCAAGGAACTCGTGCTGCGGCCACCACGCGAAACGAAGGTGGTGAGCCTCTCTGGAAAGCCGACACACCAGCCGTTTTTGCCTGTGCGCACGCTCGACGACAAGCAGCGCGAAATCGCGCTGCGCCTGTTCTGGGACAAGCCTGCTCAACGCGTCGTGGTCTGTGCCGACAATGGCCAGATGATCGGCGAGATGATCTGGGAAAAGGTCGTCCCCAAGCCCACGAAAGCGCCCGTGATTAAGTCCAAAAGTGAAGTAAAGCCACCGCTGCGGCAGGGGTTATTCTTCAGGAATCGCGGCTCTTCTTTGGTGCTCGATGATGTGCTGCTGCGCCCCTGGGATGGCGCATTGCCAGCTCTCGCGCCGACGGGTTATCCCCGCATCGAGATGACGGATGGCAGTGTGCGCACAAGCACGCTCAAGGGGTTGGATCTGAGCCAAGTCCAGAGCGTGAGCTTCATCGCTGAGCACCCGCCATTGCAGCCCCAGCAGCCACGCGCATGCACTACCTTTACCGATGGCACCCTGCTCAGCGGGCCATTGCAAAGTTATGGCTCGGGCCAGATGACGGTGCAGACAACCTGGGCCACTGGGCCGATCACCAGCACCACGGACGATGTCACACGCATCGTCTTTGACCCACCTGCCTCAGTGCCAGAGCCCGTGCTCAACTCGCTGGACAAGCTGCACTCTGGCACCGTCACCCTGCACGGCACCATCGTCTGCAATGGTGGGCCACAGCCGCTGTGGCAGCTCATTGGCGCGAGCGAGGCCTTGCCACTCGTGCTGCCAGCGAAGCGTGAAGACATCGACCTCACCTGGAGACCTGCGGCAGCGACCGCGCCCCCAACCACCAAGACGAGTGCGCTACTCATCGTCAAAGGTGGCGACGTACTGGGTGCCCAGTTGCAAGGCATCGACGCCACGAGTGTCTCCTTCACCTCGCCGTGGAGCGAGGTTCCCTCGCTTAGCCATGCCCAGCTCCGCGCGATTCGTTTGAACAACTCAGCGACCCAGCCCAAGGGCTTCCGTGATGCCAGTTGGGGCATCATCAAAGGCGTGGATGCTCTGATTAAACAGACACGAGGAGACAAGCCCGAACAGGATACCGTGATGCTAAGCCCCGGCATGATCTTTGGCCATCCCTCACTATTGCAGGGCGACGACATCAGCTTCGTCATGAAGATGCCGCAAAATTATGGCGGACTCGGTGTGACGCTTTTTGCCGACGCCGAGAACACCAGCGCGGGCTTGCGGCTGATCCTCTACTTCAGCGGTAGCCAGTTGTATATTGTGGAAGGCGATGGCAATCGAGGCGTACGCAGCGACCAAATACTCAATGGCCTCACCGATCCTAAAGTGAACATCCGGCTGACCTTCAAAGACAACAAAGTGCAGGTCTATGCCAACGACGTGCGGCTGCTCGACCAAGTCCTACCGCCCGACAAACAGCGCAGCGGAGCGCTGCATTTCAGTCCCAATTCCATGTGGGGGAATTCGCAGAACCCCGTCGAGATCACAAATTTCAACGTCAACTCCCGTGCCACCGATCTACCCACACTCACCGCGCCCGAGGATGCCAAGCGACGTGCCCTCACCGTGCCGCGCTACCGCCGCGAGTTGCTGCCTGCGCACCTGCTCATCGCGGCCAATGGCGACATGATACGCGGCAGTATCGAAGCCGCGACCGACAGGATGGTGCGCTTCAGCAGTGGCCTGGATGTGACCCAGGTGCCGCTGGATCGCGTGCAGAGCATCGTCTGGCTCACGCCCCCCGTAGCCGCGCCTGTGAAGGCGGGGCAAGCGGCGGAAGCCTTGCCCCCCGCCTCGCATTGGGTCGTGCTCAATGACCAGACGAGGCTCGCCCTTCAAATCGAGTCTTTCCAAAGCGATAAAGTCATCGCTCGATCCGCCCTATTTGGCCGCTGCACCCTGCCTTTGGCCATGCTCAGCACCCTGCGCTGGGCAGCGCCACCCGCCTCGCCAGCGATGCAGAGTTACAGCGACTGGCAGCTTGAGCACGCCGTCGAACCCGTGCTGCCCGAGACAGGTGGCCAGGCCGATCCCCTGCTGGGCAAGGCCGCGCCCGACTTCAAACTGAAGCTGCTCTACGAAGGCGAAGTCCAACTCGCCAAGGTGAAAGGCGAAGTCGTCGTGCTCGACTTCTGGGCCACCTGGTGCGGCCCCTGCATCGCCTCCATGCCCGAGCTGCTGAAGGTCATGGCAACCTTCAAAAACAAGAAAGTGCGCTTCCTTTGTGTGAATCAAGGCGAGCCCGCTGCACCCGTGAAGCGCTTCATCGAGCAGCGCCACTGGTCACTGCCGGTGGCCTTGGATTCAGATAGCGAAGTCGGTAGGCTCTACCATGTCGATGGCATCCCCCACACCGTCGTCATCGGGCTCGATGGCAAGATCGCCTGGAGCATGACCGGAGCCGCCCCAGACGGCGCAGAAAAGCTCACCGAGGCAATCACGAAGGCGCTCGGAGCCACAGCGTCAGACCGAACGCCGAGATAACGACCGGAGCGCGGGGCTCGGGTTAGGTGGTGTCTTCACCAATGTCGCAAGGCTCACGACACGAGCGAAGTCTTGAGGAAGGAGCCAACCTGCGAAGCCCCAACGGGGCGGGATATATACCGCGCGTCATCATGTTTTGGGAAAAAGCATGACCCAACATAAGCCAAGACGACGGCCACAAGTGACCAGGACAAATCGGCTAAAGCCTCGCACTCCAACATGGCTATTCATTGCCCAAGGTCGAGCGTTCCCAGGCGCAAGCTAGCCTCGTTGGAGTGGGAGGCTTTAGCCGATTTGTCCTGGCCGCTCATCGCTGTAGTCTTGGCATATATGGGCTACGTTTTTGCCAAAGCATGATGCGCGGTAGTATAAGCGGGAGCTTTCATCGCTACATCCCTCGCTTGCCGTAATCCGAA
>JANOAR010000250.1:0-5915 GCA_031411235.1 Verrucomicrobiota bacterium | reverse complement strand
CGCACAGAAAGGGACATGAAGAAACAACGACAAATCGGCTAAAGCCTCGTACTCCAACGAGGCTCTTCATTGCCATAGGCCGAGCGTTCCCAGGTAGCAAGTTGGCCTCGTTGGAGTACGAGGCTTTAGCCGATTTGTCCTGGCCACTGGTGGCCGCTTTATAGGGCCGGGGTCATTCTAAGAGAGTGTCCCTCGCTTGGCCGATTACACCGCTTCACCATCAATCCATCTGCACCAGAATCTCCCTTGGCTTGGCCCCTTCTCCGGGGCCGATGATGCCTCGGTCTTCCAAGATGTCCATCATGCGGGCGGCTTTGCCGTAGCCTAGGCCTAGGCGGCGCTGGAGGAGTGAGGTGCTGGCTTTCTTTTCCTGGCGAATGACTTCGAGGCACTTCTCCAGGATTTTGAGGTCTTCGCGGTTGGGGGCGTCATCGTCTTCGTCTCCGAACTCATCGCCTTCACCTTCGGAGTCGAAACCTTCGCCCATCTTGCTGTCAAAAACCTGCCCGCCTTGTGTGACGCAGTGATCGACGAGGGCTTGGATTTCATCGTCCGTGACGTAGGCACCTTGGCTGCGCACGAGGTTGCCAGTGCCGGGGGGCAAGTAGAGCATGTCGCCTTTGCCGACGAGTTTTTCTGCGCCTTTGCGATCCAGGATGACGCGGCTGTCCAGGGCGGAGGCCACTTGGAAGGCGATGCGCGAGGGGACGTTGGCCTTGATGACGCCAGTGATGACGTCGGCACGCGGGGTCTGGGTGGCGACGATGAGATGGAAGCCGGCGGCACGCGCCATCTGGGTGATGCGGGCGATGGCGACTTCGATGTCCGCCGGGGCGGTCTGCATGAGGTCGGCCAACTCGTCGATGATGACGACGATGTAGGGCATGGTGTCGGGGATGACGGGGGCCTGTGAACGATGGGCGCGGTCGGTGGGGAAGTCGCTGGGGACAAGGGGCATGTCGTCGTCTTCAACGGAGTCGCGAGGTGGGGCGATGGAGTCGCCCGTCCAGTCGTTGTTAGCGTCTGTTAAATCGGAAGTCCCGAAGTCGGAGTCATCACTCTGGGTGACGTCCTCAAACTCGGCACTGGCTTCATCCTGATCCTTTAGAATTTGCGAATCCGGGAAGTCCTCTTCCCATGGAGGCATGTCGTCGCTGGCTTCTGCACTGAGCATGTGCATCCTCGTGGGCGTGCCGGGGTGGCGAGCCGCATTGGCGGCTTTTTTGGCGTTCGCGGCGGCTTGAGCCTGGGCTCCGATGGCGACGGGTGCAGCAGCGCGAGGGCGGATGATTTTGGGGCTGGGTGGGGCTGGTGGTACGGCTGTCGTCGCATCTCCAGACACAGGCTGGACTCCTGTGCCACTCTGTTCCGTTGTTGGTGCATCTACCGATTCGGGCTGGAGGCCTGTGCCGCTCTCTGCGGCCACTGCCGCTGCTCTCGCGAGACTGGTTTTTTTGCGGTTGCGGTTGTTGAAGGTCTCGAAGTTGCGGCAGCTCTCCTGGGCGAAGAGTTGATACCGTGCCTCCATTTCCTTCACCACCCAGCGCAGGGCGAGCAGCGCCTTCTTTGGGTCGGTGACGACGGGCAGGGCGAGGTGCGGCAGGTTGGCGTAGGTCTGCATTTCGACGACCTTGGGGTCGATCATGATGAAGCGCAGTTCATCGGGAGCGAAGCGGCAGATGAGGCTGGTGATGATGCTATTCACACACACGGATTTACCCGAGCCCGTGGCTCCGGCGACGAGGCAGTGGGGCATGGCGGCGAGGTCCGCGATGATGGTCTTGCCATACACGTCTTTGCCGAGGGCGACGGGGAGCTTGGCTTTGCCGTTCTGGAAGGCTTCGTCTTCCAGCAATTCTCGGATGGGGACGAGCACTTTGTTTTTGTTGGCGATCTCGATGCCCACGGTGTCCTTGCCAGGGATGGGGGCGAGGATGTTGATGCGTTCGGCTTTGGTGGCGCGGGCGAGGTCGGCGTCTAGCTGGGCGATGCGGCTGACGCGAAGTCCATCCACGGGGCGGACTTCGTAGCGGGTGATGGCAGGGCCACGGGTGATGTCTCCAGGGGTGACGCTAATTTTAAAATCGGCCAGGGTGCGGACGATGGTGTCTTGCATGGCCTGCAATTCTTTGGGATCAACGGGTTCGATGAGTGCGGGGTCGGGCCAGCCGAGGAGGTCGAGTGAGGGGAGCTTATAGTCCTTAAAGCGCTCGGTCAGGCTGCCAAGTGGGGCGGGGCCTGTTTGCTCGATTTTCGCCGCGCGCTTCTTTTCCCACACCTCGGAGAGGCTGGGGCGGGTGTCGTCCTTAGCCGTCTGCCGAGGGGCCGAGGAGTCGATGATTTGGGGCGTGGGTTGGCCGAGGTCGAGCGGCAGTTGTTCCAGCATCTCGGCCACAGGCGGCTCGGTGGCCGTGGAGCAACCGATGGACGACGGGGTAGGGGACTTGCCTGCACGGGCCTTTTTCTTTGGCTCTTCGGGCATGCAGAAGGGCATCGGCGAATCCGCATAGGCGGGCTGCATACGCGGAGCCGTGAGTGTTTGGCGAAGCCAAGCCCAGGCCGAGGCGATGAGTGGGGGCAGATCCTCGCGCAGGCTGTTGATGACCTGCACGGGCTGCATTCCCGTGACGAAGATGAGGCCGAGGAGATAGATCACACCGAGGAGGAAGACGGAGCCAGCTTGGCCGAGGAGGTTGAAGGCGATGCGCCCGCCCAGCATTCGCCCGATGGCACCACCAGGGCCGAGGGGGCAAATTTCCGGGCGGGCGGCGATGATACCTGAGACATGGATGAAGGCTGCGCCGCAGACGATGAGCAGCACCACGCCGAGCCAGCCGCGTGCTGGCACGGGGACGCGCGAGGTGACTTTACACACGCCAAACCAGGTGAGGCAGAAGGGCAGCAAATAGGCAGCAAGGCCCATGAGCATGAAGGAATAGCCTGCGACAATGGCTCCGGTGGTGCCGACGAGATTGGCGGGCGTGAGGTTGCTGGTGTCGGTCGGATTAAAGGGAGCCCAGGTGGGTAAATCGCGCGGATCGTATGAGAAAAGCGAGAGGAAATAGAGGATCGAAATGGCCAGCATGACGATGCCCAGCACGTCCTGCATACCGTGCTCGGGCACTTTTTGGGGAATTTTTTTTGCTCGTGGTCGCTTTGCTGGGGCGTCGCTGGAGCCCATGGTGCCGGGGGCGAAGTCGGGCTCGAAGGGCGCGGGGGCTGCGGCACGCGGGCGCGGTGCGGGATTACTGTCTCCCTCGCGGTAGGCGGGGCGGCTGGTGCGCTGGCGAGGCATGGGTTCCATGTCCTCGTCTTCATCATCGAGAAGTGCCGGGCTGGCGGGCCGCTGGCGGGCTGAGGTAGAGCGTGAGGAGGTGACAGCAGGCATAGCGAGATATACAAGTTAGCTAGAAGTTAAGACATCTTCAATAACCAAGATTCCCGGAGATGCGAAAAAGTGACGGACGGGGGAGGACGTTGTCTCGCCTCGCAGGATGTTGTGTGTTGCGACCGTAGTAGCGGCCTATGCGTCGCCGCCGATTTCTCCAATCCTCCAGCGTGGCAGCCGTGGCTGGTGCGCTCCGTTCTTCGCCACCAGCTAACGCGGCTGCTGCTCCTGGGGCAGCTGATTTGATCCGTACCGAGAATGCCAAGCAAGGGGCGCTGGACTGGCAACTCACCCGCGTGCGGTTGGACAGTGCGAAGGGATTCCGCAGCCCAGGGATCGAGGGCTATTGCTCGCGGCAGTCGGTGAAGGCGGGCGAGAGCATCGACATCATGGTGAGCTGCGCGTCGGCGCGGGAGTTCACGCTCGAGATTTTTCGCACGGGCTACTACGGCGGTCGCGGGGCGCGGTTGATGCAGACGCTGGGGCCGCTGCCGGGCAAGATGCAGGCGGTGCCGGAGATGCTGCGCGGGGATCGCCATCTGGTCGAGTGCCGCTGGGAAGTCTCGGCTTCCATTGTCATTCCCGCCGACTGGCCGAGCGGGGTTTATCTGGGCCGACTGACGACGCTGGGCGGCAAGGTGGATCAAGATTATTGGCAGAGTTACGTGGTCTTCATCGTGGCGGATGATCGGCCTGCCGACATCCTTTTTCAATGCAGCGACAACACCTGGCAGGCCTACAACCTGTGGCCCAACAACTACTCGATCTATTCGCATCCCAAGGGCAACCAGGGGCCGTGGGCGGATGTGAGCTTTGACCGGCCCTACGCGAAGTATGCGCAGATTTATGAAAACCCGCAGTCCATCGGCTCCGGCGAGTGGCTGTGCTTCGAGTTCCCCTTCGCCTACTGGCTGGAGCAGCAAGGCTACGATGTGAGCTACTGCTCGAACAGCGATATGGTTGACCCGGCGCGGGCGACACCGGGGCGATACAAGGCTTTCCTCAGCGTGGGGCACGATGAGTACTGGGACATTCGCCAGTACGAAAACGTGGTGAAGCTGCGCGATGCAGGGACGAATTTGATGTTCTTCTCGGGCAACGCGGTTTGCTGGGTGACGCCTCTAACCGACTCCACGGATGGCCGGGCGAAGCGCATCATGTTTCGCGGTGGCCCGTACGGGGGCAACTACAAGTATGCCGTGGCTCGCGAGAAGGACGAGGGGCCGTTCCCTCATCGAGGGCCGGACGAAGGCTACCTCATGGGCGCACGCAATGTGGATCCTGTGAATGGTGGTGGCGACTGGGTCTGCGCCGAGCCGGAGCACTGGATATTCGAGGGCACGGGCATGAAAAAAGGAGATCGCATCCCCGGGCTGATCGGCTGGGAATATCACGGCGATCCGCCGAAGGACATCGCTGGGCTGGAGGTCGTGGGCGCGGGTACGGCGCTGCAAGGCGGGGTGAATCCCCAGCAGTGGGCGGCAACAATCTACCCAGGGCCGAAGGGCAATTTTGTCTTCAATGCCTCGACGATTTTTTGGAGTCAAGGGCTGGGGAATCCGCCGGGGCACATGCTGCCGTGGTCGCACTGGAGTAGGCCGCACGGGCCGGATGCGCGGGTGCAGCGGATCACCGCGAATCTGCTGAAGCGGGCACTGGGGTAATCATTCAGTCCTGCTTTGGTTCGCTCCACGAGGCCTTCATCTTGGCCTCCAGCTCCGCGACCACAATTGCATTCGTATCGGCTACGTTGCTGAGTTCGCCAGGATCAGTGTCGAGGTTGAAGAGCTGCACTTGCAGTTTCGCGGGCTTGCCTTGCTGCTTGCCTTTACCTGGCTTTTTCGCTGCGCCGCCTGCGCCCGTATTCAGGTGGATCAGCTTCCACGGCCATTGCAGGACGGCGCGTTTGCCGCCTTGCTCATTGAAGTCCCAAAAGAGGTGATCGTGCTTCTTTTGCGCCTCGGCTTTCCCCGTGATCTCGGGCGCAAACGATAGGCCATCGGTTGCAACATCGAGCGCTGCACCGCTCAGCTCTGCCACGGTGGGCAGCAGGTCTTGGAAACCACTGACGTGCTGGCTCTCGCTGCCCGCCTTGGTTTTACTGGGCCAGCGAACGATGAAGGGCACATGGATGCCGCCGTCGGTCATGCTGCGTTTGATGCCGTTGAAGTCGGCGTTGGAGTTGAAGAAGTTGCTGTCGTGACCGCCCTCGGCGTGCGCACCGTTGTCGCTGGAGAACATCACCACGGTGCGCTCATCCATGCCCTGGGCCTTCAGCGTGGCGAGCACCGCGCCGACTTGGTCGTCGATGAAACGAATGGCCTGTGCGAAGCCCTTCTCGGCGTTGGGCCAGTCCTTGCTGGCGAACTCGCCGTAGCTTGGCGTTTCCATCCCGTGGCCGAGCGGTGAATCCTTGCGGCCAGCCTCGTTGTTGGCGTGCGGGAGGTTCAGCGCGTAGTAGATGAAGAAGGGTTTTTCTTTGCCCGCCTGTGCTCGCAGGAAGGCCTGCATGTTGTCCGCAATCATG
>JANOAR010000249.1:0-9399 GCA_031411235.1 Verrucomicrobiota bacterium | reverse complement strand
ATTGAACTCAAACACGCGTGTGGACTCGATATTCACCCGCACAGGCAGCGTGACGTTTTGCGGCGTCGGCGTGGGGTTCGTAATGGTAAAAGTCGCGCTCTGGGTACCGCCGACGAGGCTGCTCACACTGGGCGATATTTGCGCCGTGATGGGCATTGCCTGACCCACCGCGAGCGTGCCACTGGTTGGCGAAATCGACAGCCACGGCTGGCTCGTGCTGCTCGTCCACGACACGCTCGCAGCGCTGCGATTGGTGATGCTGTATACACGCGTCTGCGGCGCGACGACACCGCCCACCGGAGCTGTGGCGAGGAAGACACCACCCGGCGAAACCACCAAACCAGCGCCAGCGCGCAGTGCCTCGTTGGCATTCACCATGCCACCCGTGGAGCACTTGCCCACGAGCGATGCCAGTGGCTGCGCGGTGCCCAGCACGATGGCCTTCACTTCCAAAGCCGAGAGCGCGGGGCGATAGGATTTCAACAAGGCGCACACGCCACTGACGTGCGGCGTCGCCATCGACGTGCCGCTGGCATAGATATAGGTGCCATAAGCGTCCGGCGCGGTGCTGCCCACGTCGAGTCCAGGAGCGGCGATGTGGACAGTCGTAGCGCCATAGTTGGAGAAGGAAGCCATCGCGCCCGTGCGCGTCGTCGCAGCCACGGTGATCATATTGGGAACATCAAAGTTGGCCGGATACGTCGGGGTAGTTTCGTTATTGCTTCCGTCATTCCCAGCAGCGGCGATGAACAGCGAGCCATGCGTATTGGCATCGGCAATGGCATCAAACATGGCTTGGGTATAGCCATCGCCGCCCCAGCTATTGGAGGTTAAAAAAGCGCCCTTCGCCGTGGCATAATAGATGGCATCCACCGCGTCGGAGGTGGTGCCGCTGCCTTCGTCATCGAGGAATTTCAGCGCCATCAGCGACACCTTCCAACACACGCCCGTCACGCCTTCGCCGTTGTTCCCTGCCGCACCAATCGTGCCCGAGGTGTGCGTGCCGTGGTAATGATCATCGCGCGGGTCGTTGTCGGCATTCACGAAATCCCAGCCGCGCACATCGTCGATGTAACCATTCGCATCATCGTCGAGTCCATTGCCCGCGATCTCGCCAGGGTTCGTCCAGATGTTCGCTGCGAGGTCTTGGTGGGTGTAGTCGATGCCTGTGTCGATGCAGCCCACCACCACCGCCTTCGTCCCAGTGTGCAGGTTCCAGGCCTCCGGCGCGTCGATGTCCACATCGTTCACGCCACCGCTTGCACCTGTATTGTTCAGCCCCCACAGCAGGCTGAAGTAGGTGTCATTCGGCACCGTGCTGGCGTGAGCGATGAAGTCGGCGTCGGCAGATTCGATGAGGTCAGCGGCCTTGTTTAAAACATTGAGCGCCGTGGGAATCGTATCGAGATCGGGATGCGCGAAAGCGATAAGCCACAGGCCGGAAGCACGCATCTGTTTGCGCACGGTGGCTTCGAGAGGTTTCAGTTTGGCAAGCACCTGCGCTTCGGTGACACCCGGCTTGAATTTCACCATCACATGGTCGCCCACCATCGCTTCCTGTTTGACCAACACATCGCCCGCTGCCGTGCGCCGCAACTCATCCCGTACCCGCAGCAGCGGGTATTTGAACTTCGCGTTGTTGAGCAATCGCACGCGCACGATCACATCGCCGTCCTTTGGTTTATCCTCGCGCACGAGCAGCACCGGCAGCGTGGCGTAGCGATCTACCCGCGTGGCTTTCGGCGGCTCGATTGTGCTGATGAGTCGAGGCTCTGGAACTGCTCTTGTAGCCTTGCCCGCAAGCGCGGGGCGAACTGCGCTAACGTGGGTTCCATCAGCATGGGTAGCCGAGGGCAACGCCCCTTTAAGCAAGGAACCGCTTCGATGTTGAGCGCTCGATGTGGGATGCTCGATGTTCTGCGCCGTGCGCATCCATACGGCAATGCCGCAGCACAGCACCACGAGAGCACACCCGCCCGCGAGAAGCATCCTGAGCCGAGTGTCGTCGCGAGTGGGTGAGGGCATAAATTGTGAAGCTGTGAGGCTAACAGAACGGTGCGACTTCGACAAGGCTGGCGTCGAGATGTTGGAGGCGCGAGTGAGGCGCGGCATGAGCCCCCATCAAAAAAGGCGGCTGAGTTGCCTCAGCCGCCTTTGGCCCTGTGAAATGAACGCAGCCTAGAAAGGCGACGCCACTATCGGGTTAACCAATAACTTCAGGCCAGTCGGTGTGGAACATCTGGCCTTCGGGCTTGTCCGTGCGCTCATAGGTGTGGGCACCGAAGAAGTCGCGCTGGGCTTGCAAGAGGTTAGCCGGGAGACGCTCGGCACGATAGCTGTCGTAGTAGCCCAGAGAGGCGCTGAAGGCAGGACAAGGAATGCCGTTAAGCGTGGCGATGGACACCACTTCGCGCCAGTTTTGCTGGGTCTTGCTGAGCACGTCTTTGAAGAACGGTGCGAGCATCAGATTGCTCAACTCAGGGTTGCCGCGATAGGCGTCGGTGATGCTGTTGAGGAAGCGGGCGCGGATGATGCAACCGCCACGCCAGATGCTGGCGATACGACCGAGGTCGAGATCCCATTTTTTTGCCTCGCCCATGGTCTTGATCAGATCGAGACCCTGCGCGTAGCTGATGATCTTGGAGGCATAGAGGGCGTCGTGGACTTTCTTCACCAGCTCGGCTTTGGCCGTGGTGATGTTGACCGCTGGGCCGGTGAGTTGCTTGCTAGCTTCCACGCGGGCCTTCTTCTTGGAAGAGAGGATACGGGCTTCGACAGCGGCGTTGATGGTGCTGATGACGACCGCATTTTCAGCGGCGTTGAGCAGCGTCCACTGGCCGGTACCTTTTTGGCCAGCCTTATCGACGATGAGTTCGACGATGGACGTGCCAGTCTCGGGATCCTTCTGTTCCAAAGCCTTGCCGGTGATCTGGATGAGGTAGCTTTGCATCTCGCCTTCGTTCCACTCGTTGAAGACAGCAGCCATCTCGTCGGTGGTGAAGCCTGCGGCCTTGAAGATGTTGTAGGCTTCGCAGATGAGCTGCATGTCGCCATACTCGATGCCGTTGTGAATCATCTTCACGTAGTGGCCTGCGCCGCCAGGGCCGATGTGGATCACGCAAGGCTCGCCATCGACCTTGGCACTGATGCTTTCAAAGATGGGCTTCATCACTTCCCAGGTGCTCAGCGGGCCGCCGGGCATGATGGACGGGCCTTTGCGGGCACCTTCTTCACCACCGGAAACGCCTGCACCGATGAAGCGGAGGCCTTTGGCGGAGAGGTAGGCGTCGCGGCGCTCGGTGTCGGTGTAGAGGCTGTTGCCGCCGTCGATGATGATGTCATCCTTGTCGAGCAGGGGGATCAATTGCTCGATAACGGCGTCCACAGGGCCACCAGCTTTGACCATGATCTGGATCTTGCGCGGGGTAGCGAGAGACTGAACGAACTCTTCCAAAGTCTTCGCCCCTACCAGCTTTTTGCCAGGATGTTTGGCGATGAACTCGTCCGTCGTCGCGGTGGTGCGATTATACACGGATACTTGGAAGCCACGGCTTTCCACATTGAGAACGAGGTTCTGGCCCATCACTGCGAGGCCGATCAATCCGAAGTCACTTTTGCTGCTCATTAGTCTTATCTGGTTTCAATCGAAGGGTTAAAAAACCGCTGCTCAACGGGTTGGGCGAAGCCGCAAACGGGCGGGCTTCATACCGCCCTCGCCAGAAATGGCAATGAGGAAAATGCCGGGCGCGGGCGACTCCCCCCAGCACGACAGGCCCGCTACGAATCTGAAGCCCTCTCCTAGCGAGCGAGCGCGAAAGAAGCTCGAAGCAGACAGCCACACCTCAATACGTCGCTCGCCCGCCGGAGAGATCGAAGATGGAGCCCGTGGTGAAGGAGCAATCCTCCGAGCTGAGCCAAGCGACCATCGCGGCGGCTTCGTGCTTTTGGCCGAAGCGGTTCATGGGGATTTTCGAGAGCATGTAGTCGATGTGGCTCTGGCCGACTTGCTTCAAGATGTCGGTCTCGATAACGGCGGGGGTGATGCAGTTCACGAGGATGCCCGACTGCGCGAGTTCCTTGCCCAGCGATTTGGTTAACGCGATGACACCTGCCTTGGCAGCGGAGTAGTGCGAGGCGTTGGGATTGCCTTCTTTGCCTGCGATGCTGGCGATATTGACAATGCGGCCTCCGCGCGCGGCTTTCAGCATGTGGGGCACGACCGCGCGGCAGCAGAGGTAGGGGCCGATGAGGTCGATCTCGACGACGCGACGCCACTCAGCCACGGGCAATTCCCAGAGCTTGGCGGTGCTGCCTGCGATGCCTGCGTTGTTCACCAGAATATCAATACTACCGAGCGCGGCGAGGGTGCTGGCGGCTGCCGCTTGCACGGACTCGTCGCTGGTGACATCGACCACGGCGGTGTGGACTTTCCCCTCGCCTGCAAGCGCAGCCGAGGCCTCGGCGAGGGCGGCGGCATCCACGTCCCAAAGGCTGCACGCGGCTCCCGAGGCGAGCAGTCGCTCGGCGATGGCGTAGCCAATGCCACGGGCTCCGCCAGTAATGATGGCGGACTTATTTTTGAGGTCGATGAGATTCATGGTGGGGATGGGAGGAATGATGATGGAAGGTTTATCGCCGTCCATTAGGGCGTAGCGAGTGACGCGGTTCGCCGCACAAGAATTTCATTCGAGGTCACTGCGCAGCGAAAACATTTGTTCGTGCAGGAACTCGATCTTCGCTTGAGCCACCGTCAATTGTTTCTGCATCAGATCGGCAGAGGCTTGGTAGCTATTTGCCTGAAGAAGATGCGAGCTGCTACGGCCTGCGGCACGCGCTGCGGCGTGCATGTCGCGGTAGTCATCGGCGCGGCGCTGAAGTTGTGTGTAGCTTCCGCTGGCAATGGTGAACTGCGCACGCAGCAAGGCGATTTGCCCTTGGATTTCCTTCATTTTCGCGCGTGCCGCCGTGGTGTCCATTTTGACCGCAGGTGGCGGAGCGCCATTGCCTGAGGGATCGCCATTGACCGCATCGGCCAAGGGTTTTGCCTTGGGCACAAAGGGCGCGGGATCTTCGAGTTTGAAGCGATCGACGATCTCAAACGGGAGATCACTTTTCAGTAGCCGCGCCGTACCCAAGCCATGCGTCACCGACATATAATCGGCACGCACGGATTTGACCTTCACATCTGTGAGCACCTTGCCACTGGTGAGCACCATGCTGCCGATGCTGACACCCGAGCCCGCTTGGCGGACATTGGCCACGGCTTCGTCAAAGGCGACTTCTTGAGCCGCCACCTCGTCGATGAGGGTAGCGGTGCTTTTGCGCACCTCGACCAGGGCTTTCTCCAGAGGAGCTACTTTGGCCATGAGTCCTTCGAGTTCATTGAGCGCCGCTTCTTTTTGGTCGATGACCGCCTGCTGCAACGCCATGGTTTTACCCAGGCTGTCGAGGCTGGCTTTCACGCCATCATACTCCCGGCTCAGCGTGTCGATTTCTTCGTTGTAATGCAGCACTGCAGCAAATCCGATGAGGAGGGCAAAAACAGCGACAAGGCCAAAAGCACGGGCTTCCATAAGTGGGTAGGATGAGGAAAGGGTTAACGAGTGACGGGGTACTTGCTGGTGTAGTCTGCGACACGTTTGGCCGCATCTGAAAGGGCTTGCTTCGCTACGATTTCCTGGGTTTTCACTTCATCGATCTCAGCTTCCAGCTTGGCGATGCGAGCTTCGAGTTCCTGGGTCTTTGACTTGCCGGAACTATTCGTCGCGAGGCTGTTTTCCCGCTGCTCGAGCGCTCCGAGCCGCTGCTCAATAGCGCGATGCTGAACCGTTTTGCGCTGCAACTCAGCACGCATCTCGGCGGTGTCGGCACGCACTTGAGCACGGTCTTTGCAGGCGGTGAGGCCACAGATAAAAAGGATGGCACACGCGAAGGACGCGCCGCGAGATAGGGAGGAGGATGGGGACTTCATGGGCGATAGTAGCAAGCCTTTATAGGGGGAGGCGACCAACGGCGTCAAGACCGAACGCGAAGATATTGCCCAAGGGGTTTGCCTTCATCACAGGCGGCTTTGACACGGCAGCTTGAAAGGCGAGTGTGCAGCCCAAAATTCCATGAGCGACCCCAAAACAGAGCCCCCTCAGCCGAGCACTCCAGAGGAGATCACCAAAAAGCTCGAAGACTTCATCAAAAACAGCCTTGGAGGCCAGGTTCTCTTCACTCGCATGGAGCGCGGACACACGCCTGAGCCAGCGCCGCCCGAGGATGATGAACCCGAGGTAAACGAAGACGACGAGGCCGGAAAGGCCTTCGATTTCAAGCTCAAACCTGCCGACATCAAAGCCCATCTAGATCGCTACGTGATCCGCCAGGATGAAGCAAAAAAGGTGCTCGCCACTGCTGTCTGCGACCACTACAACCATGCCCGCATCCTGCGTGAATTGAGGCAACAAGGCCAAGCCGATGGCGTCGAGTTCACCAAACAAAATGTCGTCATCGCTGGCCCCACGGGCGTGGGAAAAACCTATCTCGTGAAGCACATCGCCGAGTTGATCGGGGTGCCCTTTGTCAAAGCCGATGCCACTAAATTCAGCGAAACGGGCTATGTCGGTGCCGATGTCGATGACCTCGTGCGTGACCTCGTCGCCAAGGCGGGCGGCAACGTCACGCTCGCCGAGCACGGTATCATCTACCTCGATGAGGTGGATAAAATTGCCACCCTCGGCGACCGCATGGGCCGCGATGTCAGTGGGCGCGGTGTGCAGACCGCCATGCTCAAGCTGATGGAAGAGACCGAAGTCGCACTTTATGCGCAGAACGATTTCCGCTCGCAGATGAAGATGATGTTCGACATGAAACGCGGACGTGCGGGCAAGGAAGTCATCAACACGCGGAACATTTTATTCATCGTCAGTGGTGCCTTCTCCGGCATCGAGAAGATCATTGAAAAGCGTGCGGCGAAGGCCTCGATAGGCTTCGGGGCCGCGCTCACAGAGCGCCCTTCGAGCGATGCCTTACTCCGCCAAGCACGCACGCAAGACTTCATCGAGTATGGCTTTGAGGCAGAGTTCATCGGACGCCTGCCCGTGCGCGTCGTCTGCGATGCACTCGCTGCCGACGACCTCTTCCAAATCATGAAATGCAGCGAGGGGAGCTTGATTCGCCAGTACGAGCGCGAATTCACCGCCTACGGCGTGCGGGCTACGTTTGAAGACAGTGCGCTGCGAGTCATCGCCGAGCGCGCCGCTGAAGAAAAAACCGGGGCACGTGGGCTTGTAACAGCCTGGGAACGGGTGCTGCGCGACTTCAAATTTGAGCTACCCAGCCTGGGGTTGCCCGAGTTGACCATCGACGAACGGCTCGTCCGCGAGCCCGCCAAAGCCCTGATTCGGTGCCGCGAAGAAGCGCTGCGCTGGCAGGCCGATGTGCGCCAGCGCGAGGTGCAAGATTTCGCTGAGTCCTTCAAACGCGAGCACGGACTGGAGCTAAACTTTGAGCCCGAAGCCATCAACGCCTTGGTGGAAAAGGCTTGGCGCGAAGGCAGCTCGGTGGAGGCTCTGTGCAAGCGGGTGTTTAAAGACTACCCCTTCGGCCTGCAACTCGTCGCGAGGAATCAAGGCCGCACCAGCTTCACCCTGGGCCACGAGGCCGTGGAGGATGCCGACAAGCATCTCAGCGAACTGGTCGCCGCCTCGTATCGGAGTGAAGGGACAGAGGACAATGCCGTCTAGCTTGGGCGGGCTTTTACCCAAGGAAGCCTTCAAGAAGCTCCTGGAGATACATGCAATGCGGGAAGACAAAGATGTGTGTGAGCGAAAATGACAGCGAGAAAAGGCGAGCGGGCAGTACCCATCGGTTGCGATAGAGACCGACAACACCGCCAGCAAGGGTGATCAGGGGATCCGTTATCACTCGGTTGCCCCAAAATTCACCCCCCTGAAACCAATAGGTGATCACGAAGGTCTCCCACTTTTTCAGCCCGCTGATCTGCCGGTAGAGGTGCA
Organism: Verrucomicrobiota bacterium; assembly: GCA_031411235.1. GTDB lineage: Bacteria > Verrucomicrobiota > Verrucomicrobiia > Verrucomicrobiales > Verrucomicrobiaceae > JANOAR01. Next base: position 1,396 of record JANOAR010000249.1, on the reverse strand, counting down.
GCATTTCAGGCTTCAAAAAGGTAGTGCAGTAGGAGGCGACGGTAGGCTTTCAGGTTGGAGGAAAGGAAGGCGCGACTAATCCTCGAAATAGCCATTAGAGAGGCCTTTTGTGCGGCGGATTTTGCGTTGACCACTTCCCCTTATCCCTTTTTCCTTCCTGCCCCCCATCCCCCGCAGCAGCGCCGCCAGCAGTTCATCTATCTTGTTCGCGATCTGCTGCACCTCCGCCTGTGTCGGTGGATCACTCACCACCATCGCTAGCGGTTGCACGGTGCCGGGATTGCGTGCCGTCGTCGTGATCGCCTCGTTCAGTTGCGCCAGCGACACCTCGCCCGGCGGCCCCTGCACGCCCTGCGGTCCCGTGTTGCCATCCGCTCCTTGGCTGCCCTGCTGACCTTGCATGCCTTGCTCCCCCTGCGGCCCCGTGTTGCCCGTTGAGCCCGACTGACCCTCATAGCCCTGCGGGATGCCGAAGGAGAAATGCACCGCGTAGCCGTCGAAGCTCGTCTGCACCGTCGCCGCATACCCCGGCGGCAGCGTCGTCACCCCATCCACCACCGCACTGGCAAAGGGCGGCCCCTGGATGCCCTGCGGCCCCTCCGTTCCCGTGTAACCTTGTGGCAGGCCAAAGGAGAAATGCACATTCGTCCCGTCGAAGCTCGTTTGCACCGTCGCCGGGTAGCTCGGCGGCAGCGTCGCCACCCCATCCACCACCGCATTGGCAAAGGGTAGGCCCTGCGCCCCCTGCTGGCCTGGCTCGCCCTGTACCCCTTGCCCGCCCTGCGCCCCCTGGATACCCGGCAAACCCTGCTCGCCAGGAATCCCCTGCACCCCCTGGATACCTTGCGGCCCCGTCGGTCCCGCTGGTATGGCGTCGATCATCGCCGCCAGCCCCTGGAACTGCCCGCGCAGCACCCCCGCCACCGCCAGCGCCCCATCCTGCGGCAGCGCCGGATCATACCCCGCCGCCAAAAGCCCCCGGCCCTGCCGAACCACCCCACCCCGCATCATCCCCGTCCGAAATAGTGTCTTCATAATGTCTCAAAGTCTCCCAGTCTCATTGTCTCATTGTCTCATTGTCTGATTGTCTCATTGTCTGATCGTCTCCCAGTCTCCCCCTCCCGGAGGGAGGAAAGCCATTAGCCGGTGGTGCAACCACCGGACTAACCCCGACAAACGCCACCCGCCCACCGTTGCGCCCCAGAGGGGCGCAAGAAGCGAGGCCGGTGCGAGGGGCTATGCACACCGCACGTCCCCCTTCGGTTGTCTCTCGCGCCCTTCCAGGGCGCAACGGGCAAGACCCGCCTTGGACGGGCCAAGCCCGGTGGTTGCACCACCGGCTACCCGCTCACCTCCCTCCGGGAGGCCCCCTAGTACGCCATCTTCTGCACCACCG
>JANOAR010000248.1:0-23867 GCA_031411235.1 Verrucomicrobiota bacterium | reverse complement strand
CCCTCGCTTGAGGTTGCCCGTCCCCGCCGTGCCCTTATGGAGTTGATCAAAATCGTCGAAGCCCTTCTCTTCTCCTACCAGGAGCCCTTGAGCGTGGAGCACATGTGCCGCGCCGTGCGCGAGACGGCGAAGGACATCGTGGAACATGGCAGCGACATCGAGGCAGAAGCGGTGCGCCCGCTGGTGAAAGTGACCGAGGCCGAGATCGCCCAGACCGTGCAGCAGCTTATCGAGTGCTATGAACAGAGTGGCCGCTCCTTCACCCTTGCCGAGCGCACCACGGGCTGGCGACTCTGCGCCAAGATGGACTACGCCGAGTGGTGCCGGGCGCTGTATCCGGGGAAAAAACAGCAGCGCCTCAGCCAGCCAGCGCTGGAGACTCTGGCCATCATCGCCTACCGCCAGCCCATCACGAAATCAGGCATCGAGGCGGTGCGCGGCGTGGCCGTGGATACCATGGTGCAGCAGCTCGTGGATCGCGGCCTCGCCAAGGTGATAGGCCGAGCCGAGCTGCCGGGCAGGCCCATCCTGTATGGCACCACGGAGAATTTTTTGGAGCACTTCAGCATTCGCTCCGTCGAGGAACTGCCCAACGCCCAGGAACTGCGCCGCGTGCAATTACCCACCGAAGGCGAGGCCGGAGAGCCAGCAAAAACACAGGCCGCGCCCGCGATACAAGCTGAGTTGCAGCTCAATCTCGCCACGATAGAGCCTGAGCCAACAGCGACTCCCGAGGAAGGCGAAACCCCAGCCAAGCCGAAAGCCCCCAAATCAAAGCCCAAAAAGAAGCCGCCAACAACCGAGCAGTAATATCACCTCTGATTGTCTCCCCTCTGATTGTCTCATTGTCTTCCCTTCCCCTTCCTCTTCCCATGAATCTCCACGACGTCCGCATCAAAATCGACGCCATCGACCAGGAGCTGGTGCGCCTACTCAATGAGCGCGCAGATATGGTGAACTTGGTCGGCGAGATCAAGCATCGAGAGGGCTTAGACATCTACGCCCCTGAGCGCGAGGAGAAGCTACTGCGCAAACTCGTTGCCCTCAATGAAGCCCAGCAAGGCCGCCTGCCCGAGCGTTCTATCCGCGCCATCTATCGCGAGATCATGTCCGCCGCGCTCGCGCTGGAGCGGCAGCTCAGCATCGCCTACCTCGGGCCTGCGGGTTCGCGAGCGCATCAGGTCGCGCTCAGCAAGTTCGGCCACGGTGTGGTTTACCAAGCCGAGGCCAGCACCGCTGCCGTATTTGCCCGCGTGGCCGCCAGCGAGGCCGACTACGGCGTGCTGCCCATCGAGCACAGCGCCGAGGGCGCGGTGCATCACACGCTCGATCAATTCGCCTGCTCCTCGCTGCAAATTTGCGCCCAGGTGATCATCCGCTCCGGCACTGCCGACGGGCGCTCGCGCTACATCATCCTCGGTCGCCGTGCCAGCCCTGCGACGGGCGAGGATACCACGATGCTTATGCTCACGGCGAAGGATCAAGTCGGGGCGCTGTTGCATCTGCTGGAGGCCTTTGTGAAGCAGGGCGTCAATGTTCGCCAGATCGAAAACCGCCCACTCATCGCCGACCAAGGCACGGGAGAAGCTCGCTTTTTCCTGGAGGTCAACGGCCACCACACCGAGTCCGCCATGGCCGCTGTCATCACCGATTTAGAGAGCCAAGGCAGCCAGGTCAAAGTGCTCGGCAGCTACCCCGCCTCGACGTGGGTGGAGACGCTGGGTGGATGAGACATCGTAGGCGCTAAAAGTGGCTTCGACTCTAGTCGAATGCAGTCGGGGGCGTGGCTTGGCCAGGAAGCTACCCCATCCTTCCATGACGCTGCGCTGGGCTATTTGAGGAGTTTCCTTTGGCAACATTCGCCCCCGACTGCTGCGAAGCCGCGAAGCGAATTCGACTAAAGTCGAAGCCACTTTCCGTGACGCATAGCGCTGGGGAATTTGCCAAGACCCCGCTCTCACGAGCGAGGCTTCGGGATCATGAAGGAGAACCCCAGCATGGCGCGTAACATGCTGCCGCTCCTTTCGCTCCGTTTTACGTCTCGCCCCCACGCAATGCCCTTCCCCTGCCCCATCCTCCGCCTCCTTGCCATCCTTCTCATCAGCCTCGCAACAGCCCACGCAGCGCCCGATTGGAAGGCCGCAGAACCTGTGCTGCAAGCTCGCTGCTACGAGTGCCACGGCGGCGAAAAAACCAAGGGCGAGGTGGATCTGAAACGCCTCGCCGCAGACCCCAAGGTCGAGGCAGAATTCAAGCTCTGGGAAACGGTCAAGGACACCGTCGAAGGCGGCGACATGCCACCGAAAAAGGCGCACCAACTCTCTGCTGAAGAGCGCACAATCCTGCTCGGCTGGGCCACGCAGACTCTCGATGCCCTGGCCAATGCCAAAGCTGGCGACCCCGGCCCCGTGACGATGCGCCGCCTGACCAATGCCGAGTATGACTACACCCTTCGCGACCTCACTGGCCATGACTACGGCCTCGCGACAGAGTTCCAAACCGACGGCGGCGGCGGCGAAGGTTTCTCTAACACAGGCGACGTGTTATTTATGAGCCCGGCAGCCATCGACAAGTACTTCACTGCCGCACGCAAAGTCGCCGACAACGCCACCATGATGCCCGGCACTGGCATCGTGTTCAATCCCCAGCGCATCGGCCTGCGCGGGCCAGAGCAGGTGAAGGCACAGGCACAGCAGGGGCTGTATGTCTGGTATCAACAGAAGGCCGCGCCGCATCTGCCGAAGGACTTCGAGGACATGCGCGAGGCCGATTACATGGTCGCCTGCTGGCGGCACAAACACTTTCAGACACCGCTCGATCAACTCGCGAAAGACAGCGGCTTGAAGCTACCCTTCTTGCAAAACTGGTCGCGCCTCGTCAACGCCACCGAGCCGAAGTCACGCTTCCTTGATCTCACCCGCGTCGCTTGGCGCGAGTTGCCCGCCCCCGATGCCGCAAAGCCCGGCCAAGTGCCGCAGAGCGTCACCGACGGCGCGAAGGCGATCCAGGCGCAGCTACTCTCCTGGAACAGCGCGAAGCAGCCGGGCAGCGGCGTGCAGCGCTCGCAGCAGGACGCCGATGGCATCCGCAGCTACTCGATGCGAAGTCTCGTGAAGGACAAGACCCACGCGTATCTCTGCATCGGCGATGATGGCGATGGCAGCAAAGGCGACATCGCACTCGTCACCGAGATCGAAATCACCATCGGCAAGAACAAGCTCAACTACTTCCAGTGGCTCAACAAAACGCTCGAAGAGCAGCGCAAAGCCATCGCCGCAACGCCGCCTCCACCGAACCTCGAAGCGCTGAAGAAGTACCTCGCCGAACTCGAACGCGTGCGTGCCGCCTTCGGCAAACACCCGCAGCCAGGACGCCAGATCGAGCCCCACGTCCTCGCCCTCGCCGCGCCGCAAGTCTTCACTTTGCCGCTGCCGCAGTATGCCTATTGGCTGACCGCAGAGGCCCGCTTGGATTTGCAAAATCCCGAGGCCGACTTCGCTACGATTCAGTGGGCACTCGACAACGACAAACCTCGCGATGTCACCAAGATCATGCCCGGCGTGCTGACGATATGGAAACGGCAAACCGATGCTGCGCATCGCACGATGAGCGACTTCGGCGTGATGAAACAAGCCTTCCCCGACATGTTCGAGCGCCGTCTGGAGGAAGTGGCGGATAACCTGCATCGCCGCAGCCCAGGCATCAGCGTTTACTACTTCAGCGATGAACAACTCGGCCAACTCCTCAGCGAAAACGACCGCAACCAGCTCGAAGCCATGAAGAAAGACTGGGGCTACACCGCCCCAGGTCAGCTCAATGCCAAGCAGCAAACCGAATACGACGGCGCACTGCTCTGGCACCTGCACAAGTTTGCCAAACGTGCCTGGCGTCGCCCCCTCACCCCCGAGGAAACGCAGAAGCTCGACGCCCTCTACTCGGATGCCCGCAGCAAGGACATCGACCGCGAATCCGCTGCCCGCGAGGTCATCGTGCGCGTGCTCGTTTCGCCCCACTTCCTGTTCAAGGCCGAGTCCCTGCCCGTCGCTGCGAATGGTGGCGCGGACGCCCCCTTGAGCGCCTTTGAAGTCGCCTCACGCCTCAGCTATTTCCTCTGGTCATCGCAGCCCGACTGGGAGCTAACTAAAGCCGCCGAGGACGGCAGCCTGCTGAAGCCCGAAGTGCTCGCCGCACAGACCAAGCGAATGCTCCGCGCCCCCAAAGCCAAGGCCCTCGCAAAGGAGTTTGCCGGCCAATGGCTCAAGTTCAGCGGCTTCGAGGCGCAGAGCACTGTCGATGAGAAAAAATTCCCCCAGTTCACCCCCGAACTCCGCGCCGACATGCACCGCGAGATCTTCGAGTTCTTCTCCCACCTCATCCGCGAAGACCGCAACGTCGCCGACATCATCAGCGGCGACTACACCTTCCTCAATGACCGCCTCGCCACCTTCTACGGCATCCCCGGTGTCACGGGTGTATCCGGTGTCAATGGCAGCGACTTCCGCGAGATCAAAGTCGCCCAGTACCATCGCGGTGGCGTCCTCGGCATGGGCGCTATTTTGACCAAAACCTCGCGCCCCAATCGCACCAGCCCCGTGCTGCGCGGCGACTACCTCTACCAAGTCGTGCTCGGCTTTTCCTCGCCACCGCCACCTCCCAACGTGCCCGAATTAAAAGAGACAACGAAACCCGCCTCGCTGCGCGAAGCCCTCATGCAGCACCGCGCCGATCAAGCCTGCGCCGTCTGCCACGATCGCATCGACCCGCTCGGCTTCGCGTTGGAAAGCTTCGACCCCATCGGTCGCTTCCGCGCCGCCGATGAGTCCGGCGGCAAGATCGACGACACCGGCGAACTCAAGGACGGCACCCAATTCCAAGGCCTCAACGGCCTGCGCGACTACCTCAAAAAAAACGAAGCCAACTTCACCACGCAGTTCTGCCGTAAGCTCCTCGGCTACGCCCTGGGCCGCCAAACCTTGCCCAGCGACAAGGCCCTGATGGCCAAGATGCAGAGCGAGTTGAAAGCCAACGGCGGCAAGTTCTCGACGGCTGTGCTGGAAGTCGTGAAGAGTCGCCAATTTTTGAATCGTCGCGGCGAACAAGCGGTGGTAAATAATTGAACACTCTACGAAGCCACAAAATCTTCGCGACCACCGATCCATTTGCCGAATTGAAAAAATAAGGCCGGGAGTTTTGGACAAGAGGCAACTGGTTCGAAGAGGACACACTGACGGCCCATCATCGCCTCTATCGTGACCCATCAAAATATCCCAAGAGTGACAACGCACATCACGACATGATCGTCCGTTACCATTTCGAGAACGATCAGCTTCACCCCGGAAAACCGGAGGATGTGACGAAGCAATAAGCCCGAACGCTGCGATTCAGCGGTGGCTAGCTTTGCCAAGGCTTGAGTCTCAGGCGGTTTGGCGATGGCGGGACTGTATTGGAAAATACTGAGCCCGCCGTCGCCAAGCCGCATCAGGCCGGGCGTTGGTGAAGATAGCCGCCGATCAAACGCGGCGTTCGGGATAATGCCTCGTCATTTGCGAAGACACCGCTCAATGCCCCTGGCGCAGGGCTTTGATCCGCTTCTCCAGGTCGCGGCGGTTGATGAGGTCCACCACATGCACGGCGTCGGCATCCAGGCGGAAGAGCAGCCGATGATCGATGCCGATGCGCACGCGCAGGGTGTCTGCGCATTCCTTGAGCCGCACGACGCCGACGAAGGCGGCAGGCTCCCCGGCGGCGAGCCGCCCGAGCAGGGCGAGGGTGGCGCGTGCCACTTGGTTGGGGAGGTAGCCGAGCGTGTCGCGAAAGTGCCGGGGGAAGTCGATGAGGCGCACGGGCTGGTTGATGCCTTCCACATCGCCGGGCAGCAGCAGGGCTTCCTCCCGCAGGTCGGCGGCGGCATCGTCCGCTTTGCCATTTGGGGCGGCGGGCTGGCGGCGGCGAGCCTCTTGCAGCTCGGCGTAGGTCTTTTGCAAATCACGCCGCAGACCAGCACGCTCGTGATGCTGTTCATTGAGATGACCTTTGAGGGCTTCCACTTTGGCACGCAGGTCTTGCAGGATCTTTGGATCCACGGGTAGTGCTGCGGGCTTGATCTGGGCGCGTGCAGCTTCGGTCTTCGCCCTCTCGCTGGCGGCGTGCTCACGCTGTTCAATATCGTGGCGGAGGGCATTGATCTGAACCTGCATCTTGCGCGCCTCGTCCGTCTTGGCGGCCAGCTTAGTGCGCGCCTTGCGCAGGGCATGGGCATCCTGCCCCTGATCCTGCACCTCGTCGGCGAACCGACGGTCTAGCAGGTCGCTCACGGGATCATCTATGGTGAGCTGCAAGAGGTCGCGGGCCTTGAGGATCCCATCGAGCAGATTAACGGCGGCGGACTTCTTCACCAAGGGGATGAGGCTGCGGGCGACGAGGATGCCGAGCGCCTTGTGCGGGGAGGCAAGCAAGGCGAAGCCCAGGAAGAAGCTTTCATCGAGATCATCTTCCTTCAGGCGCATCAGCGCCTCCTCCTCCAGTGCCTCAAGGTAGGCGGCGGGATCATGGCTCGCGAGCAGCAGGCGGAAGCCTGGAACGCAGTCGGCACGGCATTCAGGGGTGTCGCCCCTCACCGCGAGCAGGCGCCCGGCAAGGTCTGGCCGCCAGCTTTTGGTCGCGAACATTTGAATATCTATCCAGGTCTGCTCGAACTCCAGCGGGCGGCCCAGCAACTCGAAACTCTCGGCGACCTTGTCCAGCAGCCCATACGAACCCGCATAGTAGAAGAACCATGGAACCAGCGCAGGCGGCACCTTGCGCACGTCGAAGCGGACCAGTTCATGAGGAGCTGTGTTCTTGAGCAACTCATGAGTGAGGTGGGGCTCTGGCTCAGCGATCAGTTCTGCCACCGTCTTGCCCTCCACACGGGTGGACATGCGCAGCCGCTTCGCATCTTTCTCCATGCAGCAGCGCTTGTGTTTGAGTCCGCTACCACAGTGGCATTTGTCATTGCGGCCAATCTTGGCCACCGCGCGCCGTGCACTGCCAGCGCCCCACGTATCGTCTTTCTCCTGGATCGAACCAAGTAAGGGATTCTTCCAGATGCGAAGTGCGCCGACGGCCAGATCTGAGGACGCCTTCTGCATGGCATCAGCTTTAGTCGCGTTCTCGCCGCAGAGCATTCTCTTCAATCCCTCGTCTTTCACGATGGCCAGCACGCCCAAGAGAAGACCCTGTGTGACAGACTTTAACTGCTTGCTGCGGGATTGGATGCGCGCCTGCACCAGAAGGTCCGCCGGGCAGACGCCGTCACGATGTTCACGGCACCATTGGGCAGCCAGGAAGAGGCAGACGATTTTCAACTCCTGCGGCATCATCTGCTTGGAGGCTTCGATCAACAGCTCCGGCATTTGCTCATCCGGTTGCAAATGGCAGATCACCGCCCCAAGCAAATGCATTTCCGGCACGAGCTGCGCGCTGCGGGCGATGTGCCGTGCCGCCACCTTCCGCTCGGCGCAGAGCGCACCCCCGACAACGAAGCAGAAGGCGCGCGAATCGCTCGCCGCGATCATCTCATCAATCAGCGTCGCCAATTCTGAATCGTCCTCCGGCAAGAGGGCTGCTACTTCCAGCAAGCTGCCCTGCTGCCAGAGCGATAGGTCGATGAGTTCTCTGAGGTCCGATGTCATGGGAGGAATTCTTATAATGTGGTGACGCTTCGCCTTATCAAACCAAGAGTTCCATGGCTTGCCAAGCTTTGGTGTCGAGGTGTCGAATTCATTCTTCACCAATGCACACCCGTCAGCGCGAACAACTTAGACAACACTTGAGCCTTTGCGCCTTAGCCAGCTTCATGTAGCTGGGTGCTATCTGGCTCTATCTTGGCCGTCTCTGTGCTCTGGGCATAAGATTGCAAACTTGCACCTTTAAGCATCGTCTTCCTTTCCCCCCATGAACCTTTCTCGACGCAAATTTCTCCGTGGCACTGGCGTGGCCCTTGGCCTGCCTTGGCTGGAATCCATCACCTCTTTCGGCGCAGAATCCTTGAAGAAAAACGAAGCCCCGCGCAGGCTGGCGGTGTGCTTCACGGGCAACGGTGTGAACCCGCATCATTGGGGGGCCACGAATGGCGCGAATGGCATGGAGTTCATGCAGTCGCTGAAGCCTCTGGAGTCGCTGAAGAAGCAGGTGCTGGTCTTCAAGGGACTATGGAATCCTACCACCGTGGAAGGCGAAGGTGGGCACTATCCGAAGATGAATCTGCTGAGTGGCCTGAAGGTGAAAAAGACCACCACCGTTGTCGAAGTCGGCACGACGATGGATCAAGTCATCGCGGCCCAGACAGGCAAGTTCACCCCCATCCCGAGCATCGTGCTCGGCACGGAGCGGCCCAACTACAGCACCGACTCCGGCTTCACCTCGATCTACTCGGCCTACATTTCCTGGAGCACGCCGACGACTCCCGCGCCGAAGGAAATCTTCCCGCAGCAGGCCTTCGATCAGCTCTTCGACGACGGCAGCAAGCGCAAGCGCGACAAGAGCATCCTCGACCTGGTGCTCGATGACGCGAATGGCTTGAAACCCAAACTCAGCCAGCGCGACAAACAAAAGCTCGATGAATATCTGACCTCGGTGCGCGAGATCGAGCAGCGCATCGTGCTCGCCGAAAAGATCAGCCAGGTAGAAACCAACGGTCAGGGCTGGCAGCCCAGCGTGAAGGTGCCCTCGCTCAAACGCCCCGGCCCCGGCATCCCCGAGAGTGCCGAGGAGCACCTGCGCCTCATGTTCGACATCATGGTGCTCGCCTTCCAGATGGATCGCACCCGCGTCGCCACGTTCATGATGAACAACGACCTCTCCAACATGCGCTTCCCCAGCCTCGACGGCATCAGTGGCGGCATTCATGAGCTGTCCCATCACGCCAATGACGAGCACCGCCTCGGCATGTATCAGCGCGTGAATGAGCACCAAGTGAAGCTCTGGGGCGAAGCCCTCGCCAAGATGCAGGCGACCAATGAAGGCGAGCGCACCCTGCTGGAAAACAGCATGATCCTGCTGACCAGCAGCCTCATGGACGGCAACGCCCACGACTCACGGGAGCTTCCCGTCGTCCTCGCGGGCGGCGGTGGTGGCACCATCAAAGGCGGTCGCTTCCTCGATTACAGCAGGGAGGGAAACCGCAACATGTGCCGCCTGCACCTCGCCCTCATGGATCGCATGGGCTTGAAGATGCACCACTTTGGTGATGCTGATACGGCGATGACGGATCTGGGATAAATCCAATGCCGTAAAGCAATCCTGGCGCAGTCGGAAACGAAGCCTGGGGTGATGCGCGAGGCCCATTCAGCAGCAACCACAGATGAACACGGATAGGCACGAATCAGCCATGACACGGGGACTTAACATGGATGGATTTGCTTTTGTTGATGAGTCAACCCAAGACCTTTCTTCATTCGTGCTTATCCGTGTTCATCCGTGGTTGCTGCTGGAATACCCTCTCGAATAAACCCTCGGCTGCTAACCCTCGCTCTTATGTCCATGAAAACACTGCCTCTCATCACGCTCATCGTCCTCTCCTGGCTGAACTTCCAGGCCCATGCTGCCGATAAAACCTTGGACATCTACTGGATCGACTCGGAGGGCGGCGGCTCGACTTTGATCGTGACTCCCGCAGGCGAATCCATTCTCGTGGACACGGGCAATCCTGGCGGGCGCGATCCCCAGCGCATTCACAAAGTCGCCACCGAGATCGCAGGCTTGAAGCAGATCGACCACGTCATCATCACCCACTTCCACCTCGATCATTTCGGTGGCTTGGCGGAACTCGCCGCACTCATGCCCATCGGCACGCTCTATGATAAAGGCATCACCGACGCGAGCCCCGACAGCGGGGCCAATGCCATGCGCTGGACGCTCACCAGCCGACCGTATCGCGATGCGAAGGTGGGCAAGCGCGTAGTCCTCGCCGCAGGCGATAACATCCCGCTGAAGCAACCCATCGGCAGCGCCCTCAGCCTGCGTTGCCTCGCCGCCAATCAGCGCTTCATCAGCCCATCTGACGACGCGCCGACAAACCCACTCACGGGCAGCGTGCCCGCCAAGCCCGCCGATCCCAGTGACAATGCGAACAGCGTTGTGCTGCTGCTGAAGTTCGGCGGCTTCACCTTCTTCGATGGCGGCGACTTGACCTGGAACATGGAAGAGAAACTCGTCTGCCCGCACAACCTTGTGGGCACGGTGGATCTCTACCAAACCAATCACCACGGCCTCGGCGTGAGCAACAACCCCGTGCTCATTCAGTCGCTCTCGCCCACCGTTTCCGTGATGAACAACGGCCCGCGCAAAGGCACCTCCAAGACTGCGATGGATGCCTTGAAATCCACGCCCAGCGTGAAGGCCATGTATCAAGTCCACGAGAACGTGCGCGAAGACCATGAGAACACGGCCGACAAGGCCTTCATCGCCAATCACGGCGACCTCGGCGAGCAATGCGCGGGGCACTACATCAAGTGCTCCATCGCTGCCGACTCCGCCAGCTACACGATCACCGTGCCCTCACAGCAGCACACGCAGACCTTCCAAACACGAGCCAAGTAGCGGCGGGCTTCTCTTTACTCCGTCTTGAAAACCAACCGCCCCGCCTCTGCTTCATAACGCACCGCCTGCGGCTTCCCATTCCCCTCCGGCAGCAGCCTCCCTTGAGCATCAAAGCGCAGCATCCGCCCCTCGTAGAAGCGCAGCCAGCCAAGGCACTTGCCGCCCTCATCATAGCGATAAAGATCGCGCCAAGACTTGAGTGCCGTCAGTTGCCCATCGGTGTGCAGCGGCGCAGGCGAGCGCTCCAGCAGTCCTGGGTAGAGCACTTGGCTCAGCACCGTCAAATGGAGCTGCCTCAAATAATAGCGCTCCGCTTCGCTCAGCTTATCCACGCCATTATTGGCCATTACCTTGCCCGCCGCGTCCTCCACCAGCACGCCCCACTTTTGCAGGCGTTTCAATTCTGCACGCAGGTCAGTCTCCGCACTCTTTAGGGGCGAAGCCGCTGCCAGTCGCATGATCTCAACTTGCAGGGTGGAATACAATTCTCTCAAATCCGCCAAGCCACTCATCGACTGCTCTGCAAAGGCAAGCAGCGCCATCTCCGCCCCCGATTTAGTCTTCACCTTCTGCTTCATCGCCCGCTCCATGGCAGCCGTGAACTCACCACGCAGGCTCTCCACTTGGGCCTTGTTTTTCGGGTCGCTAGCGAGTGCGTCCAGTTCGCGCTTTTTATCGCGCAGCGACGACCAAAGCGGTCGGACTACCTCGCGAATTTCGTCATCGACCACACGCTCCAGCAGCCGATGCGGCAGCGTTGTATCCTTCACCGCGAGCAATTCCAGGAAGGCGAGCCAGCGCTCATCCCCAGCAGCCGACGGCAACCCTAGCTCAGGATTTCCAGCCTCGTAGCACACCTCCGAAAGCCTGCCCTGAGCATCAAAAAAACGCCGCTCATTCGGCAGCATATAAAAGCTCACGATGGCCGGAGCCGAGGTGCTGATGCCATTGCTCGTGAATAGCCCCACATCCACCCGATGGCTGCGGATACCGTTGCTGGAGCGCAGCGGCGAATGCCAGCGCACCTTCAGCATCGCCGTTTGTCCATTATCCGCCGTGTGGATTTTAACGAGCGCAGGATCACCTTGCAGCACCGCCCAGCGATAGGTCAGCGCCCGCTTGCCGGGATCCAGACTGCGCTTGGCACTGAGCGTCATCGCGTATTCCGCCGCCGTGCTGCGAAACACTCGCGCCACATTCGCGGGCGTCGTCCCCAGCCCTTCATCGACCACCCCAGCGGGCTCAAAAAAGTCCACCCAAGGCACTGCTTTTCTCTCGCTGACCACTTCCATAAAAGCCAGCGGCGGCACGGACAGCGCCGACATCAGATGCGCCGTGTTCACCATCTTCAACTCATCAATCTGTGCTCCATCGAACACGGGCGGATGCGCCTTACCCGTGAAGTAATCCTCCTCGTTGAGCACTTGCTTGTTGGACTGGCGGAAGATGGCCTGAAGCGTCGGCATCAGGATGCGATTGCGAATGAGCAACTGCTGAATCTCTGGCCGAAACGCCGCCGTCGTCGCCAGGAAGGCATTCACAAACGGCATGTCCAAATACGACGACCCCTGCGAAATGAGCAGCGTCGGCACATTCGCTGGCAGCAGGTCACCCCAGCCACCGCCCAGCCCATTCGCACCGGGATCATAATCCTGATGCTCCGGGTAGATGAAGAGGTTGTTGTGCAGGTACTGCTCAAACAAAAATGCCTGGAGCACGGACCGCGAAAAATACAAACGAGGGATGCTTCCCCCCTCAATGGCCTTGGAAGCCATGCTGCAATTGCCAAGAGTCGGACTCGGGCGAATCGCCACCGCCATGCCCGTGCCACGCCCCGCTTTTATCTCCGACTCCGTGGGCTGCATTGTGCCTAGTTTGAGGTAGCGGCCCACGGGCAGCGGCGAGTGATTGCCATCACGATTCTCATACGAAATCGCGCCCAGGCCCGCCGCTGAAAAATCCTTTGCCCACTGGTTCAGCAGCGTGCCCACCTCATCATTGCGCGAGGTGATCGGATCAACTGCGTAGGCCATCCCTACCCCATACAGGCCATACCACAGCACAGCAGAGCTAGCGGCAAAAGCACGCAACAGAGGAGGCATCATAGTTCGCGATCATCTTGCCGTCGCAAGGCAGTGTCAAATCGCTTGGCGCAGTGTCCCTCCCTGCTTGCATTCCCGTGCAGACTGCTACTCTACGCGCCCAAAATTTATGTCGAATCGAGTCCTTATCATCGGAGCGGGCGGAGTCAGCCGCGTAGTCGTCCACAAGTGCGCCCAGTTGCCCGGAATCTTCGGCACCATCTGCCTCGCCAGCCGAACCAAGAGCAAGTGCGATGGCATCGCCGCTGAGTTGAAGCGGCCCATCGAAACCGCGCAGATCGACGCTGACAACGTGCCTGAGCTGGTCGCGCTGATGAAGCGCTTCAAGCCGGATGTGGTGATCAATGTGGCGCTGCCCTACCAAGACCTCACCATCATGGATGCCTGCTTGGAGGCGGGCGTGCATTACATCGACACGGCAAACTATGAGCCCAAGGACGTGGCCAAGTTTGAATACCACTGGCAGTGGGCCTACCAGGAGCGCTTCAAGGCTGCTGGCCTCACCGCGCTGCTCGGCTGTGGCTTCGATCCCGGCGTGACAAATGTTTACACCGCCTACGCGATGAAGCACCACTTCAGCAGCATCGACACGCTGGACATCATCGACTGCAACGCGGGCGATCACGGCAAGGCCTTCGCCACCAATTTCAACCCCGAGATCAACCTGCGCGAAGTCACCGCGAATGGCCGCTACTGGGAAAACGGAGCCTGGGTGGAAACCAAGCCGCTGGCGATCAAGAGCAGCTTCCCCTTCCCCGCTGGCATCGGGCCGAAGAACATCTACTGCCTCTACCACGAAGAGTTGGAGAGCCTGACCAAGCACTTCCCCATGCGCCGCGCACGGTTCTGGATGACCTTCGGCGATGCCTACATCAAGCACATGGAAGTGCTGGTAAACGTGGGCATGACCCGCATCGACAAGGTGATGCACAAAGGCGTCGAGATCATCCCCATCGAGTTTTTGAAGACCCTACTGCCCGAGCCCGGCACGCTGGGTGCTGATACCAAAGGCAAGACCTGCATCGGCAACTGGATCGAAGGCACCGGCAAAGACGGCCAACCCAAACGCTATTACGTCTATAACATCTGCGACCACGAAGAGTGCTACGCCGAGACCAACAGCCAAGGCGTGAGCTACACCACGGGCGTGCCCGCGATGATCGCCGCCAAGCAACTCCTCACCAACCCCGAATACCGCCAGCCCGGCGTATGGAATGTGGAGCAATTGAACCCCGACCCCTTCATGGCCGACCTGAATACCTACGGCCTGCCATGGGTAGAAACATGGCCCACAGAGCCAAGTCCAGGGCTTTAGCCCGGCACAACTGGGGCAGCAAGCATCAGAGCGTATCCACATCCACATACACTACGCCTCAGTCTTCAAAGCGCTTGCTTGTGCTGGGCGCTTCTGAGTTACTCTGCTCCTCCCTTCATACTGCTATGACCTTTGTTGCCTTTACCATCAAGAACCTCCTGCAAAGGCCCATACGAACCTGCCTCACCGTGATGGGGATTGGTCTTGGTATCGGTGCCGTGGTCGCGTTGTTGGGCCTGGCTTGGGGGTTGGAGAAGAGTTGGTCTGATGGGCTGAAGGCCCGCAAAACCGACTTGGTTGTTCGCAATGCCTCGAGCGGCTTAGTAGCGCAGCCGTTTGATGAAAAGGTGAAAGCCAAGGTGATGAACACCCCCGGCGTAGCGGCCACCGCAGGCTTGTTGGGCGAGATCATGAGTGTCGAAGAGGCCCCACTCATCGTCGTCTCTGGGCGCGAGTGGGGCAGCTTCGTCTGGGATGCTTTTGAATTCATCGAGGGACGAATGCCGCAACGGCCTGATGAAAAGTGCGTGCTGCTGGGCAAGATCGCTGCCGAGACCTTGAAGAAAAAAACCGGCGATAAGGTAATGATCGAAGTCGAGGAGTTTACCGTCGCGGGGATCATTGATGGCAAGGCCATCGTCGAGAATGGCTCCATCATCATCGCCCTACCACTGCTGCAAAATTTGATGCTCAAGCAAGGCCAAGTGAACTTCATCAACATCCGCCTCTCGCCCGACGCCGGCGATCCCAAGCTCGTCGCGCAAAGGATCGAGAAGCAACTGCCCGGCCTACGCGTGGAGATTGCGGCGGATGTCTTTGGTAAAAGCGATGGTATCAAAACCTTCCAAGCCATGAACTGGGCGACCTCAGTGGTGGCCCTGCTGGTGGGCACCTTCGGTGTGATGAATACCATGTTTATGAGCGTCTTCGAGCGCACACGCGAGATCGCGATTCTCATCGCCCTGGGCTGGCGGCGCTGGCGCATCCTGCGCATGGTGCTGCTGGAATCCACCGCCCTGTGTGCCGTCGCAGGCGTGGCGGGCATTGTGTTTGGCGGCGTCTTGTTGAAGGTACTCTCCCTCACCCCCTGGATGCACGGACGACTGGAGCCCTACTTCGGCTGGGATCTCTCCGCCCTAGCCTTTGGCATCGCTGTACTCGTCGGCCTAGCCAGCGGGCTCTACCCCGCGCTGCATTGCACCAAGATCAATCCCAGCTTGGCGATTCGCGAGAGTTAACCAGATCTCAGGCGTAGCCGCCCGTGAGGGCGGGTGCCTAGTTCACACGGCCACACATCACGCCGCGACGAGATCGTAGCCGCGCCATTCTTTGACGGTCACTTCGATGAAGCTGCCGACGTCGTGCTTCTTATCGACAAGCACCGTGGCGTCGATGTCGGGAGCGTCGTGCTGGCTGCGAGCGACGCCGGGCTCCTCGACGAGCACGCGTATTGTTTTGCCGAGGAGCTTTTGGTTCACGCCCTCGATATTTCTCTGAATGGCACGCATGGCCTCATTCCAGCGGCGCTTGCGTGTCATGTGGTGGATGGGTTCCTCCATGGAGGCGGCTTTGGTGCCTTCCTCGCGGCTGTATTCAAAGACGCCTGCGCGCTCGAATTTCTCATCCTCGATGAAGCGGATCAACTCATTGAAGTCGCTTTCAGTCTCGCCGGGGAAGCCGACGATGAAGGTGGTGCGGATGGCGATGTCGGGGATGCCTTTGCGAATCCGGGCGATCAGGTCGCGAATGTAGTTCCCATTGGTTTCGCGGCGCATCAGGGTGAGCATGTTGTCGCTGATGTGCTGGAGCGGCATGTCGATGTAGCGAGCCACTTTGGTGCTGCTGGCGATGGCTTCGATGAGTTCATCGCTCCAGTGCGCGGGGTGGGTGTAGAGCAGGCGAATCCAGAAGTCACCTTGGATGGCGTCCAGGGCTTTGATGAGCGTGGCGAGGGATTCCCCCTTGCTGCTATCGACGGGGCTACGGGGGTTGGGCCGCGAGTCCGTCCATTTATCCATGCCGAAATAGGTCGTGTCTTGGCTGATGAGGTTGATCTCCTTGACTCCGCTGGCGACGAGTTGTTGCACTTCCTTCACCACGCTTTCCTGCGTGCGGCTGCGATGGCGACCACGGATTTTCGGGATGATGCAGAAGGAACAAGTGTGGTTGCAGCCCTCGGCGATCTTCACATACGCCATGTGTTTGGGCGTCAGGCGGAAGCGCGGTGTATCGAAGTCCGGTATCCACTTGGGCTGCCGGGTGACGTGGTTGTCCGGCGCGGCATCGGCAGCCTTGGTGATGCCCATGAGGCCTTGGATGATGGGTGCGACTTGGGTTACTTGGTCGAGCCCGATGAAGGCATCGACATCAGGCATGAGCCCCGGCAAATCCTGGGCAAACCTTTGCGCCATGCAGCCCGCGACGATGATCTTTTGTTTCTTGCGGCCAACCGATTCAGCACGGCCATCCACGGCTTCATGCACCGCGCCGATGCTTTCCTTCTTCGCCATATCAATGAACGAGCAGGTGTTGATGATAAGCACGTCCGCCAGCTCGGCATCGGGCGTCATAGTCATGCCAGCCTGGTGGAGGTGGCCGATCATCACTTCGGAGTCGATGAGGTTTTTGGCGCAGCCAAGAGAGACGAGACCTACTTTGATCATAACAAGCGAGGGGCAGAAGAGGGAAAAATGAGGGGGCGGAGAATACACGGCTACGGGGTGGGGGAAAGCAGGAAGTCGGAACTTTGGCTTGCGCCCCGTGTAGCCGAAAGATATCCCCCTATTCGTGAGCCTCAGTGTTCATCCGTGGTAAAGCCGCTCCCCGCGCCCAGCCATAGCTGCCCGCGTTCTGGCGAACGCGCCTACGCGCCCTTCAACGCTTCGCCGCGTACACCGAATCAGAGCCACCAGCCACCGCGCTGCCTTCGAAGTCTGTGACCATTTTTCGGAACGCGTTGCCCAGCTCGATGACATCAGCACCGAGGGTAAAGATGCGCGTCCCCTCCTCGATGAGTTGATCCTTTTGCCCGAATAACGAAGCCACCGCGACATGTTTGCCATGCTTCAAGGCCGCTGCATGAACGCGCTTGCGCGCCGCCACGACTTCAGGGTGGGTAGCCTGACCCAGCCGACCAATGCGGTGACTGAAGTCACCCGCGCCGAAGAGCAGCATGTCGTAGCCCGGCACCGCAGCGATGTCTTCCACCACTTCCAGCGCCTCGGGCGCCTCGATTTGCAGGATCACGAATTTCTCCGTATTGCAGTGCTCCGCATACTCCGCGAGCGGCACTTGGCAGAAAAGGCCGTCCATATTGCCAGCATCCAGCGGCTTGCTGCCCAGTGGGCGGCAGCGCACCATGTCCACCACGTTGCGGGCCTCATCCGCACTGGTGATGTGCGGCACCATGATGCCCGTGGCATCGCACTCGAAGGGCTTCACATACTCGCTGTAGCTACCCTTGCTGACGCGCACGATGGTGTCCATATCGTGGAGTTTTGCCGCGCGGATTTGATGTTCCAAGTTCAGCCAATCATTCGGCACATGCTCGTTGCACAACCACACCGCAGAGGCTCCTGCCAGACCCGCTAGTTCGATGATGCGCGGGTCAATGAGATTGAGTTTGATGACCGTAGAGTTTTGACCCGTGCGCAGTTCGCGGAGGATTCGGGAGGAGCGTAGTTTCATGGTTTTAAGAAAGGGCGAGATGGGATGGCCGAGGCGGTGAGGTTCACCACTGAAGACGCCTCTGACCCATCCAGCCTAGGCACCTGTGCTGGGCTAGCAATCCCGAACAAGCGCAAGCCTCTGGTCACTCAATGTTGCCAAAAAGCACGCTTGAAGCCCCCCTCCCCTACCCATGTTGCTTTTGACGTTATCGCTAAGGTTTAGAGCGTCACGGCAGCTTCAACCCGCCCCGAGGAAAACCCTTCCCAGCCCCACAAAACGATTTCCCGACCACTATTTCACCACCACCGATGACGCGAAGCGACTCCACCCAGGCGAAGCCCATCTCGCGGCACTGCCCATGTGTCTGTCCCCATGCCCCCATCAAATGACATGGCAAGAACCCCTCCCACGTCATGCAGCACACGGCTTTTGAAAGGTCGTGCGGTGATAACACGAAACGCTGGTAGCATCCAGGGCTTTGGGGTGTCTTTTGGCCATCGCTCTTGTTATGCCTTTAGCCTCTATTTCATCCAGTGATCTCGCCCAGTCTCTCGAAGCTGCTCGTGCCTCCTGTGGGCGTGCGCGTCGATCTTGGTTGCTGCCGACGTATGGTCCGCGTGAGGCGGGGTGCTTGGCGGCTGGGGTGGCGACTTCGCGGGGTGTGGTGACGGTGGGAGATGCGGCTGAATGCTTCACGTTGATGAGTGCGATCAAGCCGTTTTTGCTGCTGCACTTGCTGGAGACGCTGGGGCCGGAGGCGGTGTTTGAAACAGTGGGCAAGCGTCCTTCCGATGCGGCTTTCTTTTGCACGGATCAACTCGCGGCGGATGGCTTGAGGCCGCGTAATCCGATGCTCAATAGTGGGGCGATGCTGCTGTGTACCTATTTGCAGGGCGAGACACCGCAGGCTCAGTGTGAGGGCTTGCTGCGCTGGTTGAATGAGCGGGCGGGGACGGCGCTGGCAGTGGATCATGCGACGTTGGAGGCGATGCTGAGCAAGCCTGATAGCGAGAATACCAAGCTGGCCAAAATGCTGGCGCGTGCTGGCCATGTGGCCGATGCGCGGGCGGCCTTTGAGGTTTATTTTTGGGTGTGCTGCCTCGCAGGTACGGTGGCGGATGTGGCGCGGCTGGGGCTGTTGCTGGCTTTTCCGCGTGCGGACTTAGCAGCACAAAATCAGGCGATGACGACGGGGCTGATGCTGACGTGTGGCCTGTACGAGGCCTCGCCAGAATGGGCGGTGGAGGTGGGACTGCCGACGAAGTCGGGGGTGAGTGGCTGCCTCGTGGCGATCGTGCCGGGGGAGGGGGCGCTGGCGACTCATACACCGTGGCTGGATGCTGGGGGTAATCCGCTGGTGGGGATGGCGATGCTGCGGCAGATGGCTGGTGAACTGATGCTAGGACGGTTCGCGCCGCGTGCTGAGGGGCTGGTTTGAGCGTGAGGGGGTGGGTTTGTTTTGCTGCCTTTTTATGAAGGACAGGGCATACAGGCGGGAAGCCTGTGTCACACTGGGCTTGCTCCGCTACTTTTTCCCGACGCAGAACAGGTGCTTGTGTCCGCGGATGAACAATTGCCCGTCGGAGACGGCGATGCTGCCGATGACTTTTTCACCGAGTGAGTTGGTGGCGACGAGTTCAAAGGTGGGGCTGGCTTTCCAGACGAAGCAGTCGCCGCCTTGATTAGCGGTGTAGCAGAGGCCATCGGCGAGGACGACGCTAGACCAGTTTTGGCTGGTGGGGGCGGGGCCTTTGAGTCGCTCGGTGTAGAGGACTTTGCCAGTTTTTAACTCAAGACAGGTGGCGGTGCCGGGGTCGTTGTGGATGTAGATGTGCTCGCCGTGGATGACGCCGGAGGCGATGCGCTGGGGATTCTTGGGCAGGTGCCAGAGTCGTTGGCTGGTGATGTCGCCTGTGCCTTTGACTTGTACGGCGAGGGCGCTGCCGCCGTAACCGCTCATGCCGACGGCGATGCCTGTTTTCTCAGCGTAGAGGGGGCTGGTGTAAACGAGGGCGGTGAGGCCGTCGCAGGTCCAGAGCTGTTTGCCTGTCTTGGCCTGAAAGGCGCAGAGCCTCCCTGGGTAGCTCATGATTAATGAGGGCTCGCCATGGATGAGACGTGGCAGGGGATCTGACCATGAGCCAGTCCATTCGGTGCGTTTGTTGGGGGTGCTGGGGTCTGGGATGCCGGAGGCTCCGCCTGGCTCTTCGTGCTGCCAGAGGGTCTTGCCTGTGGTGGGGTCGAGGGCGATGAGGAAGGTGCGCTCGCCGGGGCCGAAATTGAGATAACAGACGCCGCCTGCGAGGACGGGCGAGGCTCCATTGCCCCAGATGTGGTGCTGCTTGCCGAGGTCGCGGTGCCAGAGTTCCTTGCCTTTTAAATCGTAGCAAAAGACTCCGGCTGAGGCGAAGGAGACTATGACGCGCTGACCGTCGGTGACGGGCGAGGCGGAGCAATGGGGATTGGTGCCGTGGGTGACCTCGGGCTCGGTGTAGGTGGTGCCTGCGGCCCAGAGTTGTTGGCCCGTGGCGCGGTCGAAGCAAAGGAGTTCGCGTTTTCCACCCTCACTGGCCTGGGTGATGAAGACTTGCTGCGCCCAAACGATGGGCGTGGAGTTGCCTGGGGCGGGGAGGGGGCTGGACCAAGCGAGGTTGTCGGTGGCACTCCATTTCGTGGGCAGCTTGGTTTCATCGCAAATGCCGTCGTTGTGTGGGCCACGCCAGGAAGGCCAGTCTGCGGCCTGGGCGATGCTGATCGTAACGAGGGAAAAGGCGGCGATCGGGATAAGTTTCATAGGGGTGCAGAGGGGTGAAAGTAGCTGTGGCGCGCATGAATCGACAAAACGTTGGTGCAGAACAGAAAAATCTTTGGGTTCTCGATGAGTGAAATGGAAAGTGTGAGTGTCTGTCAAAAAACCGCCGTTAGACTGAACTGTTTTCTTGCCAGACCCCCCGTTTGTCCTACACACTGAAAATCTTCCCGTTACCCACTACTGACTATTTATGAAGAACCGCTCTATTTTATCTTTCACCGCTGGTTTACTCCAGGCCCATCGTTCCTGTGTGGCTTTTGCGGCGATGGCTGTCCTGGGATTTGGCACGATGAATGCTGCTCCAGGAGTTTTGGACACGACGTTCGACACTGACGGAAAAGTGAAGACCGATGTGGCAGGTGGTGACTGGGATTCGGCGGCTGCTATGGCGGTGTATGGTGCGGGTTCCTTTGCGGGAAAGATCGTCGTCGTGGGCTTCACGGATGCCACAGGCAATGGCGGTGATGTGCTGGTGACGAGATACTTGGCCACTGGAGCACTGGATACGGGATTCGGCACAGGTGGGCATGTGGTGATTGATGTGGGCGGAAATGGTTTTGCGGACTCTGCCAATGCCGTGGCCCTAGACTCAGCGACGGGGGCTATCATTGTCGCGGGCTTCACCTCCGATGGTGCCGATTATTATGACGATGATACCGATCTGGACAGCCTCATCATCAAACTAGACGCAACTGGGGCTCCTGATGCTGCTTTCGGCGTCGGCAATCCCGGGCTCGTGAGTTCAGGCGTCGTGAAGACGGTCTTGACGACAATTAGTAATGATGAGTTTCGCGGCGTAGCCATCCAAGCAGACGGCAAGATCGTCGCTGTGGGCCAAGCGGTGAACGATAGCACCAATGACTTCAGCGTAGTCCGCTACAATACGAATGGCACGCTGGACACGTCGTTCGCCAATCAAGGCGTCCTTTTGGCGGGTATCACGGTAGAAGACATCGCCGAGGATGTGGTTATCAAATCCACTCCCACAGTGCTCCTTCCCAATGACTTCCGCATCATCGTCGTGGGCGAGACCCATGGACTGTCAACGGTGAAGGGGCCAGGAAACGACATGGCGATGATCCAGGTGACGCCCACAGGTGCGCTGGACACGAAGTTTGGCAAAGCTGGCAAGGTAATCACAAGCTTTAGCTTGGGTTACGATCGGGCCGAGTCCATTGCCGTTCAGCCTGATGGCAAGCTCATCGTGGCAGGGCGTCAAACGCTGCCCAATGCGGCGGTGCTGGCTCGCTTCTCAGCAATTGGGGTGCTCGATGTAACCTTCGGAACCAAGGGCCTCGCGGTGGCTCCCCTTGTCGCGCCACCTGATGACGTGTCCAGTTTTGCATTTGGTTCGTCCTCTTTATTTGGCTCGGTGGCCTTGAAGTTGGATGCTGGCAACCCTTTGCTGGTTAGCAAAATTTTATTCTGCGGTTATGAATTAGTCGGGACAAAAACACATGCTGTGTTGCTGCGCTTTAATGCGGATGGTAAGGCCGACACCAGCTTTGGCGTTGGCGGCAAGGTCACCACCGAAGAAGGCGAATATGCTGATGGGGTGCAGACAGCGCTACTGACCGATGGACACATCCTCATTGCTGGCACAACCATTGACGCTCTCGACGATGCCGATTTATTTTTGGCACGATATGACGGAGATCTGGTGGTGGTGACAGATGCCGCGACTTTAGTGGGAAATACAAGCGCCCAACTCAATGGCACGGTGACAGGTGATGGCTCGGCTACGACAGTGACCTTCCAATGGGGACTGACGGCTACGGCACTCGTCAACACCCTCACGGTGACGGCCCCTGTGACGGGTACAACGCCAACGGCTGTGAATGCCACGCTCAGCTTCCTGACCCCAGGACTGAAATACTACTATCGTGTCGCCGCGGGTGGCTTGGTGGGAACGACCCAATCACTGACCACCACAAAACTTGCCGTGGTCGCTCCCGTAGCCAAGACACTCCCAGCGACGTTGATCACGACCTCAAGTGCCACGCTGAATGGCTCAGTTGATGCGAAGGGAACCAACACCACTCAAGTCAACTTCCAGTGGGGTACTGCTGCGACCTATGGCAGCGAAATCGCTGGCACCCCACCATCGGTGAATGTGAATGGCCCAATAGCTTCCAACACTGTTTTGACAGGACTTCTTCCCCACACCAAGTACAACTTCCGCATTCGTGGTGCGAGCACTGTGGGCTCAAGCAATGGATTGAATGCGTTTTTCACAACCTTGGATACGGCACCCGTTGCGAATGCTGACGCAGCATCCTTGACGCCGTTGGCCAAGATAACCATCCCCGTGCTGGCCAACGATACAGATGCCGATGGCGATAAGCTCTCACTGGTGTCCTTCACTATGCCTGTGCCAGCAACGGCTGGCGTGGTGACGAAGGTGCTCAACACGCTGGTGTTTGCCGCTAGCGCCACTTTTACGGGTAATGCGACCTTCACCTATGTCGTCACAGACGGCTTTAAGGGCAACGCTACGGGCACGGTCACAGTAACCGCTGCTACGGTGACGGCATCATCTCCTAGCCAGACGGTTGCCAAAGAAGGCGGTACCGTCAGCTTCGGTGTGACGGCTCTTGCTGGTGTGGCTTGGCTCCCTACCAAGACCGATCTCTGGATCGCGCTCTACCCAACCGCTTCAGTCGTTGGTAGCAGTAATGTGTTGGTCACGGTGCAGCCTAACAAGACTTTGCTCGCTCGTTCTGCTCAGATCAAAATCGGCGGTGTGGTGGTTCACACGATCAATCAAAACGCGGGGCCAGTGCCTGCAACTTTCTTGCCTGCGGCTACCTTCTCCGGTCTCGTGGATCGTGATGCAACGCTGAATGGCAATCTGGGGGGCTCGCTCACTCTCACTACCACTGCCCTCGGCGGGGCCTCTGGAAAACTGATCCTTGGCGTGACTCCCTACACTCTCAAGGGCTTCTTGACCGATGCCGACATCTCTGGGAATAGAACCTTCGAAGCCTTCATCGCCCGCAAGGCACCACTCGCTGCGATAAAATTGGTGCTTACCTTCAGCACGATAGACAACTCGATTGGCTTCCAGCCTGGCGATGGGTTGACGGTTAATGGCCTGGGTGCGCCTGTGGCGGTCAGAGGTTATCGCCATACCTTCAGTGCGACAACAACTGCGACAACTGCCCCCACGCCTGCTGCGCCAGGGGGCTATGCCGCCGATTACACTGTGGCACTGGAGCCTACCTGGAACGCTGAACGTGGTATCCCCGATGGTACGGGCTACCTGACGATGAAAATTCTGACCACGGGTGCAGCGACCTGGGCTGGCAAGTTGTCCGATGGCACCGCCATCACGGGGGCAGCGACCGTCTGGCCTACGGGCGAAGTGAATATGTTCAAGGCACTGTAT
>JANOAR010000247.1:0-4358 GCA_031411235.1 Verrucomicrobiota bacterium | reverse complement strand
TTTGGGTGCGCCGAGTTCTCGTAGCTTTGTTCTGGCGGCGTCGAGGGCGGAATCAAGATTCACGAGTTCGATGTCCACGCCGACAAACTCGATGCTCTTGTCCTTGCGTTGCTGCGTGCCGCCACCCGTAACCTCGCCGATGTGCTGTTCGCGAAGCATCGCGTCGAGTGGATCTTCGTATTTATGGCCTCGCTCGATGGGTAAGATCGGATCGAGTATCTTCGCGAATACGAAGTGCGTGTTACGCACAATTCCCGGCGGAGGTGGATTTGTGGTTGGCTTGGCAGGATGTGGTCTGTTGCGCTGAGCAATGACCGCAATCAACGCAATGACCGCAAGTGCAGCAACGATGACGACGGCTTTCATTGGTTCGTGCGCGAGTCGCCTAACTTGTTGATCAGTGACATTTTTGTCGGTTTGTCACGGCGCTTTATTATATCCGACAAAATTTGTCCATTTTTTGCCAAATTTCTGCGCGACTGTCGAGAAAATGTTTCCTATTGCGCAAATTTTTGGATATTTTGACAAACATGTCGAACTATCCAGCGCATGGAGAGCAAAGCCAACACCTTGGCAGGGGTGTGCCGAGGCCACTTGAAACCAAGCTGACAAAAGGCTTGGATGCAGCGGGGTACTTGGAGCCTCTTCCTAGCGAGGCGTATGCGGAAGCGGAACGGGAGTGGGAAGAGGAGACCACTCACAACGAGAGAGTGGGCTGCGCGGTGGGGAGTGATGCCGGGCAAATGGGGGGCTCAGGGGCTGCGGGCCATTCAATTCTACGCAGGCAGGATGAGGGGTGGCGGGGCGAGGAGCGCCGAACTGCCGAAAGCGCTGAAAACAACAAGCAAGCCGGGGACTTGGAGGCGCGGTTGGTAGGGGTGTTGCGACGCAAACACTATTCCTACAACACAGAGCAATGCTATGTGATGTGGTACCGGCAGTTCGTGAAGTGGCATGGGGGGAATCGCCACCCGGAGACAATGGGGGCACAGGAGATTTCTGCTTTTTTAACGCATTTGGCGGTGAACAAAGGGTTGGCTGCGACTTCGCAAAACCAGGCGCTGAATGCGATCATCTTCCTCTACAAACAGGTGCTAGAGATGCCGGTGGAGGGGATAGAAGCCCAGCGGGCAAAGCACCACCGGAGGCTGCCGGTGGTATTAACCCAAGAGCAGGTGAAGGCGCTGCTGGCTGGAGTAACGGGGGAGGTGGGGATGGTATGCCGACTTTTATATGGCTGTGGCCTGCGTGTGGCTGAGGCTCTGAACTTGCGCATCAAAGATGTGCATATTGAGGGGCGAAAGCTGGAAGTGCGTGCTGGCAAAGGCGATAAAGATTGCCTCAGTCGCCTCCTCCGGCTCCTTCGCCCTTCGGGCTTCGCTTCGCTCAGGCTGTCTCGCGCCTAGCCTCCGGCGCTCGGCTGTGTCATAACGCTGCCGAAGTCACTGCTGCCTGCGCTGGCGGAGCACCGGGCGCGGGTGCTGCTGCTACACGCTGCTGATCGGACGGCGGGGGTGCCGGGGGTTGCGATGCCTCATGCGATGACAACGAAGCATCCTGGGGCGGCGGTGTCGGAGCCGTGGTTTTGGTTCTTTCCAGGTAGAGGCTTGTCGGTGGACTCGGTTTCGGGGATTATGCGGCGGCACCATATCCACGAGATCGGGATCACGCGGGAGCTGGCGCGAGCGGCGGCTCTGGCTGGTCTGGGTCAGCGGGTGACGGCGCATGTGCTGCGGCATAGCTTTGCCACGCATCTGCTGCTGCGTGGGGTAGATATACGGAGCGTGCAGGAGACGCTGGGACACGCGCATGTGAGCACGACGGAAATCTACACCCAACTGGCGAAGGCGATGCGCGGGGAGATCGTGAGCCCGCTGGATGATTTGTGAGGGGGATTGGGAGGCCTCACCTTTCGGCGCGGGACTGCCTCTGTGCTGCGGAGGTACCGGTGCGGAGCGCTGGGGCGTGGGAACACGGGTTGGGAAACCCATGCCACTGGCGGCTCCGCACCGGGGGCTATGCGGGCCTACGCGGCGGCGCGTTTGACCTCGGGAGACCAGGGGCTCTGGCCGGCGTCGCCACCCGCAGTGGCGAGCTGGAACACGTAGGTGGTGCCGATCTCGAGGTTTTCCAGGTCAAGACGCGGCTTGGTCACGCGCTTGAGCTGCGACCATTCGCGCGGGGTGACGTCCTTGCTGCACTGGGCGAGGTAGCCGGAGTTCCCGGCGACGGCGTCCCAAAGGACGGACATGGCTCCGGCGACGCTGCCCAGCACGGCGCGGACGTTGCTGGGGGGAGGCAGGGCACCTTTGGGGGTGCGGGCCTTTTGTACCTGAAGGCCGCTGCTGAGGATGGCGGCAGTGTTGCCGTTGCTGGCGATTTGCACGTAGTTGCCGCGCAGTTTCATGGCGGAGGTGAGGGCGTCGCGCGCAGCATTTTTGCTGGCAGTGGCCATTTGCGAGGCGGCGCGGGCGCTGTCGGCAGCGGTGAGCGCTGTCTCATACTGGGTGAGGAGGGCACCGTAATCGACTGCGGAGGGGACGGGGTCGGGGTAGAGGGCGTTGCCCAGCATGTCCTGGGCGTGCTGCTCGCAGTACTGCGCGAAGGCGGGGTCTGTGAGTGTGGAGATGTCGATCTTGACCTTGGCACCGTCGCTGACGGGCACACCGGGGTCGGCATAGCGGACTCCGCTGTCGAAGCGCACGCCGGTATCGTAGCGAATGGGAGTTGGGTCGAGAGCCTGCTCGGCAATCACGTCGGCAATGATGCGGCGGGCGGTGCTGCGGCGGCCTGGGCTGCCGCCATTTTTGTGAGAAATGCCTTGGGGCGTCGCGGCCATGGAGGTGTCTGGATAGTTGGTTTTCATGCGGTTGTTTCTGCTTCCTTTTGGGATTGTCGTTTTATGGTTTTTCTGACTGTTCCAAGACATTCCCGCCGGGCTTCTTACTGCCAACCCCCAGGCAAGAAAGCGCAGGGAAGCAATGAGTGGATGGGCGACAGGAGGTGCTTTGGCCACCCTCATTAATTATGAAGGTTATGGAAATAAGATATATTCCCTGTATTTTAGCAAGTCCTTACTGTTTGCATTCCTAAATATTTTTGGTTTTGGCCCGTTGCTGACAGACGAAAACCTCGTTGCTCCCTCGTAGTGGACTCGCTGTGGCTGCGCTCCGTTGCCCATGGCAGGCCGATCCGGCGGTCTAGGATGGGCAGGCTAAGCTCTGACCATTAGGGACTGCGCCGTGTTTTCCACCTTGGGAATTGGCCGTTTTTTACGGCCTCAACTAGGGATCCCTGGCCTAAAACTGGGTCTTTCGGCCTGTGAACGCTGGTTTCGAGGCATTTCTTTAGCTTGGGAAAGGGTTTCTCTAGCTAGTGAAGAGGTTTCTTTACCTTGGGAAGAGGTTTCTCTAGCTTACAAAGTCATTTTTTTACCACGAAACGATTTCACTGGCATGAGAAGAGGTTTTGTTAACCCAAGAAGCGGCTGCGTTAACCAGTGAAGAGGCTTCGTTAGCCAGAGAAATGAACTTGCACCCTTGAGAAGAGGCTTCGTTAGCCAGTGAAGTGGCTTTGTTAACCAGTGAAGAGGTTTTGTTAACCAAAGAAGTGGCTTTGTTAACCAGAGAAGAGGTTTTGTTAACCAAAGAAGTGGCTTTGTTAACCAAAGAAGTGGCTTTGTTAACCAGAGAAGAGACTTTGTTAGCCAAAGAAATGGCTTTGTTAACCAAAGAAGTGGCTGCGGCAGGCGATGCGGGTGGAGGGGCGCTTCTGGTGTGCGCCAGACCCAGACGTCTCTTGGGTTCGCGCACTCTTGTTTCGCGCCGTACCCAGGGTAGCCCCAACTCGCCGAGGCTCGCCAGGGCAACCCTTGGCTAGGTTCCTCAACACCTTTGGTGTTAAATGCCCTGCCTCTGCTCATTCACTGGGGGCTTGAGAAACGTGTACAGTCCTATTGTCCGCGCATTAAGTGCTGGGAAAACGATCAGCCGTAGAGAGGTTGGGACGAAAAGTAACGAGGACAAATCGGCTAAAGCCTCATACTCCAACGTGGCCATTCATTGCCTTGGGCCGAGCGTTTCCAGACGCAAATTTGCCTCGTTGGAGTACGAGGCTTTAGCCGATTTGTCCTTGTTCCATTGCATCCCTTTCCGTGCGCGATGCCGCTGGCTATTTTTCCCAAAACGTGAGGCGCGGCAGTATCGCCTATGGCTTGGCGAAGACGCCGACGGGGACACCGGCCTTGGTTTCCCAGACGCGCAGTACGCTGTCCTCGCCACCCGCGACGGCCCAGCGTCCATCGCGGGAGGAGGCGCAGGCTTGCATGTATTCCGTGCTGCCAGCGAGGGCTGTGGGGG
>JANOAR010000246.1:0-19696 GCA_031411235.1 Verrucomicrobiota bacterium | reverse complement strand
GTCGGTGCTGCGGCTGAGCGCGAGGGCGGCTCCGGCTTGGAGTTCGGCGGGTAGCTTGTGTTCTTTGTTCCACTTCAACACGGCGCGTCCGCCTTCGCTGCTGAGCGCCAGGGCGTCGATCATGGCGACGCGTGTGCCATGGTCTTTCACGCTCCAGAAGGCGGTGTTGAGCACGGCGACGCTGGCGCGGTCGCTGACTCTGCCGAGCACGCTGGCGAGGGCTTTGGCGTCCTTGGGCTCGGCCTTGGCGAGCAACGCGGCGGTGCCATCGCGATTGGCGGCGATGAGCTTGGCGGCGGTGGTGGCGGCTTCATCGGAGGGGTGCGCGAGGATGTAGGCGAGTAGGTCCATCTCGAAGCCGGTGAGGCTGAGGCGCTGCACGAGTTCGACAAAGGCAGGCTTGCCAATGACGGGCTTGAGCAATTCATCGAGACGAGCTTTGGCAGCGGGTTCGTTGTTGATGGCGTTGCGGTCGAGCAGCGCCGTGGCAGCGAGCGAGGTCTCGCTGTCGGCTTTGAGGAAGATGTCCATCGCGGCCTTGGCAACGGCGGCATCGTTGGCGGCGGGTTGGAGTTGGAGGGCGCGGAGGAGGCTGATCGGAGCAGGGCTCAGCTCGCTCTGCTTGGCGAGAATGAGCTGGGAAATGTTTGCCGGGGTTGCGGCGAACACATCGTTGCCATTTGCATCCTGCATGCTGGTCGTGCGGCTTCTCCAAAAGATGTCTCCTAATGAATGTGAGGTTTGATCATCAACTTTCATACCCCACATCCCACCACCATCACTGAAGCGAGCAAGCCAATGCAGTTCGGCTCCAATGCCTAAAGCTTCAAGCTCCCAGCGATCTACCTTATCACGAAGCGCAGCTATGAGTTTCCAATCCGTGCAGGCCAGCATGTGCGACTGAAATCTGAGGCCAATGGCAAGCTCACGTCGGGTGACTGGAGATGACTTTAGAATAGAGTCATCGGGGAAGCTGATCGATACGGCCTCTTGTTGGAGCGAGAGCATCCTTGCTGCACGGATGGCAGTTACACGGATGTTGTCATCACTGCCATCAAGTGCTTCGCGGAGAATTGCCGACCAAACCGTGGCTGGCGCAGAAGGTGAGATTGTCGAGCCGGAAATTAGAATGGATGGCCCCTGAGACTTCAAAGAGGTTTGTTCAATTGCAGAAGGAGACGTGGTCTCGGGCTTTAGCCCGTTGGACTTGGCTTTCGGGGCTGGCTCTGAAGGAGATTGCGCCTTGGCCTGCGCGGGTTTGGCGAGCTGAAGCTCGGAATTACTCTTCTCGTTTGCAGCGAGCAGCCACAACGCCCGCGCCCGATGCTGCGGCTCGGCTTTCTTGTCTTCAAACAACGCCTTCAGCGCGGGCTCGGCCTTGGCTCCAAAGCCATTCAATGCTGTCCACGCCAGATACCGCGTCGCTTCATTCGGCGACTTCAATGCAGCCACAGCCCCATCAACGGTATCTACTTTTGGGGAGCTGCCTTCATACTTCAGAGCAGCCTTCGTGGTCGCGCGGAACAACCGTCCCCGAGTCAAATCGCCCATGCCATGCCCGCCCACGCCGGGGTCGTACCAGTCGGCGATGATGAGCGAGCCGTCGGGCGCGACGCACACATCACTGGGGCGGAACCACTTGTCCTTCACGCCTTGCATCATGTTGACGATCTCGGCCTTGTAGCCTGCGCCGTCGGGCTGGGTGATGTAGCCGCGCACGACATTGGGGCCGGCGTCGCAGTGGATGGGCTGGCCTTTGAAAACACTGGGCAGCAGGTCGCCTTCATAGACTTGCATTCCCGTGGGCGAGCCTTGGCCAGTGATGAGCACGTTGGGGATGACACCGGGGTCGTTTTGATGCCAGTGGCGCTGTGGGATTTCTGCCTCCAGGCCGATGCGCGGGGTCTGCCAGCCAGCGCCGGTCTTCTCGTCGGAGTAGCCGTAGTTGCCGAACTCCATGACGTAGTTGACGCGCACGGCTTTGTTGCCGTCGTCGTCGTTGTCGCTCTGCCACATGGTGCCGAAGCTATCGACGGCGACTTCCCAGTTGTTGCGGAAGTTCCACGCGAGCATCTCGACTTTGCTGCCATCCAGCTCACAGCGGAAGACTATGCCTTGCTGATAGGGGCGGTTGTTTTGGTTGGTGCATTTCACGCCGTGGATGTCGGTGATGAGTTCGCCCTTGGGGTTGCAGAGCTGCTTGCCGGCGTTGCCGAAATTGAAATACAAGCGGCCATCGGGGCCGAAGTGGAAGGCGTGGATGCCGTGGTCGTGCTGGGCACCGCCGATGTTGGTGAACATCACTTCCTTGCGGTCGGACTTGTCGTCGCCGTTGTCGTCGATGAGCCAGAAGACTTCGTCGCCGCAGGAGATGAGCGCTTTGTTGCCGAGAATGCAGATGCCGTGGGCGCTGTTCACGTCGCTGCCTTGGTAGAAGACGGTGCTCTTGTCGGCTTTGCCATCGTGGTCGGTGTCTTCGACGATGAGGATGCGGTCGCCTTCTTTGCGTTCGCCGTTGTGGCTGCGGTAGTTGACGACTTCGCACATCCACACGCGGCCTCGGGCGTCGATGTCGATGCTCGATGGGCTCATGATCATGGGCTCGCTGGCGAAGAGTTGCACTTCCACTTCGGGATGGGTCTCGAAGGTGGCAATGGCGTCCGCAGGCTCGTGGCTGCTGGCGTCGGTGGGTTTGATTTCGCCGGGGTTTTCGGTGAAGACCTGGAAAGTGACGCTGGTGCCGCCGCCTTGTTTGGTGCCGCCTTCATCGAGAGCGCCGCGGGCGATGAAACGCTTGGCCCCGGTGGGCAGGATGTATTCGATCACGCTATTGGCGTGGGTGCCGATGCCATAGGCGATGTCCTGGCCTTTAGAGCGCAGGGTTTGGCCTTCGACGTTGGCATTGATGCGCGGATCTTTGTAGCCCGCCTTAGCATTTTTCCACTCGATGTCGGTGAGTTTTTTCTCACTGCCATCGGCAAGGATGAGGCGGGGCTCGGCCCAGTCGGCCCAATCCGCACCGAAGCCATTGCCGCCGTCGGTGACGACGAGAAAGAGTTCTTTCGCGCCGGTGAGGTTCACGTCGATGGCGACACTGTGGCCGGGCGTGGCTTCGTCGATGAGCTTGGAGGAGAAGAGCGGCTTGGGCGCGGCAAGCAGCAGCGTGGGGGCGAGGGCGAGTAGGGCGAGGAGCTTCATGCGGGCGGGGTCATACGCTGGGCGGCAGAGGATGCTAGCGAGGAATTAACCCGAGCGCAGACTTTGGGCGGGAGGGATGAACGCACCGAGCCTTGGCTGTGATTCTTCGATCTCTGCGAGATACCGAGGGCGACATGTCCGTAGCTGGTGCTCACTCTTTCTTCCTATGCGCACTCTCCTTCTCTCGCTTCTCATGGCCGTTTGTGCTGTCGCTGCCGATCCGCCCAAGGCTCCTCTCCTCGCGGGTGCCGCGACGAGCAACATCACCTCGGAGATCGGCGCCGACATCATTGGTGGCTTCCTGCCTTTTCCTTCGACTCACATCCACGATGAACTGCACGCTCGCTGTCTGGTGCTCGATGATGGCAAAACAAAGCTGGCTCTCGTTGTCTGTGATTTGCTCGGATTGCATCGCAGTGTTTCCATCGAGGCCCGCAAGTTGATCGAACAGGCCACAGGCATCCCCGCTGCCCATGTGCTGATCTCTGGCACGCACACGCACTCGGCGACGAGCACGCTGGGCAGCACGCCGCGCAGTTACAGTTCGGATATGGAACTGACCGACTACCAGCGCTTTGTCGCTCGTCGCATCGCTGATGGTGTGCAGCGTGCGAATCATTTGCTGCGGCCAGCGGAGCTTGCTTTTGGCACCGTCGAGATTCCCGAGCATCTGTTC
Source organism: Verrucomicrobiota bacterium (assembly GCA_031411235.1). GTDB lineage: Bacteria > Verrucomicrobiota > Verrucomicrobiia > Verrucomicrobiales > Verrucomicrobiaceae > JANOAR01. Next base: position 15,822 of record JANOAR010000246.1, on the reverse strand, counting down.
AATCGCCGGTGGTTTTTGAAAGAAGGCACCATGCCGCCGAACCCCTTTGGCAAGATCGACAAAGTGAAAATGAACCCTGGAGCAGGCAATCCCAACCTCGTGGAACCCGCCGGGCCGATTGATCCTACGCTCTCCTTCATCGCCCTGCGCGAGCCCTCCGGTAGGCTCATCTCGGTGTATGCCGCCTACTCGCTTCATTATGTCGGCGGTGTCGGCAATGGCCACATCTCGGCGGACTACTACGGCATGTACTGCGAGGCATTAAAGAAGCTGCAACAGGGCAGCGAGAGCGATCCGCCGTTTGTCGCGATGCTGGCCAATGGCACCAGTGGCGACGTGAACAACATCAACTTCCGCACTCCGCGCCCCAACAAACCTGCGTATGAGCAGATGCGCTTCGTTGCCGATGATGTGGCAGGCAAAGTGAATGCGGCCTTGGCAAAAGTGAGCTGGCAGGCCAGCGCTGCGCTGGATGCTCGCTACCGCGAACTCGACATCGCCTGGCGCAAGATCGACACGGACCTCCTCCAGTGGGCCAAAAACACCGAAGCAACAACCCCACGTATCCAAGGCAAAGCCGATCTGCCACTCGCGTATGCGGGCCGAGTGCAACGGCTTGCCGAGGCAAGCCCCCAGACCAAAGCGCCCGTGCAAACACTGCGCATCGGCGACATCTGCATCGGCACCTCTCCCTGCGAAACGTTTTCAGAGACAGGCTTGGAATTCAAAAAGCGCAGCCCCTTCGCGAAGTCCTTCATGGTGGAACTCGCGCACGGCTACTACGGCTACATGCCCACCCCGAGGCACTTTGATCTTGGCGGTTACGAGACGTGGCCAGGTACCAACAACTTGGAATCCCAGGCTTCCGTGAAGCTCATGGATGCGCTGCTGGAGATGGCAGGGGAACTCAAGGCTAAGCCGTGACCATGCAGTAGAAATCTGCTGCGGCTGGCTACGGCCCACCACTACTACGTCAGGCAGTGCTTTTTGGGCCAGCGAGTGGTGGAACCACACTCAGGCCCAAAAAGCACTACCTTCCTTGTATTGGCGGCCCTCGCTCAGCCTCGCTGACGATTTCTACTGCATGGTCACGGCTGAGGCCAAATGATCAGCTCACGTCCCTGACGACCTTGCCGCCCAGGGACAAGATGCGGGCCTTGCCTTTGGCATCCTCGGCTTCGGCAATTTGGTGGTTTTTTACATACATCTGCGAGAGCGCAGTCCAGGCCAGGAGATCGTTGGGCCGGAGGGTGGTGGCCATGAGGCCTGCGCCGATGGCTTCCTTGGTTTGGTCGAGCTTCATCAGCGCCATGCCGAGAGCGTGCCAGCTATCGAAGTGCTGGGGATCGAGGGCCACACACTGGCGGTAAAGCAGGGTGGCCTGCTCCAACTCACCGATGGCGATGTGGCCGCTGGCCTCATCATAGAGCGCCTCGACTTGGTCTGCCTGGTCGCTCATAGATGTCTGATGCGAGGGGTTAGGAACGATCCAGCAGGGTGGGTTGCTTCACGTTGGCTTCCTTCACGAGCTGGCTAAACCATGCCTTGAAGAGAGCGGATTTGGTCTGTTGAGCGATGCTGCTTTCCTGGCTTTGCTTCATCGTCGCGGAGTCGTCGCGCTTGCGTAGTTCTTTGCTGGTGACGACGACGAGGAGCGAACCTGTGTCGGTGGTGATCGGCAAGGCGACACCATTGACGGGGGTTTCGGCAGCGCTCTTGGCGATCTCGGCACCTTTGTCGAGGCCGGGAGGTGGGTTGCCTGGGGTCAACTCGGCGAGGGCTTCGCTCTTCCAGGCTTTTTCCTTCACCACATCATCGAGTTTTTTGCCTGCCTTCAGCGCGTCTTGCAGCGCGGTGCGGGCCTCGTTGGCGGTCTTGGTCATGGCCTCCTGGGCCTTTTGGACGATGAGGCTTTCCTTCACCTTGGCGGTCACGTCTTTGAGTTCCTGCTGCTTGGAAGCATCAAGTTGGGTGACTTTGAGGAAATAGTAGCCCTTGCTGCCTTCGATGGGGGCGCTGTGCTCACCGATTTTGAGGGAGGGGCGGAACAGTTCCTTCACGACTTCGGCTTCGTCCTTGATGGCGTCGGCGGGCGTTGCTTCCTCGCTGAGGGCGAGGACTTGAACCTTGATTTCGGGCTTCTTGAGCGCTTCGACGAGTTTGTTGATGTCGGCTCCGGGCGTGCGGAAGTCGCTGTCGAACTTGTTCACCATTTCCTCCCAGGCGGTGGTGGCTTTGGCATTGTCCTCGGCCTTGAGCTTGTCGTCGGCTTTGGGTTTTTCAAAGACCACATACACGGCGGCGCGTTTCTCGGTGGTTTTGTAGGTGTCCTTCTTTTCACCGAAGTACTTGGCGATCTCGTCATCTTTGACTTCGATCTTCTTTTTGAAGTCATCGAGGGCAAACTTGATGGTGCTGGCTTTGATGGTCTGCTGCTGTGCAGCGTAGCTTTTGCTGACGGCGAGGGTCGAGGGCGTGTAGTTCAGGCCGACCATTTCATTGAGCTTCTCGTAGGCGATGCTGTCCTTGATGAGGTCAAGGATGTCGCGAGGCATGAGGCCCATGCTGCCGATGTTGGTCTGGAAGTTGGCGGCGCTTTGCTCATCGAATTTGCCTTCCTTTTGGAAGGGTTGAAGTGTCTTGAAGCGCACCCGGGCTTCTTCATCCGAGATGGCAACGCCGTGCTTGAGGGCTTGCTCGCGCAGCACGAGGAGGTTGGCGGCAAAACCGACGCCTGTGTTTTCATCGCGGTTGACGACGTCAAGCTGGGCTGCGGCGGGCAAGCCGAAGGCCAACTCGTATAACCCAAGCTGATAGGCAAGGCGCTGATAGCCTGCGTATTTGCCCAGGTCGATGTGGCTGTAGTGGCGACCATAGATTACCAGGGCAGTGTCATCTGGACTGGCGTTCATCTTAGCACCTGATTTTCTGGAACCACCCCACCAAGCAAAGCTGATGATGATGACGATGGTGATCCCGATCATGAAGGGACCGCGGTGGCGACGAAAGAATTCAAGCATGGCTGTGTGTGGAGGGAAGGGGGCCGCCTAGTTAGCAGGTTCGGAGGGGAGGCAGCAAATGGATTTTCAGCAAAGCTTAGCTTGGGACAGCGCTGGGCATCATAACGAGTTTCTTGGCATTTTAAGGGCATTCCAGAGCAACCACGGATGAACACGAATGGCCACCAATGGGGAGGCATCTCGATGCTATACTGCCAGCGAACGTCCGCACGTTCACTTGTGGCCGAAAGAGATTCCCTATTCGTGAGCATCCGTGTTCATCCGTGGTAAAGCCTTCCCCATCCTAACGCCGCCCTCCACGTCTAGCCCCGTCGCAGCTATGGGCTGCGCTTTTCACAGCGATTCAGGAATCTCCAGTGTGCTCAAAAATTTCGGTGCTTGCCTTGCGTGGGTCGCTTGCTCAAAGGCGAGTGCAATGTTGACCAATGTGGGTTCGCTCCAGGCGCGGCCAAAGAAGGACAGACCGACGGGCAGGCCAAAAATATGACCGCAGGGCACGGTGATGTGGGGCAGGCCCGCGATGGCGGGGTAGGATGAGATGCCGCCTAGGCCATGGTCGCCATGGATGATGTCAAGAGTCGCGGCGGGGCCGCGCGTGGGGGCGATGATGGCGTCGAGTTGGTGCTCATCCATGAGGGCTTCGAGCGCCTCGGACCACTTTTGGCAGTGAGCTTTGGCTTCGAGGTAATCGGGATCAGTCAAGGGGCCCATGCGTGCGGCTTCGATGAGGATTTCTTGGCCGAAGAGGCGCAGTTCTTTGGCGGCCTCGCGTTGGTTGAAGGCGATGAGGTCGTCGAGGTTTTTGACCTGAGCTTGGCTGCCCAGGCTGGTGAAGTAGTCGTTCAGCCCGGCTTTGAATTCGTAGAGCATGACTCGCTGGTCGGCTCCGCGCAGTGCGGCGAGCGAGGGGAGCTGTATCGGGTCGATCAAGTGAGCACCCATGCCACGCAGGTCATTCAGTGCTTTTTCAAACACAGGATCCACTTGAGGGTGCAGTTGGAAGTGGCGGCGGGCGATGCCGAGCCGAGCCGTGGGCATGGGCTGTGGTGCTAACAACGAAGCGATGTGGTTCGCTGTTTTGCCAAGGGATCGCTGGGTCGCGGCATCACGAGGATCGTCGCCCAGTATGATGGCTAGCAGGGCGGCGGCGTCGGTGACGGTGCGGGCGATGGGGCCAGCGGTGTCTTGGCTTGATGAGATGGGGATGATGCCTGCGCGGCTGACGAGGCCGACGGTGGGCTTGATGCCGACCACGCCGCAGCAGGAGGACGGCGAGACGATGGAGCCGTTGGTCTCGGTGCCGATCGCTAGCGGGGCGAAGTTGGCAGCGACGGCAGCGGCTGAGCCGGAACTGGAGCCAGAGGGGTCTCGGTCGAGGCAGTAGGGATTGCGAGTCTGTCCGCCAAGGCCACTCCAGCCGCTGGTGGAATGGTGGCTGCGGAAGTTGGCCCACTCGCTGAGGTTGGTCTTGCCGAGTATCACCAGACCTGCTGCGCGTAGTCGTTCGACGACGGTAGAGTCGCGTGGAGCGATGGAGTCTGCCAGGGCTAGCGAACCTGCCGTGGTGCTCATGCGGTCATGGGTGTCGAGGTTGTCTTTCACCAGCACGGGTAGGCCATGAAAGGGGCCGCGTGTCTTTCCGGCGCGACGTTCTTGGTCGAGCGATTCTGCTATCGCGAGTGCCTCGGGATTGAGGGCAATGACAGCGTTCAATCGCGGGCCTTGGTGGTCGAGTGATTCGATGCGTTGCAGGTGCGCCCGAGTGAGCGCCACAGAGGTGAGTTGCCCTGCGTCCATCGCCTGCTGGAGTTCTGCGATGGTGCTTTCTTCAAAGGCAAAGGGCTCCGGGCTTGGGCCATCGTTGCGGGGCGCGGATTTTGGGGCACAGCTCGGCAGGGAACTTAGCGAGAGGCCAGCCCCAGCCAAGGCGGTGTGGTGGATAAATCGGCTTCGTTTCATGGGTTCAAGTATCACCGCAATACAAAACAAGAAAGCTGAAGAGCCGGGGCTCTTCAGCTTTCGCTGGGTGCCATGTGACTGGCACGTTGAGGAGTTGGAAACGAGCTGTGGTAGCGGCTTCGTTAGACCGCAACGGCGGCGGCTACGGGAGCGGCGACGTTGATGCGACGGCCATCTTTGTCAAACTCGACGCGGCCTGCGATGAGGGAGAAGATGGTGTGGTCTTTGCCGATGCCAACATTGCGACCAGGAGTCCACTTGGTGCCGCGCTGACGGGCGATGATGTTGCCTGCGATGACGGTTTCGCCACCGAATTTCTTGATCCCGAGACGCTTGCTGCGGCTATCGCGACCATTCTTAACTGAGCCTTGTCCTTTTTTATGGGCCATAACTTATATTCCTTCTTGGGGTGTGGTGGGGTTAGGCGTTGATCGAGACGATTTGCACCTGGGTGAGGGGCTGGCGGTGGCCGCGAGTCTTGTGGTAGCCTTTACGTTTCTTGAACTTGAAGGTGGTGACCTTCGGAGCTTTGAACTGCTTTACCACCTTGGCCACGACGCTGGCTCCTGAGACGGTAGGGGTGCCGACGGTGATGCTTGCGCCTTCACCTGTTGCCAGCACTTGGTCGAATGTCGCCCATTCACCTTCAGTGAGTTCGAGCTTTTGAACATCCAGTTTATCACCGACGACAGCTTTGTACTGCTTGCCGCCTGTTTTGAAGATCGCGTATGCCATGTGTCTTGTGTCTTGTGGGTTGCTTCCACGCTGCTCAGCACGCGCAAGTTTATTCACAGGGCCGGGCTACGGGGCGCGGAGATTTCCACACTGTGAATATTTGGCAAGCAGAAACTCTTGTCTTTATAGCGAGAATTTGCGGTTTGTGAGCGGGGCTCAAGCTTTGTGTGCGGTGACGAAGTCTTTCACGGCTTCTACGGTGGCAGGTAGCGGCCAGCGCGTTTGTTCCAAGTTTTTCAGGGCTTCCAGCGTGGGATGGTTGGGCTCGGTGCCGGTTGCCTGGGCGACGACATCAGGGAATTTTGCCGGGCTCGCCGTCGCAAGGATGAGGCTAGTTTTTGTCGCGGAGAGTGATTTGAAGGCACAGGCGGTGTGTGGGTCAACAACGTAGCGGTGGCGCTGCCACAGTGTGGCGATGGTGCTGGCGATTTCGTCGTCGCTCATGCGCGTGGAACGAATCGTGCCCACGGCCTGGGGGACGTGGATCGGTTGGCCTGCGAGCAGCTTTGCCATGCCTGTGCGCACGGCCTCGGGGTTCTCGTCCCAGAGGTAATAAAGGTAGCGCTCGAAGTTGGAGGCGGCTTGGATGTCCATGCTCGGTGCGTGGCTGGGATGCACGGGGCCTTGCTCGTAACTGCCCGTGGTGAAGAAGCGATAGAGGATGTCGTTCTGATTGGTGGCGACGCAAAAGCTGACGCCGGGTAAGCCCATGCGTGAGGTCATCCAGCCTGCAAGGACGTTGCCGAAGTTTCCGGTCGGTACGACGAATTCGCACTGCTCACGGGCTTTCTCGGGCAGTCGCAGCCACGCCCAGATGTAATAGACACACTGCGCCAGCACGCGGGCGATGTTGATGGAGTTCACAGCAGAGAGGTTGATCGCCTGGGCATACTGGGTGTCGGCGAAGATGCTTTTCACCACGCGCTGGGCATCGTCGAAGGTGCCCGGCACGGGGATCGCAAAGACATTGCTCGCGCCTGTGCAAGCCATTTGCCGCTCCTGCAACGGGGCTACGCGGCCATCGGGGTAGAGGATGAAAATGGTGATGCCGTCCTGCCCCATGCAGCCGTGAATGGCGGCGGAACCTGTGTCACCCGAGGTGGCTCCGAGCACGGCGAGTTGCTTGCCGCTGCGCTCGACTTGGCGCTTGTAGAGCAGGCCGAGAAGTTGCAGGGCGAAGTCTTTAAAAGCGAGTGTCGGCCCATGAAAAAGCTCCAGCACATAGGTCTTCTCATCAAGCTGGTGCAAGGGGGCCACTTCGCTGCTGGCAAAGCGCGAGTATGCCTGGGCGGTGAGTTGATGCCACTCGGTCAGCGGTATTTCGGGGGCAAAGAGCGACAAAAATTCAGCAGCAAGCTGTGGGTAGCTGAGGTGACTCCAGGCATCGAGTTTGCCTGCGATGGAGGGCAGCGTCTCGGGCAGGAAGAGCCCCGCGTCGGGCGCTAGCCCCGCTTCGACGGCGGCGGAAAAGGTGCATGGCGGCGTCTGGCCGCGAGTGGAGATGTATTTCATGGAAGAATGAGGGGCAGCGATAGAAGCGCAGGGCTTGGGGAAGCTCAAGCGCCGTCACGAGTGACGATGGAGTGCCAACAAACCCAGCAAAACACAACCCTGGTTTTAGCAAGGCGCTAGCCACTCATCACGCGAGCATCTCTTTGATGACGTGCTGCTTTTCCACGCCCGTGAGCCGCGCATCGAGCCCTTGGAACTTGTAGCTGAGGCGCTCGTGGTCGATGCCGCAGAGCTTTAGAATCGTGGCGTTGAAGTCATTCAAATGCGCGGGATCGGTGGCGATGTTGTAGCTGAAGTCGTCGCTCTCGCCGTAGCTGGTGCCGCCTTTCACGCCGCCGCCCGCCATCCACATGCAGAAGTTTCGCGGGTGGTGGTCGCGGCCATAATTGGTCTCGGTGAGGGTGCCCTGCGAATAAGCAGTGCGGCCAAATTCACCGCCCCAGACAACGAGGGTGCTATCGAGCAGGCCGCGCTGTTTCAGGTCGCTGAGCAGTGCGCCGATGGGTTGGTCGGTGTCCTGGCATTGCAGGCGGTGATCGCCGGGGAGGTTGTTGTGCTGATCCCAGCCGCGATGCAAAAGCTGCACCACGCGGGTGCCGCGCTCGATGAGGCGACGAGCAAGCAGGGCGCTGGCGGCGAAGGTGCCGGGCTTGGTCACATCGGGGCCATACATGTCCAGCGTGGCCTGGCTTTCCTGCTTGAGATCGACCAACTCGGGCAAGCTGGTTTGCATACGGAAGGCCATCTCGTACTGCGAGATGCGCGTCTGGATTTCGGGGTCGCCGAACTTCTGAAAGCTGTGCTCATTGAGTTGGTTCAACGTGTCGAGCATGGCCCGGCGCTGGGTTGCCGAGACGCCGTCGGGGTTCTTTAAATAGAGCACGGGATCGCCCACGGCACGCAGGGCCACGCCGCTGAATTTTCCAGGCAGGAAGCCGCTGCTCCACATGCGGGTGAAGAGCGCCTGGGCGGCGGCTTTGGCTTTCCAGTTGGGCGTGAGCACGACGAATGAGGGCAGGTCATTGCTCGGGCTGCCGAGGCCGTAGCTGAGCCACGAGCCGATGCTGGCGTAGCCGGGCACCTCGCGCCCGGTCATCACATAGGTGCAGGCGGGATCGTGGTTGATGGCGTTGGTGTGGATGGTTTTTACCAGGGCGATGTCATCGACATGCTTGGCGGTGTGCGGCAGCAATTCGCTGACCCAACGCCCGCATTGGCCATGCTGGGCGAACTTGAAAAGGCTGGGCGCGACAGGGAAGCGCGCTTGCTTGCTGGTCATGCCGGTGAGGCGCTGGCCGCCCTGCACGCTGGGCGGGATGTCTTTGTTGAACCACTGCTGCAAGCCGGGCTTGTAGTCCCAGGTATCGAGCTGCGAGGGGCCGCCATTCATGTGCAGGTAGATGACGGCCTTGGCCTTCGCCGCGAAGTGCGGCAAGCCGGGCAGGGGAGGGTGAACCTGCTGCGCGGAGGGCGCAGCGAAGGCGTCGGCACCCATGGCATAAGTTAAGCCGAGCCCACCGAGACGCAGGCCCGTCTGGCCGAAGAATTGGCGGCGTGTTTGCAGGAGGTCGAAGTGGTGTTCTGGGGACATGGGGGAAGTGGGGAATGACGAATGACGAATGACGGCAGGTGGACTGTGGACTCAGTTCCGAGTTACGGTTTCATCGAGGTTGAGCACCAAGTTGGCGAGCATCGTCCAGGCGGCGGTTTCGGGGGCTGGCGCGATGTCCTTGGGCTGGGACTCGCCGGTGTGGATGGCTTGATTGGCGGCGGCGGGATCGGCTTGGTAGAGCTGTCTTTGCTTGGCCAGGGCTTCGAGGAGCAAGGTGGTTTCGCGGGCGTCGGGTGAGCGGGCGAGGACAGTGCGGAACAGCCAAGCGAGGCGGCTTGAATCCTCTTTTTTTGCCTCACCTAGCACACGCTCGGCGAGGGCTCTGGCGGCCTCGAAGTGCTGCACGTCATTCATGAGTTGTAAGGCCTGCATCGGCGTATTGCTGCGCTCGCGGCGGGTGCAGCTTTGTTCGCGATTGGGGGCGTCGAAGTTGCTCATGAAGGGCGGTGGCGCGGTGCGTTTGAGGAAGGTGTAGAGACTGCGGCGATACAACGCGGGGCCGTGCTGCTGGAGGTAGTAGCGGGTGTTGCTGTTCTCGTAGCCGACGGGTTCCCAGATGTTGGGCGGCTGGTAGGTCAAGGCTCCGCGACCGCCGACTTCGAGGTTGATGAGGCCACTCACAAACAGGGCGTTGTCGCGGATTTGTTCGGCATCGAGGCGCAGGCGCGGGCCGCGTGCGAGGAGGCGATTGTCTTGGTCTTGGGCGAGGGCTTCGGGGGTGATGATGGACTGCTGCTTGTAGGCTGCAGAGGTGACCATGCTGCGGATGAGTTGGCGCACATTCCAGCCGGATTCGCGGAAGGTGACGGCGAGCCAGTCGAGCAGTTCGGGGTGGCTGGGCGGCTCGCCCTGGGAGCCGAGATCGTGGCTGGTCTTGGCGAGGCCGATACCGAAAATTTGCTGCCAGTAACGATTCACCGTGACGCGTGCGGTGAGTGGTTGCTGCGCGGAAACCAGCCAGTGGGCGAGGTCGAGACGTGTGGCGCGGGCGTCGGGCTTGGCTTTGATGAAGGGCGAGAAAGCGGTGGGGACGCTTGGCTCCACTTTGTCGCCGAGCTTGGTGTACTGCCCGCGCTCCGCGATGAAGGTGTCGCGCGGCGTGGTCATGTCCTTGAAGACGAAGGTGCTGGTTATCGCGCTCTCGGCAGCTTGCCGTGTGGCTCGTGCGGCTTCCCAAGCACTGCGAAGCTGGGCGATTTCAGGCGTAAAGGGACGGGCGATGACGGCGATGTAGAAGTCGCTCAAGGCTTTACGTTTGACTTCGTCTTTGACAGCATCAGGGCCAGCTTTGAAGGTGTCGGCGAGCGCAGCGAGGAGATCAGGCGAGGCTTTTTTATTCGTGCTTTTCCACCATTGCTCGAAGGGCATGAGTGGGGCGTTGTCCGCCATCGGGGTACCTGTGAGGCTGCACTTGTCCCACGAAACACTGCCGCCGATTTGCTGCATGGAGACCTTATTGATGGCGGTGCCGGGCTTGAAGCCGAGGGCGGTGGGATCAACGCTGAGCAGCGTCCACTCGCCAAGTTTCGGCAGCGGGCCGCTGTGGATTTGGCCGCTGGCGCTGCCGAGTTGCGGGCCATCCATGACGCCTTCTGCACCCCAGTAGAATCGGCGTCCGTTAAGCGCGATGGCGATGGCTCGCGGTGGGCTGAGTGGGTCGAGTCGCGCCCAGATGCTGAGCTTGGGTTGCTTGGCGAGGGTGATGGGCTTGAGGGCGAAGTCGATGCTTTCATCGCAGTAATGGCCGTTGCTGAGGCGCAGCGTGCGATGCCCGGACTTCGCGCCATAGCTGGGCTTGTCATCCCAGACGCTGGGGTTGCGCGAGGTGTTCTTTACTTCGATGCCCAAGGGGAAGGTATCGTCGAAGAGGACATCTTCGATGGTCGTTTCGCCTGACGTAGAACGAGCTTCCAAGTTTGGCTTACCTTTGGCCGCAGCGGCATCGAGCGCAGCACGCGCCATAGCTTCGGCTTTGATGGCGGTATCGAGCGCTTGTTGCTGCTGGCCAAGTGGCAACTTCATCACCGGCATGGTGTTGGCGATGTTGCCATCCATGGGCGGATCGGCGCTGCTGTAAAAGAAGGCGTAGAGCGAATAAAACTCCTTGGTGGTGATGGGATCAAACTTGTGGTCATGGCACTGCGCGCAGCCGCCCGTGAGGCCCAGCCAAGCCTGTGTGAGTGTGGACGCACGATCCACGGCGTAGAGATGGCGGTACTCGTCGTCGATGGCTCCGCCCTCGCTGGTAGTGACGTTGCAACGGCTGAATCCGGTAGCGGTGATCTGATCGGGCGTGGCATTCGGCAGGAGGTCGCCAGCGAGCTGCCAGACAGTGAATTGATCGAAGGGCAGGTTGTCGTTGAAGGCTCGCACGACCCAGTCGCGGTAGGCCCACATGCTGCGTTCGTTATCGAGGTGCAGGCCGTGGGTATCGGCGTAGCGGGCGACATCGAGCCAGTGCCGCGCCATCTCTTCACCATAGCGTGGCGACTTCATGTAGCGATCCACCATGGCTTCATAAGCCTGGGGCGAGGTGTCGGCGATAAAGGTATCGACCTCAGCTAGCGTAGGCGGCAGGCCGGTCACTGTAAATGAGACACGACGGATGAGCGTGCTGCGGTCGGCTTCGGGCGCGGGCTTTTGGTTTTCGGAAGCGAGGCGCAAGGCAAGCCAAGCGTCGATGGAGTTGGCAGCTTTGGGTTTGAGCGGTGCCTCGAAGGCCCAGTGTTTCTGGTATGGTGCGCCTTGCTCGATCCAGCGTTTCAGCGTGTCCTTCTGCGCAACGGTGAGCTTTTTGTGCGACTCGGCGGGTGGCATCAGTTCATCTTCATCGGTGGTCATGATGCGTTGCCAAACCGTGCTCTTGGCGAGGTCGCCGGGCTTGATCGGGAACTCGTCTTTAATGGCGGTGTAGGCACCCTCGGCAGTGTCGAGGCGCAGGTCGGCCTTGCGCTTTTTGGCATCGAAGCCGTGACAAGCAAAACAGTTCTCCGAGAGGATGGCGCGGATGTCGCGGTTGAACTGGAGCGCTGGGTTTGCAGCGTGGCCGACAGCGCCTGAGAGCGAGAGAATCGCTGCGGCGATGATGAAGGTGTGAGCGCGGCGAGGGGGCATGGTGAAGAGCGTGGAAGGGCAGGGGAAGAACGGTTCGAGACGCGGGCTCTTGCGTGCGGCCTAGACGCGAAGCAACCACGGATGAACTTCCGCCTTTCACCAAACTTATGAGGTGGTGATAGCGCTGCCCACCCCGCTCTCACGAGCAAGTCAACGAGGGCGCTCGCACAAGCGCGGCTTGGCCTCACGGGCTCAGCCGCACGCGCACCCAGGCATCGCCCTCGCGGCGGTAGCGCAGTCGGTCGTGCAGGCGGCTGCGGCGGCCTTGCCAGAATTCGATCTCCTCGGGCATCAGCGCGTAGCCACCCCAGTGCGGGGGGCAGGGCACGGTGCTGTGGCCTTCCGGGTAACGCTCGCGCAGGGCGGCGGCCTTGGTTTCCAGCACATCGCGGCTGTCGATCTCGGCGCTCTGCTGCGAGGCCCAGGCTCCGATTTGATGGCCATAGGGGCGCACGGCGAAATAGCTCTCGGCCTCGGCTTGCGGCAGTTTTTTCACCGTGCCTCGGATGCTGACCTGGCGCTGCATGTCCGTCCAGAGGAAGACCATCGCGGCGCGTGGATCGCTGGCGAGTTCGCTGCCTTTGCGGCTGTCGTAGTTGGTGAAAAAGCAGAAGCCGCGATCATCGAGTTGCTTCAGCAGCACGGTGCGGGCGGTGGGCGCACCATCCAGGCCGATGGTGGCGAGGGTCATCGCATTGGGCTCGGGCAATTGGTTGGCGAGGGCTTCATGCAGCCAGGTTTGGAAGAGATCGAGAGGCGAGGCTGGGGCGCTGGACTCATCGAGTTCGCCGAGTTCGTAGCTCACTCGCAGGTCGCGGAGGTTTGGTTTGTCAGGGGGATTCATTGCAGGTAATCAACGTCCCCCACGCTAGCAGGGTTGCGCCCTGGTCTGCCACAAAGAAGGCGCAAATTGCGGACTCATTTTTATCCACCGACTCAATCTCATGCCCAACGAAGTCTCCGGCCTTTTCTCCGATCTCCACAGCGTGCTGCTCGATGCGGCAAGCATTCAAGAACGCGTCGCCAGCATGGCCGCAGCGGTGGAGCGCGACTTCGCTGGCAAGGAAATCACCGTGATCGCGCTGATGGATGGTGCCCTGTTTTTCGTCGCTGATCTGCTGCGCCACATCGACCTGCCGATGCGCATCGTGACGATGAGTGCGAGCAGTTACAATGGCACGACGAAAAGCAGCGCCGAGGTGCGCCTGCCGTGGCCCGTGGGGCTGGATCTGCGCGGTCAGCATGTGCTGGTGCTGGATGATATTCTTGATACCGGGCTCACACTCGCTGCGGTGATGGAGCGGGTAAGGCGAGAGCCTGTGGCTTCATTGAAATCGGGCGTGCTGCTGGAGAAACGCCGCGCCCATGCCCGCGATGTGGCGGCGGATTACGTGGGCTTCGAGATCGAGGATGAGTTCGTGGTCGGCTACGGCATGGACTACGCGGGGAAATTCAGGAACCTGCCGTGCATCGGCATCCTGCGACTGGAGGGCGAAGGGTGAGATGAATATCCGCGTGCTTTTCTTCTCCGTGCTCCAAGACATCACAGGCACTGCGGCCATAGACCTGAGCTGCGATGGCTGCGCGACGGTGGCTGATCTCGTCGCCATGCTCTATGCCCGCTGGCCGACGCTGGAGGCGTGGGATTCGAGCCTGCTTATTGCGGTGGATCAGGCGTATGTGAAGCGCGCCGCCCTGCTGCACGAAGGCTCGGAAGTGGCGCTGATGCCGCCTGTGCAGGGAGGCTGATGTGTCAGCCTCTTTGACTGTCGAAAAAGTTGGCAAAGATGAAGAAATTCGTTTGCAGAAAACGAAGGCACCGCTACCGTCGCGGCCCCTTCACACGGTTGTGGAGCTGTAGCTCAATCGGTTAGAGCGCTGCCCTGTCACGGCAGAGGTTGCGAGTTCGAGTCTCGTCGGTTCCGCCAGTGTGGAAGATAAACAAAGCGACCCCTAAAACGGGTCGCTTTTTTGTTGGGTTTGAGCAGTGTTTTTGAGATGGATTCAGACCGACCACCCACTGCCTTCGAGGAGCGCGTCTATGACGCCGTGCGCATGGTTCCGCATGGCATGGTGACGACGTATGCGGTCATTGGGAAAATCATCCGCTGTCGCTCGGCACAGGCCATCGGCCAGGCGTTGAAGCGCAATCCCAATATGCCCGAGGTGCCTTGCCATCGCGTTATCAAAACGGATCTCACGCTGGGTGGCTATGCGGGTGAGCGAGGTGGTCGTGAAGTGCTACGAAAGCTGGCGCTGCTGGCCGCCGAGGGCGTCAAGTTTGAGGATGGTAGGCTCGTCGATGCCAGTCGCTGCTGGGCAGGGGAGTAGGTGTGTGGGGGAAACACATCATCGGGGTGTGACCGGAGCATTGAGTGTTTCATGGATCGCGGAGAGCAAGGAACGCTTGTCCTTTGTGTCGGAATCGAGCGACCAGATCATGATGCCTGCGAGGCCTTGCTCGATGACGTGATGGGCCTTGGCCTTGATGGTGGGCAGGCCGTTATACCAGATCGTGGTGCCTGCTTGGTCGGTGTTCTCTGCGCCGGGGTAACTGGCCACCACGTCCTTGTAGGGGTAGTCGCGTTTGCGGAAGGCCTTGCCAAATCCATAGCCGTAGAAGGGCACGCCGAGCACGGCTTTGGTCTTGGGTAGGCCACGGGCCAGCCACCAGGCGACGTTCTCCCGTGCGAAGTCGAGCGATGAATGTTGGCCCGGTGCGTCAGGTTGCCAGTAGCCTGCTCCGTCGTAGGCCATGATGTTGATAAAGTCGAAATGCGCGAGGGCTGCGACAGGTACTTTGTCGCCGCCGTAGCCCATGGAGAGCGCGGCAGTCATGAGCTTGCTCGCGGGTCTGAGAGCGGCGACGAGGTCGCTGATGAAGGCACCGTAGTCGGCGGTGATGGACGGCCCTTCCAAGTCCACATCGAGCCCATCGAACTTGTGCTCGATGACATAGGCGACGAGTCGCGAGACAAAGCCTTGTCGCTGCTTGTCGCCTAGCAGGTGGGCGTATCGTTTGAGCAGCGTCTTGTCACCCGAGGCTGAGCCGCCGCCGATGGAAATCAGAACCTTCACCTGATGCGAACGGGCTTTGGCGATCAGCGCTTCGTTTGCTGGGTTGAAGGACAGGTCGCCCTCGTCATTCGCTGGGTTCTCGAAGGCGATGTTGATATGGGTGAGCTTCGCATAGTCGATGGTTTCAGCGAAGGCGGGCAGCTCAATCCAGTTTGGCACATAGGCGACGACCATGGGCCGTGCTGACGCGCTAGCGGGCAGTAGCAGGGAGATCAATGCTATGACGGGCAGCAAGGCAGGGCGGAGGTAGTTCATGGGATTCGCCCAGGCTGTCGCTGGCAGAGCCGCTGGGCATCTCTTTTGTCGTTCAAGTCATGCGAGGTATAACACTCAGCAGCGACTAAAGGACGCTGCCACTTTTCGTGTTGCGAAGGAACACCGGTATGTCGTTCGTTGACCCTCGCTCTACTTTTAACTCATACCATGAATCGCCGTCACCTCCTCCGCACTGCCGCTGCCTCGGCTGCTACCGCAGCTCTCTCCGCCACTCGTATTGCCACGGCTGCGACGGCACCACCAGCCAAGGTCATGGTAGGCATGGATCACTTCGCTGTACGCGCCGCAGGCTGGAAAGCGGGTGCATTAATCGACTACGCAGCCTCGCTGAAACTTGACACGCTCTTCATCTCCGAGCTGTCGCCATTCGAGTCGTTTGAAGAAGCCTACTTAGCTGGATTGAAAGCCAAAGCCGATGCCGCAGGGCTGAAGTTTTACGTTGGCACAAAGACCATCTGCTCCACCGCTAAATCTTGGAAGCCAGACTACGGCACACCCGTCGAGCACATGGCGCTG
>JANOAR010000245.1:0-8070 GCA_031411235.1 Verrucomicrobiota bacterium | reverse complement strand
AACGCGGTGATGACGCGGCGTGCGGTGGATTTTTATTCGTTCCAAGGCGTGAAGGGCAAACGTGTCACGGTGGATTGCGCGGCGGTCGGCATCGACTCGAAACTGACGCCCGTGTTGATCATCGGTGATGCCCAGGGACGCGACTTGCTGGTGAATCGCACGGGTGGTGTGATCGACTTCACACCGCCTGCCGATGGTGCCTATATCGTGAAGGTTCACGGACTCACCTTCCAGGGCGGCGCGGAGAGTTTCTATCGCTTGGCATTGCAGGACGGCCCAGCGCCACGCCAGGCACAGACGGCGACGGTGAGTTCGATGTCGTGGCCGCCGGAGGGTCTCGCAGCAACCGCGAAGGCGAATGAAACCGAGCCAAACAATCAAGCGATGGAAGCGCAAAAGATCACGCTGCCCTGTGACATCGCGGGCAGCTTCTTCCCGGCTGCGGATGTCGATACCTATGAGTTCACGGCGAAGAAGGGCGAGACGTGGTGGGCCGAGGTGGCCTCGGAGCGTCTCGGCTTGAATACCGATCCGTTTTTGCTCGTGCAGCAGGTGAAGAAGACCGGTGACAAGGAAACGCTCGCCGATGTGGCCGAGCTTTACGACATCGCACCGCCGATGAAGACCTCCAGCAACGGCTACTCCTACGATGGCCCGCCCTACGACGCGGGTTCGCCCGATTCGAACGGCAAATTTGAGGTCAAAGAAGACGGCACGTATCGCCTGCAAGTGCGCGATTTGTTCGGCGGCACGCGCAACGATGCGGGCAATATCTATCGCCTCATCGTGCGCCAGGCCACGCCAGATTTCTCGCTCGTTTCGTGGGCCGTCCACATGACGCTGCGCAATGGTGACCGCGCTGCTCTTTCCAAGCCGATAGCGCTGCGTGCAGGCAGCACAGTGGCATTTGAAGTCGCGGTGATCCGTCGCGATGGCTATGATGGCGAGATCGAACTCGGCATGGAAGGACTGCCGCCCGGCGTGAGCGCGAGCGGACTAAAGATCGCCGCTGGCAAAGCCTACGGCCACCTCATCATCAGCGCCGCCAGTGATGCGAAGCGGGCGTTCTCCCTCGCGAAGATGTTTGGCCGTGCCACGATCAACGGCACCGCAGTCACGCGTCCCTGCCGCGTCGCATCCATGGAATGGCCCGTGAAGGATGCGAAGGGCGAGATCCCCGCGCCGCGTCTCATGGCCGACATTCCCGTTTCCGTGAACGACTCCGAGCCCACACCCGTCACCATCGCTGCGAGCGAAAACAAAGTCTGGGAAGCCAAGGTCGGCGAGTCCTTGAAGATTCCGCTCAAGGCCATCTGGCGCAATGAGTTCACCGGCACGTCCATCAAGCTCAAAGCCTACGGCGCGGGCTTCGAAGGCGTGAAGGAGTTCGATCTTCCAATCAAAGCCGCCACGCAGGACGCCGTACTCGATCTCGCCGCACTCAAGACTCCGCCCGGCGACTACACCCTGGCCTTCTACGGCATCGGCATCACCAAATACAGCTACAACCCCGCCGCCGTGCCGCTCGCGGAAGCCGCCCAAAAGAAAGCCGAGCAAGCAGCCGCAGACGTTGCAGCAAACGCCAAAAAACTCGCCGCCACTGATGCCAACGCCGCGAAGGTCGCCGCCGAAAAACAAAAGCTCGCCGATGCCGCCAAAGCGGATGCTATGAAACGCACAAAGGCCATCACCGAATTCGCCGCGCCCAAGGACACGGTGGACATCTTCGTCTCCGAGCCCATCCGCATTTCGGTGAAGGCGGCACAGGTCGCCACCGCAGCCACGGCTCCCGTGAAATGAAAACTCTCTTGACCTTCACTGCCCTGTTGGCAGCGACGACGGCCAGCCTAGCCGCCGACCTTGATTTCTATCGCGACGTTTATCCGTTCCTGAAGGCGAACTGCATCTCGTGCCACAACAAGACGACGACGAAGGCCGATCTCAACATGGAGACACCGGAGTTGATGAAGAAGGGCGGCGAGTCGGGGCCAGGGCTGCTGCCGGGGAAGAGCGCGGAGAGTTTAGTCGTGCAGGCAGCGCTGCATCAGCACGACATGGAGATGCCACCAGTGAAGAACAAGTCCGGTGCTGTGGATCTCACTCAGGCAGAGGTCGTGTTATTGAAGCAATGGATTGATCAAGGCGCGAAAAGCTCGGTGCAGCAGGAGCGAGCCGTCGTGTGGCAAGCTCTCGCGACGAGCGTTGACCCCATCTACACCGTGGCAATGACCCAGGACGGTCGTTACGCTGCCTGCGGTCGTTCCAATCGCATCTTCCTCTATGATCTGGCCACGCGGCAATTCGTGGAACAGATCACCGACGACAAAGAAAAACTCGGCACGGCACATCGTGCGCTGGTGCAGTCGCTAGCCTTCAGCCCCGATGGCACGCGGCTCGCGAGCGGCAGTTTCCGCGAGGTGAAAATCTGGCACTTGGAACATGGCAAACCCGCAGTGAATGGCGCGAGCGTAGCCGTAGCACCAGCGAGCGAGGCCTTGCTCAAAAAAATCGCGACGACTGGCAAAGTGACCGTGGTGAGCAGCGCGATGTCTGCCGATGGCAAGCAGGTGGCCACGGGTTGTGCCGATGGTTCAGTGCGCGTGTGGGATGCCGCAACGGCGAGGCCGATCATCGAACTGCGCGGCAACTTGGCGGCCACAAAAAAGGTGGCTGAGTTGGATTGGATCATCGCGGCGCAGACGCTGGAGCAAGCCTTTCAAAAAGCAGAAATCACGCGCATCGAAGCGCAGGATAAAGCGCTCGATGAACTGCTCAAAAAAGCCAATGAAGCCATCGTGGCGATGAAAAAAGTACTGCCCGAAAAACAGAAGGCCGTGAAGCCGACAACGGCGGCCAAAGGTGCCGCGCAGAAGAGCGTGAACGATGTTGCGGCACTCATCGCCAAGGCCCCCGGCGGCAAGCCCGATGCGGCCTTGGAAAAGCAACTCAAGGATGCGCAAGAGAACCTACAAACCACAGCAATGACGGAGGTGTCAGCCCAGGCAGCGGTGTCCGCAGCGGAGAGCAATGTAAAGGATGCCGAAGATGACCAAAAACGCATCAGTGACTCGAAGCTGAAGAACGCCAAGCTCTTAGCCGCTGCCATCGCCGCGAGCGCCAGCGCGAAAAAGACCCAGGACAAGGCCACCGCCGATCTCGCAGCGACGAAGCTCGCGCTCACGAATACCACAGCGAAACCCATCGCCGTCTCATTCTCCACCGATGCGCAGCGCATCGCCGCGATGTTCGATGACAACACGCTCAACGTCTGGGCCGTCGCCTCTGGCCTACCGATTGACCAAGTCGCAAGCAATGCCAACGCCACCACCACGATCATCTTGGCTCCCGATGGCTCATTCGTCGCCTCGAAGTCCATCACGCTATCCACCAACACCCCGCCGCGCTGGGTGCTCGAACGCACCCTCGGCAGCGCTACGGATCACACATTGCTCACCGACCGCGTGAACGCCGTGCGCTTCAGTCCCGATGGCAAAACACTCGCCACGGGCGGCGGCGAACTAACCCGCACAGGCGACATCGCGCTCTTCGATGTCGCGAGCGGCAAGCCAGTGAAAACCTGGAAGGATCGCCACACCGACACCGTGCTGAGTCTCGATTTCTCACCTGATGGCAAGCTCCTCGCCTCCGGTGCCGCCGATAAGATCGTGCGCGTCACCGACATCGCGACAGGCAAACAGGTGAACCTCTTTGAAGGCCACACGCATCACGTCATGGGTGTCGCCTTCCGCGCCGATGGCCGCGTACTCGCCAGCGCGGGTGCCGACGGCATCGTGAACGCTTGGAACATGATCATCGGCGAGCGGAAGAAGAAAATCGAAGGCTGGACTAAAGAAGTGACCTCGCTGCAATTCATCGGTGCCACGAATCAAATCATCACCTCCGCTGGCGACAACCTCGTGCGCATCGTCACCGACGACGGCACCGAAGTCCGCGCCATCGCCAAGCTCCCCGACTACATGCAATCCGCCGCCAGCGCCCCCAGCGGCAGCACCCTCATCGGCGGCGGTGAAGACAGCATGTTGCGTGTCTGGGATGCTGCGGGGAAGGAACTCGCAGCTTTTGGAGCGAAGTAATCCGCCGAGATGTCGCAGGCTGATTTTTTGGTCAGTCTATACTTGGCGATACGTGAAGACATGGAACCCATTCTGCCTACTTCACCTCTCCCGGCACAGGCGGTCGATGACGCGCGACCATGCTACGGAAGTCGCCAAGGTTGTAGGGGCCAAGGTAGGGCTGATTCAGCGTGACCTCCGCTACGGCCACAGTGCCCCATTGTCCACTGGTGGCGATGGCTTCGCCGTTGTGATCATAAACTGCGGAGATCATCCAGCCGGAGTCATGCTCCATGAAAGTGCTGCTGATGAGATAGACGTGGTTCTCGCAAGCGCGTGCTTTTGCGAGCTTCGGATTGCAGCCCCAAACTGGCCACGCGATGACCTCAGCGCCGTTCTTGGTCAGCTCACGAGCCACTTCAGGAAAAAAGCCGTCGTAGCAGACCATCATGCCGATCTTGCCAATCGAGGTGTCGAAAACAGGATAGTCTTTTCCCGGTGCGATGCCCTTCGCAGCTTCACCGGGCGGTAGCGAGACTTTGCGATACTTGCCAATCAAAGCCCCGTCTGGCCCGAGGAGCACGGCGGTATTGTAGATGAGATGAGCGTCCCGTTCGTAAAGGCTGAGCACGAGGTGCAGACGGTGCTGCTTCGCCAGATCGCCGAAGTATTGCGTGGAAAGTCCTGGAACTAGTTCTGCGATTTCCTCCGGCTTTGCCTTCACATTGGCGGAAGGAATGGTTTCGCCAAGGACGACGAGATCTGCCTTCTGCCGCGCCGCATCCGCGATGAGCGGAGCGAACTCTTCGCAGTTTGCACGCGGTGACTTGCCTCCGGGGCGATGATGAATGGTCGCCAGCCGCACCTTGCGCACTGGCGGTGCCTCGCAGGGAGTGAGGGTCGCACCGCGCCACTCCACACGCCCACCAGCAGCCCATTGCAAATGCAGTTCCACGATGGCTTGCGTGGCTTTGGACGGGGTTTTGTAAATGCCTCCCACAGTGGCCCAGCCCTGCGCATCTGTCACACCATCCACCGGATACTCCGGCTCAGCAGTGGGCATGGGCAGAGCCGGATCCGAGTGAGCGGGCCGCTCGTCGATGCGCACCATCTTGCCGTCATTGTCCTGCCACGCGATGCGCACCAAACAGCTCTGACGTGGATTAGAGACACCAGTGATTTTCCGTTTCACCTCAAAGCGGTACCAGTCGCCGCCCTTGATTCCGAAGTCCTTCTGAAACGAGCCATCAAGCCCCTCACGCTGATCATGGGTGATGACCAGACTGCCATCTTCATCACTAGAGAATGCCGGACGGATCTCCGTGCGCGGACTGTGATCCGTCCATCCATGGAAGTCAGCCGCGTGCAGGGTAAAGGCGAAAAAGAGTGGGATGAGATGTTTCATGGCGGGCAAATAAAAACGCTGTGGAAGGGATACGTCATTCGCCGCCTTCGATGCTAGCGGAAAGGAGATCGGCAGCGAACTCTCAGCGAAACCTGGTTCAAGCTGGGCGAGTGGTCGCTGAGTTTGGGGAGAAATAAAGTCTGCCATATCAGACGTTAATTGATTTTATGTCAGATATGGCAGACGCTAGGCCATGCCAGCCAATCCCACATCCCTGCCTCTGCCAGTCAGCCGTGCGCTTCGCACCCTGGGCCGTGATCTTGCCGTGGCACGCAAGAAGCGCCGTATTTCCGCCACCGAGATGGCTGAGCGCTTATTCATCAGCCGGGACACGCTCTGGCGCATGGAGAGTGGCGATCCCACCGTCGCCATCGGCACTCTGGCGACCGCTTTGTTTGTGCTTCAACTCCATGAGCGGCTCGCCACTCTCGCCGCCGCAGGCGGTGACACGCTGGGTTTGGAAAAGGAGGCCGAGCTACTACCCAAACGCATCCACTGTCCGAAATCAGCTCCGAAACCATGACCACGGAAGTTCACATCGACTGGCAGGGCGCGACGCATCTCGTGGGACGACTGCACACACCGGAGCGTGGCGCGTCTGCGTCGTTCGAGTATGCGGCGGAGTGGTTGTCGCGGGCGGATGCCTTCGCTCTTGATCCCACATCGCTGCCATTGCAGCGCCCGTCGCATCATGCGCCAGTGCTGCATGGGGCGTTTCAAGACGTGGGGCCAGATCGCTGGGGGCGACTGCTCATCGAGCGCTCAGTGCGGAAGAAAGTGCTCGCGCAAAAGCCCTGGCGCGATCTCGACTATGTGCTGGCGCTTGATGATGGCTCACGCATCGGGGCGCTACGATTCCGCGATACGGGAGGCGATGCTTTCCTCGCGCCCACCACAGGCAAGCTGCCTCCGCTCGTGCTCCTGAGCACCTTGATCCAGGCGACAGACGCCATCCATCATGAAACCGAAACCGCCGCCGACCTCCGCTTCCTTTTGGCGGAAGGATCGCCGTTGGGCGGTGCGCGGCCCAAGTCCGCCGTGCTGTTGAAGGATGGCCGCCTTGGCATCGCCAAATTTCCCAAGCCCGACGACACGCGCGACATCGCCGCTGGCGAAATCCTAGCGCTCACGCTGGCCCGACAGGCCGGGATGACGGTGGCAGACCACCAGCTCGTCACCGTCGCAGGCCGCAGCGTTTCTGTGATCACACGCTTTGATCGCACAGGTTCGCAGCGCGTGCATTTCATCTCCGCCGCCACGCTCCTCGGCCTGCCGCAGGATCACAGCGCCGCCTACACGATGATCGCCGACGCCATCCGCCAGTTCGGCGACAACGTGACCCAAGACCTCCATGAACTCTGGCGGCGCATGGTCTTCGGCCTGCTCGCGAGCAACTGCGACGACCACGCCCGCAACCACGGCTTCCTCATGCAGCGCCCCGGCCACTGGTCGCTCTCCCCCGCCTATGATTTGAATCCCGTGCCCGAGATGGAACGAGCCCACGTCAACAAAACCGCCATCTCCGAGGACAACGTCGAGCCGAGCATCGACACCGCCCTGCGTGTGGCTGCCCGCTTTGCCTTGAAACCAATTCAGGCCAAACAAATCCTCCGTGAAGTCTTTGCGGCCGTTCATTCATGGCGCGAAGTCGGCAAAAAACTGCGCCTCAAGGCGGGCACCCTGGCCGCCTACGAAAGCGCCTTTAATCACACCCTCATGGACGAAACACGTCAGATCATCGGATGATAGGCACTCCAAATCGACGCTCGCGAATCGGCCATAATCAGCCAAGAAATCAGCCAACCCGCGATAAAGCTCCTCGCCCCGTTACCCGGTCACAAAACCCTCACGCTCAGTCAGTTCGTGAAGCTCACGAAAGGCAAACCCAGCACCGTGAAGCTACGCCTGAAGGAACTCGTTGAAAAAGGCTACCTCGTGCCGAAAGGGCAGGGACGCGGGGCGTATTATGTGAGGAGCGGAGGAATCCAGTGATCGAAGTTCGCAAACGCCATGTATTTCTACAAGTATCAAAAGCCCAACACACTTGAGTTCAACATGCTCAGGAAGGGCGAAATTTACTTCGCCTCGGTATCCGAGTTGAATGATGCAAGCGAATGTCGTCCAAGGTTTATCCTCAAGGGCAGCGAAGAACTGTGGCAACGGTTGGCACGCTTCATACTGCAAGGAGTTGTCTTCTGCTCCGAACGTTTTTCTGAACGAGAATTGGAGTCAATTTCCAGCCTGTTGAATCTGGGGAATAGCATCGGCACTCAACTGAAGCGATATGCCCGCAACCGAGACTTGGGTATTGAAGAGCTCGGAGAAGTATTCGTGAAGATACTCGCACCACTTATTCCCAAGGAGCAGGCATTTGATTTAGTTCACCTCACCCGTCTGACAAAGCAGTTCATTGGCTTCTTGAAATGCCACGGATATTTGGACCAAAAGTGATTTAGTTAGCGAGGGCGATATCGGCCTCGAAGCGGCTGGGGGAACGGTAGTTGAGGGAGGAGTGGAGGCGTTGGGTGTTGTAGTAGGAGTCGATGAAGGCGAAGAGTTCAGTGTGAGCGTCTGAGAAGGACGTGTAGCGGT
>JANOAR010000244.1:0-53234 GCA_031411235.1 Verrucomicrobiota bacterium | reverse complement strand
ATGTCCTCCTCCAAAGGCGTTCGTTTATCGGATGGTGGCATAGTGGAGGCGGTGCCGCCCGTCTCACGGCTTCTTCGCTGCTGCTGGAGCAGAGGCCGCAGCGGCAGGCTTAGCAGGTGGCGTTGCTGCTGGTTTCGCAGGCTCAACCTTGGCAGGTGGCGGCGTGGTGGTGGGCTTGGCAGCGGATGGTGTTGCTGGCTTGACTGGCGCTGGGGTCGCAGGCTTCACTTCGGCAGGTTTTGCGGGGGCTGGCGTCGTGGGCTTAGCGGCAGCGGGGGCAGGAGGCGGTGCGGGTGGTGGGGCTGTTAGTTTGGCGATCTCGGCTTCGCTGAGGCCGATATTGACGATGAGGCCAGGGACTTTGGCTTCGAGTGCGGTGGCACCTGCTTTTGTCACAGCGGTTTGCCAGACGAAGAGTTTTTTTAGCGCGGTGTTGGCGGCCAGCTTGGCGATGCCAGCGTCGGTGACTTTGGTGCCGTAGAGGTTGAGGTATTCGAGATTCTTCAGTGCCGCGAGATTGGCGATGCCAGCGTCGGTGACTTTGGTGTTTTCTAAATGCAGGCGCTCTAGGTTGCTGAACTTGGCGAGAGTGCCGAGTGCCGCGTCGGTGACTTGGCTGCGGGCGAGATCCACCCAGACGATGTGCGGGGCGATGGCCGCAAGTTCAGCGAGGTCTTTATCGCTGAATTTGTCGGCGGCATTGATGACGCTGAGGCGCTGCTGCTCGGTGTCGAGGGCGAGCGGCATGAGGGTGGCTCCGAGGGCGGTCATCTTGGCAGCGACGGCGACGACGGCTTTCTTTTCATCCTCGGTCAAAGGCTTGGCTTTGGGTTTAACGGGGGCTTTGGGGGCGCTAGCGACCTTGCTTGTTCCGGCTTTCAAAAGACCGCCGAGCAGGGCTTCGATGTCGGGTGTTTTTTTGGCGGCAGCGATGGTGATGGTTTCGCTGGCTCCTTGTTCGATCCACCATTTGAGCAGCGTGGTTTCCTCGGGGGTCATTTGTTTTTCGTCGCTCGGTGGCATGTGCTCATCGTCGTCTTTGGGCAGGGCGATGCGGGTGAGCGCGAGGCTGTCGGCGGGCTTGCCTGCGACGATGGTAGCGCCTTCGCCGCCGCCCTTCATGAGCAGGGCAAAGGTGTGCATACGCAGCTTGCCTTTGCCTTTTTCTTCGCCGTGGCAAGCGGTGCATTTGGCCGCGAGGATGGGGGCGATGATGTCGGTGTAAACGACGGCTTTGGCGGCAGCAGCGGGGTCGAGGGGGGCACCTGCGGCGGTGGGCTTGGCAGGGGCGGCGGGCGGTGTTGCAGCGGGCGTGGCTCCTGCGACTGGAGGTGCGGCGGCTAGCGCGGGGGCAGCGGCGACGGCGATGGGTTTGGCGTCGTCTTCAGCCGTCCAACCGATGTTGATGTGGGTGCTCTTGAGGCTGGCTTTTAGCTTTGCGACGCCTGCTTTGGTGACGGCGGTCTGCCAGAGGTAGAGGGCTTTGAGCTTGGTGAGTGGGGCCAGTTTGGCCACGCCTGCATCGGTGACTTTGGTGCCGTAGAGGTTGAGGTATTCGAGACCGGCGAGGCTCTTCAAGGTATCGAGTCCTGCGTCGGTGATGGCGGTGTTTTCGAGATGCAGCTCGGTGAGGTTTTTCATCGCGACGATGCTCTTGAGCCCGGCGTCGGTGACTTTGGTGCGGGCGAGATCAAGGGAGACGATCTGTTCGGCCAAGGGGGCCAGAGGCGCGAGGCTGGCGTCGTTGAAGTCCTTGGCGATGTTGAGCGCGGTGAAGCGGTAGGTCTTGGCGTCCGCCGAGATGGGGGCGAGTGACGCGCCGGTGGCATTGATCTTGGCGATGGCATCATCGGCTGCGTGTGCGAGGGCACTGGCGAAGACCAGTGTGAGGAGGAGTGAGGCTTTCATGATAAGGTCGGGGTGGGGAAGGTAGGGGCGAGCGATGAGGCGTTGCGGCGAGATTATTTTTTCAACAGTGCTTCGACAGTGGCTTGGGTTTCGGGTGGCAACTTGGCTTCCTTTAACGTTTGAGTGCTGGTGGCTCCTGCGGCGATCCACGACTTCAGCAAGGTGAGTTCCTCGGGGGTGAGCTGGTCTTTGTTTTCCGGGGGCATGTGTTCGTCTTCATCTGTGGGGAGGTCGATGCGAATGATGGCGAGGCTGCCTGCGACGTTGCCAGGGATGATGGTTTTCACGGTGTCCTGGCCGCCTTGCATGAGCAGCTCGAAGGTGTCCATGCGGAGCTTACCTTTGGTCTTTTGCTCGTTGTGGCAGGTGTTGCACTTGGCTTCGAGAATGGGCAGGATGACGTGCTTGAAGACAAGCTTGTCGCCGCCAGTGGGGGCAGCAGCGCTCGGCATTGTCTCGGCTGGGGCAGCGGGCTCGGGCTGGACAGGTGGTGGAAGGCCTGGCTTGGGGATTTTCACGGGTTGGTTCTCGGCGATCTGTGACATGGTGTTGCCGATGGGTAGCATGGAGACTTTTTCAGGCGTCTCGATTTTGGCGGCTGGGGTGGGCTTGACGGGCACGACTACGGCTGGTGCAGGGGTGGGTTTGGCAATGGGCTGTTTTTTCTCGCTGACGAAGTTGAGCATGAATTTCTCAAAGCCCTGCATACTGCCTGCGATGGGCTTGGGGGCATACTCGGTGAGGTACTTGGGGCCATGCACCATGTTGGCCCCGAAGTGGGCTCCGACGCTCATGGCGACGATGGTGACGAGCAGGACAAAACGGTTGGCCTCCATGAGCCCTTTGGCTTCGCCGACGGTCATGGCGCTGAGTCGGCAATAGGCGGCGATGAGAGCACCAAAGCCTATGATGACGCCGAAGAAGGTATGCAGCTTGTAGGCTCCGCCTTCAAAACCTTCGCGCGAGAGCAGCAAGCCTGCGATGACGGCGACGACGGAACTTGCGGCATTAACGAGGGAGATGAATAGCGCTGCACTGCCCCATTGGGCCTCGATGTTCTGCTGCAGGCAGCCTGTTTCTAGCAGCAACAAGACGATCAGGGCTCCGACGGGGAGATGCAGAAGTATGGGGTGGAATCGCCCAATGAAGAGCATGGCGTCGCTGCCTTTGTGCGCCTCGGGTGTGAAGAGCGGCGGAAAGAAAAGCAGGGCCAAGAGATAGACGAAGGTGACGACGGAGATGAAGATCCAGTGGAAGGTATAAGGCGGCAACGGCATCCGCTCCGGCTTGAGCTTAGCGGGAACAGGGCGCACGTTTTTTTTCTCCACTGCCTTGCTGGGCATGGGGTCGGGGCGATTGTCTTGACTGAGGTCTGGACGAGGCATGACTAGGGATGAGGGGATGGATGCAGCGAAGGAAGTGGCAAACTTCTGGCCTCAAATCGGGAGAGGTCAATGGAGTCGCTTGTTGTTACGCCAATGAATGGGGCCTTTTTCGTCGAGGCAGGATAAAACATGCGGGGTCAAAACTTCATCTGCCAGCGCAACTGACCACTGGGTTTATCAGGCGGGGGTACGTGGCGCACATCACGTTGTAGCGGTGCGCTCTCCGAGCAGTCATTGCCTACGAGCGCACCAAGCACGCCATCGGCCTGGGGGGCGGAGACGCTGGAGCATGAGGAGAGGGAGGCGGTGGCTAACGCTGTCAAAAGTAGGAGATGGCGATTCATCAGTGCCTTGTTACTAGCAAATGGGGTGGCCTGTCGAGTCTCTTTGAATTCGATGTGCCGTCGATTGACATCGTGCCCAGCCGTAGCACTCATGGGGACTCATGCCCAAAGCTGCCACGTCTCCTCACTACATCGTCCGCCGTTCCTCGATTCACTCGCGGGGTATTTTTGCCCGCAAGGATCTGCCCCGAGGAACTGAGATCATCGAATACGTGGGAGAAAAAATCAGCAAAGCCGAGTCCGAACGACGTGCCAATGAACGACTCGATCGCGCGGAAAAGACGGGTGAGGCCGCTGTCTATATCTTCAACCTGAATAAAAAACAGGATCTGGATGGCAGCGGTGCTGACAACTTAGCCCGACTGATCAACCACAGCTGCGATCCCAACTGCGAGGCGCTTCAGTCGCGCGGTCGCATCTGGGTGTGTGCGATGCGCGACATCAAAAAAGACGAGGAGCTGAGCTTCAACTATGGCTTCGATCTGGAGAACTGGGATCGCCATGAGTGCCGCTGTGGCAGTGAGCGCTGCGTGGGCTTCATCGTCGGCGAGGAGTACTGGCCAGGGCTAAAGAAGAAGATCGAAGCGCGTATCGCCAAGTTTGAAAAAATCAAAAAAGCAGCGGCTGATGTGCTCAAAAAAACAGGCACCAAGGCAGCAGTTAAAGCACCGCGCAAAGCGGTGAAAAAGACGGCGAAGAAGGCAAAAAAATAGTCCTCATGGCCGAGGGGACGGCATGAGGACTCTTGTGGCGCGGTGGATTACAGCTTCGTGTAGCCTGCGCTCTCGCAGGGCATATCCCACAGGGCTTTCAGTTCGGCATCGAGCTTGGTGATGCTGAAGGACACGCCAGCCATTTCCTGGCAAGTGACGATGTTGTTGACGATGGTCTGGTGAACCTTGATGCCACGGGCGTCGAGGATGGGGCGGGCGGCTTTCAGTAGGATGAGCAATTCCATCATGTGGGTGCTGCCGAGGCTGTTGACGAGGAAGACGATTTCGTCGCCAGCGCCGAGTGGCAGGTCATCGGCAAAGATGAGGTCGAGCATCTTGGGCGCGAGTTCATCGGCGCGGCACATGGGGATGAGGCCCACGCCCTTTTCGCCGTGGATGCCCATGCCGAGGCCGATGACGTCGTCGGCTAGCTCGAAGGTGGGGGCACCGCTGGCGGGGATGGAGCCGGGCTTGGTGGAGACGCCGACGCTGCGGGTCATGTCGCAGGCTTTCTGGGCGATGCGGGCGAGTTCGTCGAGGGTATCAACGGTTTGTGCAGCGGCTCCGGCGAGCTTGGTGATGGCGACGAGGCCAGCGACACCACGGCGCTTGTGTTTCTCGGCCACGGGTGCGGAGCAGACATCATCGGCAATGATGACAGTCTTCACGACGATACCTTCTTCTTCGGCGAGTTCGGCTCCGATGTCGAAGTTCATGACATCACCTGCGTAGTTGCCATAGAGATAAAGAACGCCCTTGCCACGGCTGACGGCTTGTGTGGCCTCTAGGACGATGTCGGGCGGAGGCGCGGCGAAGATGTCGCCCACGGCAGCACCATCGGCCAATCCTTTGCCCACGAGGCCGTGGTAGATGGGCTCATGGCCAGCGCCGCCACCGACGAGCAGGGCAGGGGCGTTGGGCCGCAGGTCATTCATGATGATGGAGCGGCGACCGACTTTGCGAGCCTTACCGTCGTAGGCGAGCACGAGGCCGTCGAAGAGGTCGTCGGCGCAGTTGTTGGGGTCGTTGATGATCTTTTTGGCGGAGTTGCTCATGGTGGTTGCGAGGCGGTGGGTGGGTGGGGTGGTGAAAGGGGCGATGTTGTAGCGAGTCGGCTCGGGGGTGTCAAAGGCAGAAGGCTTCGTTACGGCTGAGTATGAACCCACACGAAACACCGTTTGAAATCTCGCTCAACGCTCTGCATGGCTCACGCGACGCATCGTCTTCTACCCTTTCATCTCTTCTATCTCCTATGCCTCCAGCCGATACCCTAGCCACCTACGTCATGCCCAACTATGGTCGATACGATGTGTGGCCTGTGCGTGGCGAGGGCTCTCGCGTCTGGGATCGCGAGGGCAAGAGTTACCTCGACTTCGCTAGTGGTGTCTCCGTTTGCCCGTTAGGCCACAGTCATCCCGTTGTCATTGAGGCGATGATCAAACAGGCCCGCACGCTGATGCATGTCTCGAACTGGTACTGCATCGAAGGCCAGGCCGAGCTGGCCAAGATGCTCGTCGAAAACGTCGTCGGCATCCCAGGGAAATGTTTCTTCAGCAACAGTGGAGCCGAGGCCAATGAAGGCATGTTAAAACTTGCCCGCCGTTATGGCCACACCCGGCCTTGTGCGGATGGTAAGGCGCGGCGCGATGTGGTCAGCTTCACGGGCTCCTTTCACGGGCGTACGCTCGGGGCGATGTTTGCCACGGCGCAGGAAAAAATCCACGGTGGCTTCGGTTTCATCCCTGCCGAGCTGGGCCATGTGTATGCTACCTTCAACGACATTGCTGCGTTGGAAGCCGCCATCACGCCTAGCACCGTCGCCATTCTGCT
Source organism: Verrucomicrobiota bacterium (assembly GCA_031411235.1). Classification (GTDB taxonomy): domain Bacteria; phylum Verrucomicrobiota; class Verrucomicrobiia; order Verrucomicrobiales; family Verrucomicrobiaceae; genus JANOAR01. The sequence continues at coordinate 47,054 of JANOAR010000244.1, read as the reverse complement.
AGAGCCCATCCAGGGCGAGAGCGGCGTCAATGCGGCGACCCCCGACTTCCTTCGCGCGGCTCAGCGGCTGTGTCGCCAGCACGATTTGTTATTCCTGCTCGATGAGGTGCAGTGCAGCTTTGGCCGTGCGGGCGAGATGGCGGGCTGGCGCAGCATTATCCCTGGTGACGAGATTTCTCCCGACGCTGTTAGTTGGGCCAAAGCCATCGGCAGTGGCTACCCGCTCGGGGCTTTTTGGGTAAAGGATCGCGCCATGAGTGGCGATGCCCAGAGCCATCTCTGTGACCTTCTCGGCCCTGGCACGCATGGCACGACGTACGGCGGCTCGCCGCTGGCCTGTGCGGTCGGGCTTGCCACGGTAGGCACGATTTTAAACGAAGACCTTTGTGGCAATGCCAAGCATCTCGGCCAGCACATCGCAGCGGTGGTGCGTGGCTGGCAGCACCCGCTTATTCGCGAGGTGCGCCAGCTCGGCCTCTTCATCGGTTATGAACTCAATACCGAGCGTCTCGCCCAGCATGCCGGCCTACAAGCCAGCGGCAAGCCTGCGTCGATCTACCTCGCCAAGGCTTTGCTTGATGCGGGTCTTATGACCGTCCCCGCAGGCCCCAGCGTTATCCGTTGGCTACCTCCGCTGAACATCACTCTGGCGGATGCAGATGAAGCCCTGGCACTGATGAAAGGCGTGCTGGATGGGCTGATGTAGCCACTCGTGTAGCGCTGTGGCGTAGGCTAGGGATTCGCTTCAAAGAAGACGGGATTGGAGTAAATCCTGGTGTTCGTCGCTGTCCAATAGACGTTGTACATTGGCATCAAGAAGTAGCCGACGCCATACTGACGAGTGCCATCATTGATGATCGTGCCTTGGAAGTCGGCGGTGCGTGGGCCTCCTGTTGTGGGGAAACCCGCTGGCGGGCTGACGATGGTTAACTCGCCGTTAAAGGCACCTGTGCTGGGATTGATGGCGAGGGAAATATTGTGGGGATTTGGGCTAACTACGGGCTGTTGGAGTGCGCCGCCGAGGAGCACGCGCTGGAGGATGGTGGGAGACAAGGTAGCGGGAAAGCGCTCGCCCGTGTTTCCATAAAACAGGAGTCGAGCATTGTTGGGGGTATCGGCTAAATTCATGACGAGGGCGGTACTGGAGATGGTGGCCGGGTCGATGTAGCGACCACCGCGCACGGGCATGTCGTAGTAGCCGTGGTAGAAGGCTGCGCGGTAGAGGTTGGGGCCAGTTGTTTGAGCTTTGCGAGACCAACTGATGGGGCCGCTGAGCTGGTTGTCGGTGTAGCTAGGGGCTGTGCCGAGGACGATCTTCAGGGCACCGAGGAGGGAGCCTGTGTTACTGCCTAGCATGTCGAAAATGAGCATTTCGCCGCTAGGCCCAAGGTCACCTGTTTGGGTAAAAGAGGTGCCTTCAGCCAATCGTCCCGTGATGGTGTAGGTGCCGTTTGCGGTGACGTCGATGCTGCCATAACTGGTGCCCTGGGGCGTCTCATAAAAGCCGCTGTGATTGATCGGGTAGAAGGCTCCGAAGGTGTAGTAGCCTTCGTATTCGTTGGCGGGAGCGGTGGCGCTGAAGGTGGCTCGCCAGCCTGTGATGGCGGCGGTGGTGGTGGCAACGGCGGAGTCACTGATGCTGCCTTGCTGGAGGGTGGCGGTGGGCACGTCGATGGTGAAGATGATGCGCAGGGGTGTCTTGCTAGTGCGTGGGATGAGGAAGTTGGCGCTGGGGACGAGGCTGCCGGGCGCGAGACTTATCATGCCAGTGAAGGCGGTGGTGGTGGTGCCTAGACGAAGGTTGCCCGAGAAGGCGCTGCTGAGGGTGACGTCGAAGTCAATGCGGCCTCCGAAGTCGCTGTTGAGCGAGGGATTGCGGCCCACCCAGCCGGAGTAGCTGCCGATGATACCTGCTGGCAGGGGCGAGATGGTGACGCTGGTATTGAGGCTGGCGGTACCTTTGAAATTGATAGCGTTGAGGGTGACGTTGTAAGTCGTGTCGGCGGTGAGTGGGACGGTGGGGCTGCCGATGATCTGGCCCGTAGTAGCGACGATGCTGAGCCCTGGTGGCAAGCCGGTGGCGGTGTAACTGGTGGGCTTGCGGCTGGGGGCTGGGTCGATGGGGAGGAAAAAGCTGTTGCTGGCATAGTCCAGGCCCACCGTGGCGGGTGGCATACTGGCCAGCGGCATGACGGCAGGGATGGTGTCGATGACGCCTATTTGGACGGGCATGGCAAAAACGGCTGCGGCCCCTTTACTACTGGTGACGAGGCAACGGTAGTCGCCGCTGTCAGCGCTGGTGAGGGTGGAGATCGTTAGCGCTTTGGTGGCGGTGCCTTTCGTATGAGTGCTCTCGGTGAGTGGGGTGGCGTTTTTTTGCCAGCGGTAGGTGAGGCCGTTGCCAGCGGCGGCAAGCGAGAGGGTGGTGCTGGTGCCGAGGTTGAGCGCACGCACGCTGGGTGTCATGTCCGCGACGGCAAGTTCGACGCTGGCACTCGTGAGGGTGACGCCGAGGTTGGTGACGGTGACTTTGTAGCTGCCTGCCTGGCTGAGTTGCGCGGCGGGCAAGGGGTAACTGGCGGAGGTAGCTCCGCTGATGGCGAGGTTATTTCGATACCATTGGAAGGTAGGTGTCGGGACGCCTGTGACGCCGATGGATACGGCGGCGGCTCCGCCAAGCGCAACGGTTTGGGCGATGGGTTGCACCTGTATCTGGGCACGCTGCTCGTCGTCGGTAATGGCGAGGCTATGCTGGGTGAGGCTGCCTAGCTGGGCTCCGCTGAAGGGTGTCTCCAGGGTGATGACGACGCTGGGCGTGGTGGTGTCGATGGTGAAGTCGTCGTGCGGGGTGATGGGGATGAACTGGCTCGTCTCGCCGGGCGCGAAGTCCACATAGGTCGCTCCATGCATGTAGTCTTTGTCCAACAGGGCGCTGCCGCTGAGGACGAAGGGCACGCGCACGATGGCAGGCGAGGGGGCGGAGAGCCGGACTTCGATTGCGGCGGGGTTGTTTGCGCCCTCGCTGATGCTGGAGGTTGCTGCGGTAAAATCGACAGTGGGATACGCGGATGCGTTGCCATCGAGGATGGTGACGGTGCAGGTCGTAGTGGTGCCTAGCTGCGTGCCGCCAAGAGGGATGGCGAGGGCGAGGCTGAAGGTTTCGCTGCCCTCGACATCACTGTCGGAGGTGAGGGGTAAGCTGATGGTTTTTGGCGCGGTATCACCTGCGGCCCAGGTGAGAGTGCCACTGGTGGTGGTGAAGTCAGTGCCTGCGGTGGCAGTGCCGGGCAGGGTTTGGAAATTCACCGAGATGGCACCGCCGGAGCCTCCCGTGCGGCGCACGAGGACGTGAGCGTTGCCGCCCTCGGCGGCGGAAGTTCCAGCACTGCTGAAGGCGAGTGATCCCGCTTGCACCGCAACGCCGCTGAAGACTCGTCTGAGGGCGTTAGGGTGGCTGCCATTGAGGCCGAGGAGGAGGGCATTGTCGGGCTGGATGGCGAGGCTTTTTACCCCCGAGGCGGTGCCGATGCTGACCTTGAAAGTAGCGTCGCGCACACCCGTGGCAGAGTAGCAGGCGGCCCCGGTGAGGGCGGTGCCAGAGGCCTTGGTGAAGGTGCCGACCGCGATGATTTTACCATCGGCACGCGGCCACAGGCCGACGATGTCGCCGTAGGTGGCGGCGGTGCTGGTGGTGAAGGCTCCTTTGGTGGCGGTGATGAAGGCGGAGTCATTGCTACCGTTGTTATTGAGCCGGGCGAAGCGACCTGCGGCGACACCGTTGAAGGCGGTGAATTGGCCGCCGACGAGGATCTTGCCATCGGCCTGCACGGCGAGGCTGGAGACGGGGCGCAGGTTGTTGGTGAAGCCCGCGAGGTGGGCACCTTGAAGGGCGTCAAAGCTGCTGTCGAGCGTGCCATCGGCAAGCAGCCGGACAATGCCGGAGCGGAAGGCTGTGGTGGTGGGCGTGCGCTGAAAAGTGCCGCCTGCGAGGATGGCAAAGTGTGGTGCGGTGGCGACGGGCTGAAGGGCTAAAGCATGGACGGAGAGATCGGTGCCGACGGCACTAACGACGCTACTGAAGGCAGCGAAAGTGGTGTCGAGCGCTCCATTTTCATCCAGCCGCACGAGTGCTGGCCGGGCCTCGCCAGCCCAGGTGGTGAAGGTGCCGCCGACCAGGATTTTCCCATCGGGCTGGATGACGAGGCTGCGGATGGCGGCATCGGGGCCGAGGCCTGCGTCGAAGCTGGTGTCCAGAGTGCCGTTGGGGTGCAGGCGTGCGATGCGGTTGCGAGTGACGCCGCGAAGGCTGGTGAAGTTGCCCGCGACAATGACTCTACCATCAAGCTGCCGCTGCATGGTGGTGATGGGAAGGACATTGGGGCCATCGCTTTGGTCGTAGGCATCGTCGAAGGTACCGATGCTGTTGAGGTGAGCGATGCCGTCCGAGGCAACGCCTGTATCGGGCGAGAGATCGAAGTTGCCGCCGATGACGATGTTTTCATCGGGCTCGACGACGATGGCATCGACGGAGTTGGTGAGCAGCGGCGGAACAAATGAAGCATCGGTGGCACCGGGTTCATGGAGCCGCACGGTGGCGTCGCTGCCCGAGGGCAGGGCCGCGCCGATGATGCTGGAAAGTCGAACGATGAAGGTCTCTGCGCGTGCGGTGCTGCCTTCAGCGAGGGCATCGGCTTTGATGGGCACCGTGATGCGGCGCGGGGTCATGTCGCCACTGGGCCAGTGCAGCGTGCCTTTAGTGGTGGTGTAGTCGCTGGTGGCGAGGGCGGTGCCGTTGACGGTGGTGTAGTTGGCAGTGACGGCTCCGGTGGCATTGCTCAGTCGCTCGACGGTGAGCACCGCGTTGCCGCTCTTTTCATCGACGTTGTAGGTGGGCTGGCTGAAGGCGAGACGTGGGCTGTAGTTGACTTGAATGTCGAGGTATTCGTTCGGCGCGGTACCGCCGTTGCTGAGGACGGTGAAGCTAATGCCGGAGGTGGTGTCGTTGAGCGTTTTGCCGACATTCAGGGCGGCGTCGAAAGGGTTGGTGCCGGGCGTGTCCACGTCAATGAGGTTGCTGGCCTGGATCTGATGGTAGCCCCAGGTGACGGTGGCTCCCAGCATGGTGTCGGTGGGGGAAAGGTCGCCTGCGTACTTGCGTCGGTAGCTCAGCCAGTAGTCGGTGGTGTGATTGCGGGGGACGCGCAGAGCGAGGGTGTTAGCGAGATTGGCCGAGCGTGAGTCGAAGCGATAAACGCGGTAGGTGCCACTGGTGGCGGGGATCTGCACGGCGGCGGATGGCAGCCAGCCGAGGGTCTGGAGAAACCAGGGATTGGGCGGGTCTTGGTTCACCAGCACATCGGTCGCGGAGTTGCCCATGATGTCGAAGATATCGCCGTATTCGGTGCTGTATCCGGCGGGGTTGATGGCGCTGGAGTTGGCGGGCACGGCCCATAGATTGGCATGTAGCACGCCCATGTTGTGGATCAGTTCATGATAAATGGTTTCGGGGTCGAAGTAGCCGTTGCACCAGACGAAGGTGCCGCCCACATCGGCGAGGCCAGCCCAGAAGAAGGGGTTTAAATTGGGGTTAGAAAAGAAGACGTCGGTATTGCGGAAAACGACCACCACGCGGTCGTGGTTGGCCGGCGTGAAGCCAGCCGTCATCGCTGCGGCTAGAGCGGCATTTTTTAGCCCGGTGTGGTTATTGGTAGAGGCGTAAACCGAGAGCTTGCCGCCGACGCGCAGCAGAGGCGTCACGGTGATGGTGCCAATGTTGGTCTTGTCATAAGACGCATCGCGCATCCACGGCCCACCTTGGGTGCCGAGGCGAGTCTGGACGTAAGGCTCGTCGATGGGCGGATCGATCTTGTAGGCGAAGTCGTTGGGGCGACCCGGTGCGTCACTGAAGTCAGCAATGATGACGAGCACGGTCTTGGTGCCCTCCACATGCGCTCGCTGGTTAGGCAGTATGGAAGGGTCGGTCGGGGTGTTGGCATTGCCGCCGCTAGCGGCTTGCACGTAGGGGCCGCTCGAGTGTTGCTCGGCTTGCTGCCAACGCGCGGCGAGGCTGACGGCATGGGCAGCGCAGCAGGTGGGGAAATAACGACCATCGGCAACGACGACGGGTGCCTCTGTGGCTTCACTGGCTGCGGCGATGGCATGGTCGCCAAGGCGCACGGTAGGTTCGAGGGCGCTGCCGTGGGGCACTTCGCTGGGGGGAATCACTTGCGCAGCGGCATCAAGCACGGCCATGCGCCCCCCCAGGGCGATGCCACCGACAGAGGCTCCATACAACGTAGTGCGCTTGGCCCGTTGACCATAGACAAAGGCTTCCAACGTGGTGTCGCCAAGTCGTGCCTCGCGCCATGAACCGCGCTGCGTGGAGTGTCCGCGTGCGGCACGTCCCGCGACAAGCGCGAGGTCGCCCCGGCCTGCGATGGGCTGCTCCAGCCACGCGCTGAAATGGGCTGGCAGGAGGCGGCGCTGGCTCTCAGGCACAGCGGCTGCGAGCGCGGCCTCGGGATCGCTGGCGATGAGGGCAAACATCTGTTCCCGGCGCTGCTGCGCGAGAGCTTCGCCGCTGGGCAGCAGCGTCAGTCTTGTGGCCGCAGTGCTGAGTTCGTAGTTATCGAGCCATGTTTTAAAGGAGGCGATGGGTGCCTGTGAAGTCAGGGCAGGGGAGTCGCTCACCAGCGGCGTGTGAGTGGGCGAGGCGAAGGGGCTCGGTTTTAGAGCTTCGGGCGGTAGAATACTGCCTGAAGTCTCGCGTGCGGGAGCAGCCTCGGGCATCATTTGGCGATAGGCATGAGGCAGCGTGGCCGCGATGACGAGCAAAAGAATGAGTAGAGGAGGAACGATGCGACCACGCATGGCGGTAAGGGGGAAATGGGAGAAAAACGAGCTATGGATCAGACAACGCAGCAGAGCCAAGCGCTAAGGGATTTTGAAGCTTTCGATCTCCCCATTTTGGGAGGGGCAGCTTGCAAGGTTTGAGCTTTGAACGCAGGCTTTGTCGCGAAACACAGGTGACGGTAGGGCCAAAAACATCGCTCCCGACGTTGCGCTTGATGGGTAAGTCTCTACACTCGCGGCCCCAAAAACTACCCCACATGAGCCACGTCAAACTCTACATCCCTGGTCCCGTCGAAGTCAGCGCAGATACCTTTGCCGCCATGGCACAGCCGATGATGGGCCATCGCGGAAAGGGCTTTAGCGACCTGTATGCCGAGATCCAGCCGATGCTTCAGACGCTCTTTGGCACAAAACAGCAGGTTTTTCTCAGCACCTCCTCCGCCTGGGGCGTGATGGAAGGCGCGATCCGCAACCTTGTGAAGAAGAAGGTGCTGAACTGCTGCAACGGTGCGTTTTCCGACAAGTGGCTCGACGTGTCCAAGCGCTGCGGCAAGGAAGCCGAGGCCTACCAAGTCGAATGGGGCCAGCCCATCCTTGCTGAGGAGATCGACAAACGTCTCGCCACGGGTGAATTTGATGCCGTCACCTTCATTCACAATGAGACCTCCACCGGCGTGCTCAGCCCCATCGCCGAGATCGCTGCGCTGAAGAAGAAGTATCCCGACGTGATGTTCATCACCGACAGCGTCTCCGGCTTCACCACCGTGCCGGTCAATTTCGACGAACTTGGCATCGACGTGTTGCTCACCGGCAGTCAGAAGGCCTTCGCACTGCCGCCCGGCCTCGCCCTTTTCGCCGCCTCCGAGGCTGCCATGGCCCGTGCGGCCACGATCAATGATCGCGGCTACTACTTCGACTTCCTCGAATTCAAAGCCAACGGCGAGAAGAGCATGACGCCGAGCACGCCGTGCATCAGCCTCATCTACGGCCTGCGTCATCAGCTCCAGAAGATGTTTGCCGAGGGCATCGACAATCGTTATGCCCGCCATGCGAAGCTCAACGGCATGGTGCATGAATGGGTGCGTCGCAATGGCTTCGAGTTCTTTGCCCCCGAAGGCTACCGCTCCAAGTCGCTGACCTGCGTGGCCAACAACAAGGGCATCGACGTCGCCGCCTTCATAGGCCTGCTGAAGAAGAACCACAGCATGATCATCGACGGCGGCTACGGCAAGCTGAAGGGCAAGACCTTCCGCATCAGCAACATGGGCGACGAGTCCGAAGCCAGCATCGGTGTGGTGATCGCTGCGCTGGATGATTCGCTGGCGAAGCTGGGCTAAGCCCCAGCGCTCGACTCCACTACGCTATGAGCCAATTCACCCTCACAGGCCGCAAGGCTCTCGTCACTGGCAGCGCTCGCGGCCTTGGCGCAGGCATGGCGGAAGCTCTCGCCCGCGCTGGAGCTTCGGTCATGATGGGCGACATCCTTTCCGATCTCGGCAGCGCCACGGCCCAGCAGATCGCCGCTGCGACGGGAGCCAAGACGGGCTTTGTGAAAATGGATGTCACGAGCGAAGCCGACTGGCAGAACGCCGTCGCGACCACCATTGCTGAGCTTGGCGGCTTCGACATTCTCATCAACAATGCGGGCATCGAAGTAACCGCCTTGCTCATCGACGCCGAAGCCGATGATCTGCGCCGGATGCTGGACGTGAACGTTGTCGGCACCGCGCTCGGGATTAAGCACGCATTCCGTGCCATGCGCCCCAACGGCCCTGCGGGCAAAGGCGGTGTTGTGGTGAATCTCTCGTCTGTGGCCGCAACCATCACCTTTCCTGCAATCGGCGGCTACTCCGCGACCAAGTCTGCCGTGGATCGACTGACTCGCATCGCTGCGCTGGAATCCGGCAAGCTCGGCTACGGCGTGCGTGTCAATTGCATCTACCCCGGCCTCGTGCCGACCGAGATGGGCACACGCATCGCAGGCGAGTTGGTCGAGTTGGGCCTCTTTCCCAGCGTCGAAGCCACCGTTGGTGGCATCATCGCGCAGACCCCGCTGGGTCGCCTCGGCGAAGTCAGCGACATGGCCGATGCTGTCGTCTTCCTTTGCTCCGACGCCGCTCGCTTCATCACAGGCACTGGCCTAGCTGTCGATGGCGGCATGGGCTCCTGAGAACTATTTATCTGATGTTCGAACTTCTCGCCACCGATCCCAAAAGCAGCGCCCGTCGTGGGCGCTTGACCACGCCCCACGGCGTTATTCAGACGCCCATTTTCATGCCTGTGGGCACGCAAGGGTCGGTGAAAGCCATCCACCCCGATGAGTTGCGAGCGCTCGATGCGCAGGTCATTCTGGGCAATACCTACCACCTCTTTGTGCGCCCCGGCATGGATGTGATCCAGGGCGCGGGTGGTCTGCACAAATTCGCCAACTGGGATCGGCCCATCCTCACCGATAGCGGGGGTTTCCAGGTGTTCTCTCTGGCCAAGATTCGCAAGATCAGCGAGGCTGGCTGTGAGTTTCAAAACCACGTTGATGGCACGACGATGTCTCTGGGCCCCGAGTCGGCGATGGAAATCCAAGCCGCGCTGGGCAGCGACATCGCGATGCTGTTCGACGAGTGTCCTCCGTATCCCTGCGAGTCGGCCTACGCCTCGAAGAGCCTCGACCTGACGATGCGCTGGGCTAGGCGCTGCCGGGACTGGATTGATAAACACCAGCCGCAAACGGGTGGCGGCAAGCAGCTTCATTTCGGCATTGTGCAGGGCAGTGTCTATCAGCCACTGCGCGAGCGGGCGGCGCGTGAAATGGTGGCGATGGGCTTTGATGGTTACGCCATCGGCGGCGTCAGCGTCGGCGAGACGGAGAAGGAAATGATGGAGGTTGCCGAATGGGTCTGCCCCATTTTACCAGCCAACCAAGCCCGCTACGCGATGGGCTTGGGCACACCGCCGCAGATGATCGAACTCATCGCACGCGGCATCGACATGTTCGACTGCGTGCTGCCCACGCGTATTGCGCGGAACGGCACCGCCTTCACCGACGAGGGCACGGTAAATCTTAAAAACCAGTGCTACGCCCGCGACTACGCCGACATCGCCGAGGATACGCACCCGCTTTGCAAAGGCTTCAGCCGCGCCTACATCCGCCACTTGCTGAAGGCCAATGAGATCCTCGGTCTGCGCCTCGTCTCACTGCACAACTTGCATTTCTATTTGAACCTTGTAGCGAAGGCACGGCTGGCCATTGAACAAGGCTACTTTGATGACTTCCGCAAAGAAGTCGTCGCCAAATACATCCCCCACGACATCGACCTCACTGATTAATATGACCACACCTCTTGCTTTATCCATTGCCTTACTTGCTCAAACTCCCGCCTCACCCGCTGCCCCAGGGGGCCTGCTAGGCAACCCAATGGTCATGATGGTGCTGATGATCGTCATGATGTACTTCATGATCTTCCGCCCCCAGCAACAGCGGGCTAAAGAACTCGCTGCCCGCATCGCGGCGCTCAAGGTGGGCGATGAAGTCATTACCAATTCAGGGATGCACGGCGTTGTCGCCAGCATCAAAGACCTCACGGTGATGATCAAAGTGGCCGATAACGTGAAGATCGAGTTCGACAAGGTCGCGGTTGCCGCCGTGGTGGCAAAGGAAGCTTGAGCCTCAGGAGGGCTGCGAGCCTCTCCCTCCAAATACTATTCGCACGCCGCGCTTGGCAAGAGCTTAACACTCGTTAAAGTCCGCGCCCTTCATTCCCCAGCCATTTATGCACCCCATCGTCACCTTCCTTTCCGGCTCAGCCATTTTGATGCTGTTCATCTTCTACATCGGCACCATCGCTACGCACACCAAGCGCATCATCGGCAGTATCCTCATCCTTGCTGTGACAGCTTTCTCCCTTGTGACTTTGCAAGTGCAGGGACTCAAAAAGGGCATCGACCTCAATGGCGGTGGTGAGTTTGTCGTCAGGCTGGAGCCCGGCATTGATGCTGATGGCAAGGTGAAGGATGTCAACGCTGACTCCATCCAGCAAGCCATCGGCATTCTGGAAAAGCGACTTAACCCCAACGGCACCACGGAAATGACACTGCTGCCTGCGGGAACAGAGCGCATTCAGATTCAGATGCCCGGCGTCAAGCCCGAGGAGATCGCTGCGGTGCGCCAGAAAATCGAACAGGTCGCCAAGCTGGAGTTCCGCCTCGTCGATAAAGACAGCGCCTCGGAGTTGGCCAAAATCAACAGTGGCCATATCTCCATCGGCAATGTCAGAATGAAGGTCAAAGACCCCAAGGGTGAAGGTGATGAAGAGCTTGTGGTGAAGAACCACGCCGACCTCGATGGCAAAGCTGTGAAATTTGCCTACGCCTCACTTGATGCCGCCAAGGGCTGGGTCATTCACCTCAACTTCGATGGCCCAGGTGCCAAGAAATTCGGTGACCTCACTGCTGCCAATGTGGGCCGTCGCCTTGCGGTGGTTGTTGATAACGAAATCGTCTCGGCCCCCAACCTCAATGAAGCCATCCTCGGTGGCAGTTGTGAGATCAGCGGCCAATTCACCGAAGCCTCCGCTCGCGCCCTCGCCAGCGCGTTGGAGAATCCCCTGGAGAATCCGATGAAAATCCTCTCCGAGAGCACCGTCTCGGCGGCCTATGGCGAATCAGCCGTGAAGCAAGGTGAGTGGGCGATCATTTTTGGCTTCCTCGTCACGGTCGTCTTCATGCTCATCTATTACCGCATGGCGGGTCTCATCGCCTGTGTCGGCTTGGTTCTTGGCTTACTCGCGCTGATTGGTGCGATGTCGCTATTCGACTTCACCCTCACCATGCCCGGCATCGCCGGTATCGTGCTGACGATGGGTATGGCTGTCGATGCCAACGTGCTTATTTACGAGCGTTTGCGCGAAGAGCAGAAATCCGGCAAGACACTCGTTGCAGCCCTGGACACGGCCTTTGAAAAAGCGTTCGCGGCGATTTTTGACTCCAATGTCACCACCCTTATCACCGCTGCCATCTTGTTCTTCCTCGCCAGTGGTCTTGTGAAGGGATTCGCCGTCACAATCACGATTGGTATCATCAGCGGCGGCTTCGGTGCGCTCATCGTGACTCGCGTGTTGTTTCATTGGTTCGTCGATACGGGCAGGCTCAAGACCCTGAGTACGGTCAAGCTTCTCCATGATAAAATTTTCGACATCATGGGCATGTCCAAGCCCTTCATCCTCGCCTCGCTTGTTCTCACCGTTGTCTCGCTGAGCATGTTCTGGATCGCACCGATACAGGGGCATAATCCCTGGGGCATCGACTTCCGAGGTGGTGCGCAGACCAGCCTCCAGTTGAATAAAGGCAAAGACCTCACCGAGGCCGAAGTGCGCACCGTGCTGGACGCCGTGAAGCTGCCCAATGGCAAAGGCCTTGGCACCTACTTGGTACAACCCAAGAAGTCGATCGCGGGCGACACCATTGTCACCATCACCAGCGAGTATGATGTAGGCCCAGTCGTTGAAGAGGTATGCAAGGCGAAGTTTTCTAAAGAACTGATCAAAGGCATCGAAGCGGGGCGCGTTGGCTCCGTTGTCGGTGAGGAACTCAAGTCCACAGGGATTTGGGCACTGCTCGCGGCGGTGTTCGCCATCTTCATCTGGCTGGTCATACGCTTTGAGTTTGCCTTCGCTCTCGGTGCGACCATCGCGCTCTTCCATGACGTCATCATGGTGCCTGGTTTGTGCGTATTGTTTGGCCAGGAACTGACGGTCATTCACATCGGCGCACTGCTCACCATTGCTGGCTTCTCGGTGCATGACACGATTATTGTCTTTGACCGTATCCGCGAAGTTATCCACTCGGGTCGTACCGGCTCGATGCGCGAACTGATGAATGAGGCCATCTCGATCACCCTCAGCCGAACCTTGCTGACCAGCTTGACCGTGCTGAATACCGTGGTGGTGCTGCTGTTCTTTGGCAACCGCGCCATGCTCGACTTCGCCGTGCCTATCGTCATCGGCGTCATCCTCGGCACCTATTCGTCGATCTTCATCGCCTCGCCGATTGTGCTCTGGTATGCCACCCGCACAGGCACCAGCCTGCAACGCCAAGTGCTCGATACCAAGCTGCGCAAGGAAGAGATGGACAAGGCAGCGCTCGCGGCACGGTCTGGGATGTAGAAATCGTGGGCTCGAAAATTGCGCGGTGGTTGCAGAGCCACCGCGACCTTTCGCCGCCACGCGCATCTGTTGCGAAGTAAGTGGCCTCAACGCTCGTATGGTGACGCCGATGAACCGTCGCACTTTTACTTCCGCTGCCCTTTCCACTGCCGCCGTCACCACCCTTCGCGCGGCGGACGCTGCCAACGATAAAGTACGTATCGCCGTGTGTGGTCTCGGGCGTGGCATGGGGCATGTGAGTGCGCTGCTCAAATGCAGCAACGTCGAAATTGCCTACCTGTGTGAGCTAGACGAGAGCCGCCTCTCCAAAGGCATGCAAATGGTGCAGGACATGTCTGGCAAAGCCCCCAAAGGCGTGGGCGACTTCCGCAAAATCCTCGAAGATAAAGAGGTCGATGCCATCACCTTTGCCCTGCCCAACCACTGGCACGCCCCCGCGACGATCCTCGCCTGTGCTGCGGGTAAACACGTCTATGTCGAAAAGCCCGGCAGCCACAATGCTCGCGAGTCCGAGTTGATGGTGCAGGCGGCACGCAAGCATGGCAGCATCGTGCAAATGGGCAATCAGCGCCGCAGCTACCCGCTCATTCGCGAGGCTATGCAAAAGCTCCGCGAAGGCGTCATCGGCAAGGTCACCTATGGCCGCAGTGCCTACTCGAACTCACGCAAAGCCACCGGTCTGGGCGCACTGAAACCCGGTGCCCATGTTGATCTCGATCTCTGGCAAGGCCCCGCGCCATTGCGCGATGATGTCGCGAAATACGTTCATTACGACTGGCATTGGCGCTGGAACTGGGGCGGCGGTGAACTGGCCAATAATGGCCCGCATGGTATCGACATCGTCCGCTGGGGTCTCGGCGTGGATTATGCAAAAAAAGTCGCCTGTGTCGGTGGTCGCTACCATTTTGAGGATGACCAGGAGACGCCCGACAGCTTTGTCGTTGCCTATGATTTCGGCACCTGCGGTGCTGCGTGGGATGGCAGCAGTTGCAACCCAAGAGCCTTGGATAAGCCCGCTTTCGTCGAATTCTACGGCGATAATGGCAGCCTCGTGATCACGGGCGGCAACGGCTACAACGTCTATGATATGAAGGGCAAAGAGGTCGAAAAACAGAGCGGCCCAGCCAGCGATGTGCTGCACTTCCAGAACTTCATCGACTCGATCAAAGGCAGCGCCAAACCCAACTCCGAGATCGAAGAAGGCCAGAAGAGCACCCTGCTCTGCCACCTGGGCAATATCGCCTATCGCACTGGACGCACGATCCACTTCGATCCGACGACCCAGAAAATCACCAACGATGACGAGGCTGTGAAGCTCTACTGGGGACGCCAATATCGCGAGGGGTGGGAGCCCAAGGTGTAACGCGACTCAGGTTGAAATCGCAGTTGCCTCAGCTTGGGTGGCGCATAGACTGCGCACCCTTATGCCCCCAATCGCAGTGCGTCTGAAGCCCTTCTCCAACAGTCTCCACTCCCTGGCCACTGTGGCCCTTGCCCTTGGCTTGATAGGCCTCGTGCCCCATATTTCCAGGGCTCAGAGTTCAGTCATCGCCATCGACACCTCGAATCGGAAGGTACACGTCGCGGCCAATGCGAACGCCAAGCGTTCCGTCGGTGGCCTGACGAAGATCGCTACGACGATGGTGGTTCTGGATTGGTCTGAGGCCTCGGGGGTGAGTCTGAATGTCCTCGCGACCGTGCCTGATTTCGTCGGGCGATATGGTGGCAATGTGGTGCTGGGCTTGCAGCCTGGAGACAAGGTCACGCTGCGCGACCTCATCTACGCCACCATGATGAGCAGCGACGATGCGGCTCCGATCACGTTGGGGCATTTTGTGGGCAACGACATTCTCATTCGCCGTCAACGCGGCGGTGATTCGATGGAAGAATTTGCCAAACAAATGAATGCCCTGGCGGCTCGCGAAGGCTGCACTGGCACTCATTTTGTAACGCCACACGGGCTGGAGAATGCTCGCCCCATGCCTTACTCCACCGCTGCGGACATCGCACGCATCGCGCTCTATGCCACCAGCCGTGCGCCGTTCCATTTTTATGCCAATCAGAAGTCGCGAGGCATTACCGTCTTTCGCGGTGGCGAGCGCATGGGAAAGACCTTGAGCAATGCTAATGACCTGCTCGGAATCGACCGCATCGACGGACTCAAAGCAGCGAGCACGGAGCGCTCGGGCGGTTGCCTCGCTATCACTGCGGACAAGGCTGCGACGATCATCAAACAGGCCGACAACAGCAGCGTCATCTTCCGTCATCGAATGATCGTCATCGTGTTGGGCTCTGCGAATCCCAGTGGTGAGGCGCGTAGCCTGCTCCAGCAAAGCTGGAATGCCTATGATGGCTGGCTCAATGCTGGCCGCCCTGTGACCGATCAGAAGCAGTTGCTTCAGTATTTCTAGCGACGGCAGGCGTAGCAGATAATGACGGCGGCAAGTTCGTCCCTGTCTCTGGTTTGCATCTTGCTCTCGTCACTTTGTCTCATCGTCTTTCCATCTTAACATCATGCGTATAGGTATTCTCAACAGCGGTGGCGATTGCCCCGGTCTCAATGCTGTCATTCACGGCGTTGTCAGTTCAGCTCACACCCTCGGCTGGGAAGTCATTGGCTTCCGCGATGGCTTCGAGGGCATGTTGCCTCCGGGCGATTACATGGTGCTCAATCCTGCTCGCACCATCGGCATCATGAAGTTGGGAGGCACGATTCTGGGGACGACGAATAAGGGGCACTTCGTCGCCAAGATTGGCGAGGGCGGCGTTTCCGAGGTGCCACAGGCCATCGTTGATAAAGCCAAGACCACACTGCGCCATCTCGAAATCGGTGCGCTCATCGTCGTCGGTGGGGACGGCAGTCTCTCTACGGGCTTGCAACTCTTTAACCAAGGCGTGCCCGTGATCGGTGTGCCCAAGACCATCGACAACGACCTCCAAGCTACCGCGATGACCTTCGGCTTTGATTCTGCATACGCCACCGTGGTGGATGCGTTGGATCGCCTGCATACGACGGCGGAAAGTCACAAGCGCGTCATCGTGCTGGAAGTCATGGGCCGCCACGCAGGCTGGATCGCCCTCTACGGCGGCATGGCTGGTGGTGCCGATGTCATTCTACTGCCAGAGATTCCTTTCAAAATGGAACATGTCGCTAGCCACATCCGCAGACGCGATGCCCTGGGCCAGCACAGCACCCTAGTCGTGGTCGCGGAAGGAGCACACCGCGAGAGCGGTGGCCTCGTAACCAAGGAAAAACTCGGTGCCAAAGGGGAAGATCGCCTCGGCGGCATCGGCGAACAAGTCGCCGCCGACATCGAGCGGCTGACAGGAAAAGAAACGCGTGCCTGCACGCTTGGGCATCTGCAACGCGGCGGTGCGCCCACGGCTCTGGATCGCATCCTGGGTCTTCGATTTGGCGTCAAAGCTGTGGAATTGATCAAGGATGGTAAGTTTGGCGAAATGGTCAGCTACCAGCAGTACCACGTCGGCTCGGTGCCCATCGCCGATGCGGTGATGCAACTGCGCACCGTGTCGAAAGACAGCGAGATCGTCGCCGCAGCGCGGGCTGTTGGGACGGGCTTTGGCGATATGTAGCCCGCCTGTCCTTGCGGCTATTGTTCATTGCGCGGAGGCATTTTCCTTCTACTCTCAGCGCCTCCATTTACCCCTCCTTCCCACGCCCACTATTGCTATGAAGCCACTCTCTCTTGCCGTCCTTTCCCTTGCCGCTATCGCCTTCTTGGGGGCTTGCGACAGCCATTCGTGGGAGTCCACCAAGGCATTGCATGACAAGCCCGCCATCAAAACTGGTGGTCATGGTGAAGGCCACGGCGCTGCCGCAGAGCATGGTGCCAAGGCTGCCGACGCCCACGCTGCCGATCCTCATGCAGCCAAGCCTGCCGCCGCTAAGCACGAGTAAACGCGCTGGTATTTCGCTCGCCGAGAAGGCTGTTGCATGAAGCGCATCTGTGTTTACTGCGGGGCCAATGCAGGCTCGTCGCCAGCCTACCTTGAGGCGGCAAAAAACTGCGGTGCAGCCCTCGCCGCTCACGGCATCGGCGTCGTCTATGGCGGTGGCAATATCGGTCTCATGGGCGCTGTCGCTGATGGCGCACTGGCCGCAGGAGGCGACGTCATCGGCGTGATCCCGCATCATCTCGCCGATAAAGAACTGGCGCACGAAGGAGCCTCGCAAATGATCCGCGTGGACACCATGCACGAGCGCAAACATCGCATGGCCGAACTCTGCGATGGCTTCCTCATCCTGCCTGGCGGCATCGGCACGTTGGAAGAGATGTTCGAGGTCTTCACTTGGCTGCAACTGGGGTTGCACCACAAGCCCATAGGCTTGCTCAACGTGGCTGCTTTCTATGATCCACTGCTGACCTTTCTCGATAGCATGGTCGCTGCCGCCTTCTTGCGCCGTGAGCATCGCGACATGCTGCTGGTGGAGACTGAGTTAGAGGCACTGCTCCCCCGCATGACGAGCTTCGAGGCTCCCGTGCTGGGAAAATGGTGGGACAAGGGCTGATTGCATCGTTACGGCTCAGGCATATTCTTCCGCGTGCCGACGTGCTCGCCGTAGTCTTTTTGGCAACGCTGGTGAAAACCCCAAGAAAAACCATTTGCAAAGCTTTAACTTCTCCCCATTTTCCACCCCCTCTATATGGCAAAAACAGCATGGCTCGAGCGCAATAAGCGCAAACTCAAGACAGTGGAAAAATACGCAAAGCTCCGCGCGGAGCTAAAGGCTAACAAGGACTACATCGGTATCTCGATGTTGCCCCGTGACGCCAGCCCAACACGCCTCGTCAATCGTTGCCGCGTGACGGGTCGTCGCCGCGCCTTCATTCGCCGCTTTGGCATGTCGCGCCTCACCTTCCGTGAACATGCTCTGCATGGCCTCATCCCGGGGGTCACCAAGTCGAGCTGGTAATCTCTGCTCACCGTTTCATTTTAAAACACAGGCAGGCGGCGAGGTGCAGCATTGTGCCTCCCGCCTGTTTTGCATAGTCCCACGAGTGTTTCTATGCCCACCTATTCTTACATCGCGGAGGACGCCAGCCAAGGTTGCCCCTCCTGCCGCAAGGGCTTCGATCTGCGCCGTCCTATGGAGCGCCCCGCCCTGACTCACTGCCCGCTGTGCAAGCAGCCCGTGAAGAAGCTCCTCACCAGCTTCAATACCCCCAAGGTGACGAAGCCTATCTCTACATCCACCGCTAAATCGGCTGGCTTCACCGTCCTCGAAAAGCGCTGCGACGGCTCGTATGAGCGCATGTGAGTTCATCTCGCTTGTGCATCCGTTTATGACCCTGACTCACTCCCTTCTCACCCCTCTGCTCTCCGTTGCCAGCAACGAGCATGGCCTCACCAGCGAATGGCAACTCACTGGAAATGAAATATTCTGGCGAGCAGCCCTCATTTTTGGCATCATTCTGCTCAATGCCTTCTTTGTTGTCTGCGAATTTGCGCTGGTCAAAGTGCGTTCCAGCCAATTACAGGCCGCCGCCGATGAAGGCAGCAGCGGAGCAAAGTTTGCCCAAGAAATCTCCCGCAAACTCGAAGCCTATCTCGCGGCAGGCCAGTTCGGCATCACGCTCACCAGCATCGCGCTCGGGATGCTGGGCGAGCCCTTCGTCGGACAGTTGCTCCAGCCGTTGTTAGTCCAGGCGGGGCTCACCAGCGAAAAAGCGATCCACACCATCTCGCTGCTCTGCGCCTATTCTTTGGTGACGTATTTTCACGTCGTTCTCGGCGAGCAATTACCCAAGCAGATGGCCATCCGCCAAGCCTTGAAGATGAGCATTCTCATCGCGCGTCCGCTGCACCTCTTTTACGTCGTCATGCGCCCCGCGATTGCCTTTCTCGGAGCCTCCACCAACGCGGTTCAACGGCTTCTTTTTGGCGTCTCAAGCACAGGTGAACATGACAACGCCCATTCTGAAGAAGAGCTGCGCCACATC
The DNA here is from genome assembly GCA_031411235.1 of Verrucomicrobiota bacterium. GTDB lineage: Bacteria > Verrucomicrobiota > Verrucomicrobiia > Verrucomicrobiales > Verrucomicrobiaceae > JANOAR01. Next base: position 28,081 of record JANOAR010000244.1, on the reverse strand, counting down.
GTCGGCGAGAGCCAGCGCTCCAAAGAAGTGACCGAGACGGAAAAGGACATTCTGCTCAATGCCCTCGCTCTGAATGACCTCTACGCACGCGATGTCATGACCCCGCGCAACCAAGTCATCTCCTGGGATCTCGATGAGTCCTTTGAGGCCAATTTAAAGATCGTCATCGAATCCAAGCACACCCGCTTTCCTTTGGTCAATGGCCATCTCGACGACAGCATTGGTGTCATCCACATCAAGGATTTACTCCCCCTCATCGGCACCCCTTCGCCTGATTTGAAAAAAATCACACGCAAGCTCGTGCCCGTTCCGCCGCTGATGCCCATCGACAAACTGTTGCGCGTTTTTCTCGACCAGCACCTAGCCCTCGCCCTCGTTGTGGATGAGTTCGGCGGTGCGCTTGGCGTCGTCACTCTTGACAATGTGCTGGAAGAAATCGTCGGCGACATCCAAGACGAATTCGATACCGACAAGCCTGAGTTTGCCCGCATCAACGACAAGGAATTCAACGTCGAAGGCACGCTCAATCTCTACGAACTTACCGACCTCGCGGGCCTAGAGGTCGAGAGTGAAGAAGTCAGTACCGTAGGAGGCTACGTGACGCATCTGCTCGGGCATCTGCCCAAGGTCGGCGAAAAAGTCGCCATCGGCAGCTACGAAGTCACCGCCACCAAAGTGGATCAACGCCGTGTGCAGCAACTGCACTTCCGTTGGCGTCCCGAGGAAGAATGCAAAGACAGCGAACTGCCCGGTGAAGGGGAGGACTAGCAGACGGAGATCGTGAGGGGCTTATCCTCTCAAGGTGTCTTCGACATTCATTGAGGGCTTCTGGCGACTGACAGAAATAAGGCTCCACCAAACGTTTGAGTCGCTGAGGCTCTGACGTCTCCGCCAGTAGCGTGGGCGTTCCTCGAATCCCTTTCCCTCTCTTATGTCGCAAGCAACCAGCCCCTTGCCCTACACGGATACTAAGCCGCATGGCCATGCGGACTTTTACTTCGCGACGAATGCGACGTTTCGATTCATCCTGGAGCGTTTTGGGTTCGATAAGCTGAAGCAGTACTGGGCCGATCTTGGTGCCTGCTATTACCAGCCTGTGAGCGCCACTTGGAAGGTTGGTGGGCTCGTGGCTATCGCGGACTATTGGCGGGCTTTTTTCGCCGCAGAGCCCGGTGCGGTGGTCGAGATCACAGCCGACCAGGACGCGGTGACGTTGGAAGTGCGCGTGTGCCCATTGATCAAACACTTGCGCGACCACGGGCGGGAGATTGTGCCGTGTTTCTGCCAACACTGTTATTATGTCAGCGAAGCTATGGCGGCTCCTGCGGGCATGACGGTGCGCCTCACGGGTGGGGACGGTACCTGCACCCAGCGCTTTTTGTTGAAGTCGAGCCATGAGCCCGCGCAGGTGCTCGCGGATATAAAGGAGGCAGCATGATCGGCTGCTACGACTTCTGTGGCCACTACGAGTGGACCTTTGAGTGGCTGCGCCAGCAGGGCGGCCAGGAACTCGTAAAGGCTTATTGGGACGAGGCGATCCATCGCGACTCGCAGCGCCATGCTGTCGGCTTGATCGCCGGCAAGGGCTTCGAAGGCATGAAGGAATACTGGGGGCCGACGTTGGCCGATGAGGGCGCGGTGTACGATCGCACCGTCACCGATGAGGTCTTCCGCATCGACATGCACGAGTGCCCCTCGAAGGGCTTCCTGCTGCGCAATCAATTAGAACAATACGCCGACTACTGCGACCATTGCATCGGCTGGATCGGCCCGCTGATGAAGCAGGCGGGATTTGTCATCGACCATGAGCACAACCACTGCGGCCAGTGCTGGTGGGAGATGCGCCGCGCTGGCGATACCACGCCGCCGGGCCAGGTGGGCGACGTGAGCGGCGACCAGGATGTGCGACGGCGCGAAGACTGGAAAGCCAGCGTCATGGACTACTTCGAGCGTGCCAACGACCCCGACTCCAAGCTCGCGCACGACTAGCTCCCGTGCGGCTCCGCTGCTTTTCCTGTGCAAAATTCGCAGCATCTTAGAAATGGTGGGCGTCTGTCGGCGTATGTTTTGCCCCCTACGTTAATCTTTTCCATGAATCAAGCCCCCCGCATTCTCTTCACCCTCGCTGTCCTCTCCACCAGTCTCCGTGCCGAAGACAAGGTCACCTATGCTGACCACGCCCGGGCGATCATGGAGAACAAATGCTTCTCCTGTCACAACCCCGACAAGAAAAAAGGCGATCTGGATCTCACCAGCTTCGCAGGTGTGATGTCTGGCGGCGGTGGGGGTGTGATCGTTGATGCAGGCAATGCCGACGGCTCCAAATTGATCGGCTCCATCACTAAAAAAGTCGAGCCCTTCATGCCGCCCGAAGGTGCCCCGATGAGTGATGGCGACATCGCGGTACTGAAAAAATGGATCGACGGCGGCCTACTCGATACCGCCTCGTCCATCGCTCGCAAGTCCACCAAGCCCAAGGTCGAACTCACCGTCGCCTCCGGTAGTGGCAAGCCCACTGGCCCCATCGCAAAGCCAGAAAATATCCTCCTGGAGCCCGTCGTCGTCACTCCCCGCACCACCGCCATCACCGCCATGGCCGCCAGTCCCTGGACGGGACTGCTCGCCGTCGCCGTGCCCAAGCAAATCTTGCTCTACGACACCGACACACGTCTGCTCGCCGGCATCCTGCCCTACTCCGAGGGCTACGCTCGCTCCCTGCGCTTCAGCCGCAGCGGCTCGCTGCTCATCATGGGCGGTGGCAAGGGGGGGAAATTCGGTCATGCCGTTGTGTGGGATGTAAAAACGGGCAAACGCATCACCGAAGTCGGCAAGGAATTCGACTGCGTCATGTCCGCCGACATCACCCCCGACCACAGCAAAATCGTCATTGGCAGCCCCTCGAAGAAAGTTAAAGTCTATGACACCGCCACGGGCGAAGAACTTTACACCATTGGCAGACACACCAACTGGATCCTCGGCACCGCCTTCAGCCCCGATGGCATCCTTCTCGCCACCAGCGACCGCGATGGCAATGTCTTCGTTTGGGAAGCCGACGGCGGTGGCGAATTCTTCCTCCTTGGCCAGCACAAAGGCGGAGCCGCCACCGATCTCACTTGGCGCAGCGATTCCAACGTCCTCGCCTCCTGCTCACGCGATGGCACCATCATCGTGTGGGAGATGAATGAGGGCAAACAGCTCAAAACTTGGGCTGCCCACGGTGGCGGCGTCGAGAGCGTCAGCTTCACCCCCGATGGCCGCATCGTCAGTTGTGGCCAAGACGGCCTCACCCGCACCTGGGATGTCAATGGCAACAAACTCAGCGAGACCCCTAACCAGGGCGACATCGTCAGCAAAACCGCCGCTCTCTTCGATGACAAAACTTGTGCCACAGGCAACTGGCGCGGCGAGCTGCGCTTCTTTGATCTCAAGACCGGAGCCGAGATCGGCCAAGCCAGCGCCAACCCCGGTCTCATCTCCACCCGCATCGCTCAAAGCGAGGCCCGCATCGTCGAACTCACCGCCAAAGTCCCCACCACCACCGAAGCCGTTAAAGCTGCCGAAGCCGCCGCCAAAAACGCCAACGATGCCCTCGCCAAAGCCAAAGCCGACCTCGCCGCCAACGAAGGCCGCAAGAACGCCCTGCCCGGCGAAATCAAAGCTACGCAGGAGCAACTCACCAAAGACCGTGCCGCCTTCACCCAGTTAGGCAAAGACCGCGAAGCCCGTAGCAATGCGCTCAAAGCCTTCGACGCCAAACAAGCCAAGATCGCTGAAGTCGAGAAGCAACTCGCCCCCCTCGCCGCCGAAGCTGCTAAGCTCTCCGCCACCGACAAAGCCAAGGCCGACAGCGCTGCCGCCATCGACGCCGCGAAAAAAGAACTCGCTGCCAACGCCGCCGCTGTGACCGCAGCCCAAGCCAAAGCCAAGACCGTCGCCGACCAACTCGCCGCGCCCGACAAAGCTAAGCTCCCGCCCACCGATCCCGCCATCGTCGCCTTCAAAACCCTGGCTGACGCCGCAGCCAAAGAACTCGCTGCCGCCACGGCTGCAACGCCCGCCATTGCCGCCAAAATCAAAGACCAAGAAGGCAAACTCGCCGCCGCCACTGCCGCCCAGCAAGCCCCTGCTAAAGCCAAACAAGCTGCCGCCGCCCTCGCCGCCCAGCTTAACCCTTTGAAGGCCCAGCTCGGCGCTGCCCCAGCGCCCCTTGCCGACATCGACAAAGCCATCGCCGACCTCAATGCCAAGATCAAAAGCGGCAGCGAAGCCCTTACCGCCAAGAACGCCGAACTGCCCAAAGCCGTCGCAGAAGCCAAAGCTTGGCCTGACCGCGTGAAAGCCGCCGAAGCCGCCGTGCCCAAGGCCAATGACGCTTTGGTTGCTGCGCAAGCCACTGCCAAAGCCACAGCCACCGAACTAGCCGTCATGCAACGCGCCGTGCCCAGCTTGAAGGCCGCACAATTTAACGTTGGCGTACTCACCGAGAAGGACAAACTGGCCAAACTCGAAGCCGATTTCCAAAGCTTCACCGATGGTGTCGCTGATAACGAATCCGCCAAAATCGCCGCCGCCCAGCGCATCGAAGACAGCAAAAAAGCCATCGCTGACTCCATCGCTGCGCAGCCCACGCTCGAAGCCAAAGCCAAGCAAGCCCTCGCCGAACTCGACCCCATCGAAAAAGCCTTCACCAGCACCAAAGCCACCAGCGACATCGCCGCCGCTAAAGTCGAAGAGCAGAAGAAAATCCTCGCCACCAAAGAAGCCGAACTCGCAGGCTTCGTGAAAGCCAAAGACGACGGCATTGCCGCCGCTAAAAACGCCGTCACCGAGATCAATAAACAAATCGAAGCCCACAAAAAATCTGTCGCCACTGCGACCGAAAAAGTCGCTGAACCCAACAAACGTGTGGAGCGCAAAAAAGCCGAGGTCGCAGCCGCTGAAGCCCAGGCCACCAAAGCCAAAGCCGACCAAGCCGCCGCCAAAACCAAAGCCGACCAAGCTCCCAAAGACATCGCTGCCGCAGAAGCCCAAGTTGCCAAAGCCCGTGCCGACCACGAAGCCGCTACCAAAGCCAGTGCCGCCCAGCGCCCGCTCGTTGCCAAGGCCCAAGCCCAAGTGCAGCCCGCGAAAAACGCCGTCGCCGCCAGAGACAAAGAACTCGCCGCCGCCAAAGCCGCCAAACAAGCCAGCGCCGTCGTACTCGAACAGCAGTTCAACGACTTGAAAGGCAAAGCCGTCGCTGCGGAAAAGGAAGCAGCCCTCCTCGCCGCCGCCGTCAAGACCGCCGACCAAACGGTTGCTAACCATAAAGCCGCACTCGACAACGCCACCCGAGCCCACGACGCCGCCAAATCCGCCGGAGCCCAAGCCCAAAAAAACCTCAATACCACCAACAACGCAGTCGCCCAAGCCGACCGCAAAGTCGCCGAAGGCAAAAACGCCCTCACCGTTGCCGAGAAAGACGCCGCAGCCCCGCGTGGCAACCTCGCCTCGGCACAGGCCAACTTGGATGGCGCAATGAAAGCCCTTGCCGCTAAACAAGCTGAACCTGCCGCTCTGGAAAAACAACTTGCCGAAAAAGCCGCACCCGTGAACGCCGCCATCGCCGCTGCCAAAACCGCCCTGCCAGCCCTGGAAAAAACCCTCGCCGACACCAGCGCCAAGACCGCAGCCGATCAAAAAGTACTGGAAGAAAAACGAGCCCAAGTCGGCCTCGCCCAGACCGAAGCCGAGGCCAATAAAAAGAAGAAGACCACCGCTGAAAAAACCATCGTGGACTCCACCAAAGAGATACCCGAGCGCGAGAAAGACATCCTCGCAGGCAAGGCCGAACTCGCCAAGCTTGAGCCCCAGCTAGAGCCCATGCGCGCCAAAGTGAAGCAGCTCACCGAACAGTTCCTCGCCATGCTGCCGAAGTGATCGGGCTTACCCAGCTCGTTCGCGTACGCTGAGCCTTTGATCTAACGCACTTCAAAACGACTTTGCAGGTAATCCGTGAGCGACTGGCTCAAGGCTTTACGCGCCGACTCGGTCGAAAAGGTGTGATCCGCATCATGGATGAAAAAGCATTGCAACCTGCCTGTGCGCATCAGTTGCTTGGCCTTGCGCCTGGCTTTATACATCAGTAAAAAATGTCCCGGATCATTGTCCGAAACAAACATGGCCAGATGGCGAGATGCTGTCACCACACGGGCTAGGTCTGCCGACAGGTTCTCTTTTGCAGGATGAGAGTACTCACTCTTTGTCCTGGAATCAGGGCTCTGCGGTGAAGGGTTCTCGAATGAAACTGGCCGCACCAGAACTCTTTGGATGAAGCGCTGCAAGGCCCCACGGAGTCCCCTATTCGTCTTTCCTGCAAACAACTGGTGCCAGTTCCTCAGGTCAAAAACGATGTTCCAGTAGTAGTGCCAGGCGTGCAGTCGCTTGTTTGGCGGGGCCGTTATCGACAGGCCGTCCCTCCAGAAAAAAGTCAGTGGATTGAGCATGATGCCTTCGATGAGCGCGGGATGTGGCAGTTGAACCGCAGACTGGAAAGCGGCGTATGCACCAGAGCACAAGCCCATCAGGACAATGGGTCGTCCTGGCTGTTGGTTTTGCAGGTAATCGCAAACCATGGCGATGTCCCGGAAGGCCGTTGCGGCGTAGGTGTCATTTTCCTCCTGGGCCTTATCGGCCACGCTGTCGCCCAGTCCGCTAATATCCACCCTGAGGCACGGGTAACCGAGGGCCGCGAGCGTTCTGGCCAACTGCACATATAAACGCCCAGGGCCAATGCGATAGGCCGCGCCAGCATTCAGCAGCACAATCCAAGGCAGGGAGGCCACAGGCTTGCTTGGTTCCGTCATGATTCCAAACAAGTCTGGAGCGTCACTGATGCGATGAATGCTCTCTCGGACGGATGAAGAACCGCAGGTCAACATGGAGCCCGTCAGGACGGGTACGGCTGGAGTAACCACGCTTTCGCCCGCCTTTGATGGAGTCTCTTTCGAGAGCAGCCAGTTGGTGATGCTGAAGAGTGCTGCGTGTGGAACCATGGCTTCGTGCGGCTCGGCCATCATTTCCTCATAACCAGGGAGCGTCATTTGCTCGATCCCTGCAAACAGGGGCGGCTCATTCGGGCTTTTGTCACTGAGCACTATCAATCCATGCTTGAAGCGCGGGCTGAGTTTCGTGAGATCAATGAGCGACAGTTCCTGGGAGGTCTCGTGGGTGAACACGAATCCCCCGGCCTCAATGGAGGATGATCCTTCTTTAGCAGTGAAGCTGGCCGTCCGGCTCAAGGCACCCAGTTCGCGCACGTACCGCCGCCCCTTCACGACGGGTGCCCAGAGCACCAGGTTTTCGACATCGTGATTCGCAGCGTAAAGCGCGGCGAGTGTCGCGCCCATTCGCAGACCAATGAGGCTGATTTTTTCACAGCCGACCTGCTGTTGCAGCCAGTCCGCTGCATCGCGCACGTTGGTCTGCCAGGTGGCACAGCGGTTAGGCTCCAGGTCAGTGCCATCGGAATCGCCCATGCCGTGGTAGTCGAGCCGCAGCACGGCAAACCCTTGAGCCGCCAATCGCTCCGCAAGGTGGCGCAAGGCACGATGCGAATGCACCTGCTCGTGGCCAAGCGGCGGACAGATCAGCACGCCGTGGCTTGGGTTCCCGCCTGAAGGGCGGTGCAGCCACGCGAACAATGACTGGCCTTCGCTCTCCAAATAGAACGCCGTGCGCTCCACGCGACCGCTCGCGGGCGGCAGCGCTGTCTGGTGATCTATGGGCGCAGGCGGCATTGTGGTTCAGGTGGCGGGTTGCCTTGCTTCCAGCGAAACTTCTCCCATCAGGTTCAACGCCTCGATGGAGGCCCGGAAAGTGCTGCGCGGATCGCCGATGGGTGCAAACGTCACCACTTTTCGGCGGGCTGGCGCAAGATGGAAATAGTTGTCGTTGGGTAGGAAGCCTTGCGCGGACAATCGCACGCTGTGGAGAAAACGATCACTCTGCAACGTGACGCGGTAGCGACCATCGCTCAAAAATTCGGCGGAGGATTGCAGGGCCACTGCTGACAGCGGTTGAGGCTCAGGATCGCGCGACCGGGTGAAATGAAATGCTTCGCTGATCACCTGATGCTGCTTATCGAACCAAGTAGCCATGACCACATGATGGGCCTGCGGCCCAAAGCGGTAAGCGTAGTTGACGTCGTGGAAGGAACCGAGGATTTCATCCACGCTGCGCATCTGCAAAGAGCGCCGATCCACGATCAATCCTACCTCTTGGCGAAAAATAATGCTGTGCGGCTCGCGCAGCAATTGCACTTCGACGAAGCCTTCGACAGGGGCGTTCGTTTCATTCACGAAGTGAAGGTGCAAGCCGTCGAGGCCTTCATCCGTGAGAATCAACTGCCGCGTCTGCCAGGCGCGGCGCAGTTGATAGTAGGCTGCTTTTGGAATGCCGCTGCTGTCCACGATGCCCCAGCCTGAAGCAGGCCACAGGTCTTTGAAGAACCACACCAGGGCACCCGCGTTACGACTGTGCCCGCTGCGCCATTCAGCAAAGGTTCGCGCCATCATTTCGCCAGAGGTCAGGCGGCTGAGTTCAAGGTAGCGGGGCATGTCGAACGAGCGCAGCGCGACCGGATCAACAGCAAACACTTCGCGCAGGTAGTGATCGCGGACATCTTCGAAATCCCAGCCCGCACCGGTGTCGCGCGGCACACGCTGCTTCCAACGCGGGTGATGTGTCACAGGCATCAGGCCGCCCATGATCTCATCCATGGCTTCGGGCTCAGGAATATTGGCGAAGCCAAGGCACTCGGAGGTGAACTTGACATCGGCCTGCCGAAGCTCGCGGGTGGATCGCAGATAAGCGCCCACACCGTAAAAGTGCGTGACACCTGTCCTCACATGAAACGGCAGCACGCCGCCGCTGGGCGTGGAGGGGACATAGGCCACGCCGGGATGCCGTTCATGGCACAGGGCTGGCAATTCTTCGCCGAACCAGCGGTTCCGCCAAAGCGCGCGATCCATGCCAAGCATGGACGCCTGCTGCTCGATCTCACTGTTGCCACAATAAACAGCCACACAGGGATGCCGCGCGAGGCGGTCTAGCTGCTGCCTCGCCTCCGTGGCGATGTTCTGCGCAAACGTCGGATCATCGACGGGGTAGTCCATGTTTGCGAACATGAAGTCTTGCCAGATCAGAATACCAAGCTCATCGCAGAGGCGGTAAAACGCCTCGCTTTCATAAGTCATCGTGCCGCCAATACGCAGCATGTTCATGCCCGCATCACGAGCCAAAAGCAGATCATGCCGCAAGGAATCCTCGGTTCCCGAAAGGGTGAAAATATCGCTCGTTGTCCAGCACGCACCTCGACAGTAAACGGGCTCGCCATTCACCTGAATGGCGAAGCCTGGATCGCTGCGAATCTCAATGCGCCGGAATCCGACGCGGCCAGCGGGGAACTCATGCCGCCCGGAGGCTGATTCGAGCACCACTTTGCAATCGAGCAGGCATGGCGTGCCGTGCGTGTGTGGCCACCACAGCTCTGGGTTCGCAACGCGTTGTTCGCCGCTCAAGACCAGATGCCCTCCATTATTCCGCAACTCCAGAGGCGTCTCATGGCCACCGACATGAAGCCGAGCCGAGCTGATCTTTACCGCCGAATCCACACGGGCGCTGAAGGTGACGATGCCATCTCCGCCATCGAGCACAGCCGTCCGCTGAATGTCGCTGAGCAGCACCGGGGCGCACTCCAAGCGCACCTCGCGCCACGGCCCGGTCACTGGCACGGGAGGCGACCATCCGGGAATCCTGCCCAACAGGCTCGTGCGTTGCCAGCGAAGCTGCTGACTGTTCACGAGACTGGTTTTCCAGCGCGGGCGTGGACGCCGCTTTTTAAGATCCGCCGTGAGCGAATGGAATCGGATGACCATCTCGTTTTCGTTTCGCAGCATGGGGGCCACGTTCACACGATAGCTGCGGAACATGTTGTCACTGCTCAGAATGCGCTCGCCGTTTAACCACACTTCGGCAAGCGTCGCGAGGCCGTCGAAGCATAGGAAGCAGGTTTCACCTTCCGTTCGTGAAGAAGCCGGAAACGTGGTTCGATACCACCAGTCCTGGGCATCAACATCGACGGGCTGTTGGTAATCCCATTTTCCCTGGGCCCGCAATGCGGAGGCGACGGTGCCAGGCACATTCGCCGGAAACCAACGAGGGGTTGAACCTTCGAGTTGAACGGGCTCCGTGATGGTGCCTGGAACCTGTGCGCAGCATGACCACGGCGCGAAGGGGATCGCTGCGGTGGAGGCTGGCTCACAGGCTTCTGTCATGGTGTTTGGGACAAGAATTTGAGTTTCAAATGTTCCATGGCGCTTTTCCAGTGCTCCGCCATCTGATCAATGGGCAGCAGATCAATGGGCTTCTTGCGCGCCATCGCACGGGCCAGTTGGAACTGCATTGCCTTGGCGCTGCCAGCCAGCCATCGAATGGATTCGATAGGCTTCTCCAGGCCAGTGATGCCCTGGGTTTGCAGCCATTCGAGATAGGTGCCTGCGACCTCATAACACGCGCCAAACTGCCGCAGCGTGGCGAACGAATACTGGTGAAACATGGCTAGAGGCTCATGGATCAACCACTGCAAATCTGCTTCAAAGCGAGTGCGGAATTTCTCGAATGGATTCGTCACCGGTAACCGCTGGAGATGGGAGATCAGCAGGCGTATCGAGGCGTTCAGCAATTCCTCGCCTTGCAGCGGCGGAGCGGGCCTCTGCTTCACAATCTCGCAGTATGGCGGCAAAATCGCGGGATTCTTCTCGCCGCGCAAATGGAAGACATTGGCGAAATCATCGCCCTGCAAATGGTAGTAGCCTTGCCCGTGAAAGTAGCCCAGGCGCTGGTTGGGCACATCTATGTCAACGATGGCGACTGTCGTCTTCACATGCTCTGTTTGATAAGCGCTGCCAGCGGTATCTGGCAGATGGAAGGAATCCAGTTCAATCAGCAATGGCCGCCCGAGTGACAACTGCTCCTCGATGTGCGAGGTCAAGGGTCGCCAGATCGCCAGTTCATGAACATCGAGCGAGTAAATCTCCAGGAGATCGGCCAGAGGAAATTTGAAGAAAGTCCATTGGTCTCCTTCAAAGTCGATGCCCAGCGTGAACGGCAGCGCGGCAATGGGCTCAAGTCCCCAGGCATGTAACAGTTCAATCCAGACATCCACGTAACAATTCGTCTCCGCCCAGTCTCGTTCCTGCACATGCAGGCGGTGGCGCGAGTAGTTTTGCGGATCGGGTGCTGGCAGCCGCTGGATCATAGTTCCAAAGTATTCTTCACCTCATGAGGCCAGTGGTCGGGATCAAAACCATGGTGCTTGAACAAGGCCAGGGTGATCCGCTCCAGGCCGAAGCCGATGCAAGACGAATGAGCGGCCTGCCCGTCGGATGTTAGGATGTCGAACGCCTTGCCAAAGTAATCCAGGTGGCAGTTGGTCGAAGAAATGGCCGTGGGTTTTTCAGCCGTAGCGACTGCAATCACCAGCTCGTGCTTCAAGTCCTGCTCCTTCTGGCTAGCGGCCATCACCCGGCTGCCACGGCCAAAGAAGGGATCATTGGCCAGGACGATCTCGACCTCCAAGCCCACTTCATTCAAGACATTCTTTCCCAGGTCCAGGCATTGGTGGCGATGCTCCATCGCCTGCTCCGCCGTGCCGAGCCGCACAAATTCGCGCTGGCGGAACACCTGCAAACGGCAGGGATCAATCGAAGGCTCATGGCGAAACACCTGGGACAAAAGATCCACCGTTCTGCCCTGACTGGACAGCGTGCCAGTGGCGGTGGGGTATAGCGGGTAACAACAGGCGGGCGAAAGCATCAGCTCGCTGGGCGCTAGATCCTGCGTCCAGTCTTCGCCTTGCTCCCTTTTTCCCAGCATCGCGACATGCTCGCGATCACGGCCCATGAAGCTATGCACGGAGCCCATCAAATCAGGAAAGCTCTCGAGATGGGTGGTCTTCAAGTAATGCTCACGGCTCAACACACCGGGCAGACGCATCACTTCTGATTTGAAGTGCGCGGCGCGGCGAGTGACGAGCCGGTCAAAGGACTGGAGCACCTCATCAAACACACCGCCATAACCATAGATGCCCTGGACACCCAGCGGAACCAATAGTCCTGCCGCCGTCAATTCATCGAGAAACGCCTGATAGGCGACGGTAAGTGGCACAGAGGCCGTGGAATTGCAGATCATGTTTAGCCTTCCTTGTGAACCATCAACATCGTGGCGTTGAGTTTCAAAATACGGTCGTTGTTGACCATCAAAGCCGCGCCATAAGCATCGCGCAGATGCCGTGCGATGCTGAATTTGGAATCATTGCGATACCCGGAAATGCCGCAGATCAGCATGGCCCGCCCCACGATGTCCACCAGTTGCTGTGAGCACGAGAGCTTCAAATTGTTGGTGCGGATCGAGAAGCCGAACTCCTCGAACGCTTCGGGCCGGTTCTGCGCTAGGAGCCCTTCATACTCACGCGCCAGGGAGGTCACATTGTGCCGCATTCCCTGGAGCACTTGATCGGCCTCCGCCAGCCGTATGGCGGAGATCGGAGTTTCACCGGGGGTCTTGCGTGCCTCGGCACGGACAAAGGCACGCGCCTGATTCACTGCGTCCATCGCTATTCCCGACCACAGCGAACCCCAGACAATGTGGGAGAAGGGATGCATCGTCCGCCCCAAAATTTCGTTAAAGGGCTGGGGAATAATCTGCTCCACGCCACCGCTCGAAGTCAGCTCAAAACCTGAGCTACAGGTGCCACGGAACCCCATCGTGTCCCAGGTGGAAAGGGGGATGGCGGTGTATTCGCCTTTTTTTACGAGCACATGTACCTGCTCGTTGGCCGCAGCGCCGGGCGACTGGCGGCAGGTCACCAGAATGTCGTCCGCCGCTTCTCCGTAGGAGATCACGGGTGCCTTCTTCATCAGCGTAAATCGGTCTCCCACCGTTTCGACGGCACAGATGCTCGAACGCAAATCGCCGCCCGTGCCCACTTCCGTGGTGGCGGAAGCCATGAGGCGTTGCTCCGTCACCAACCGCTGCAAGTAGTTCTGGAAGTAGGCGGACTGCTGGGCGTGATGCACCACGCAGGCGACCTGGATCTTGTGCATCGCGTAGATCATGGCGGACGATCCGCAGTACTGGCCCAACGCTTCACAGATTTTCGCCACCTGCATGACGGTCAGCCCCATGCCGCCATACTTTTCAGGAACGTAAGCGCTCAGCAGTCGCGCCTCCTGCAAGGCTGCAATGGACTCGGCGGGAAATCTGGCCGCTTTGTCAACCTCTGCCGCATGGACACGCAGCACGGTTCTGCCGATGGCATGAACCTCACGCAGGAGCTTATCGAAATCCAATGGAGGGGTGTCAGAGGGTCGCACGGAGGATGGTGTGAAGAAGATTTGAACTGGAATCACCGGTCTTACCCTCTGTTTGAGTTAGGCAGCGAGTTTCGTGATCGCTTCAGCGATGGAGTCGATACTCTTAAAGGTGCGGCGCCCGATCATGGTGTCGGGAAACTCGACATTGAACTTGTCCTCCAGAGCAAGCATCACCGCCACAGTGGCCAAGGATGTGAGGCCAGCATTGTAGAGGTCGTCTCCCACGCCCAGGTGTTCCGCACTCACTCGCCCATGCTTACACAAAATTTCCCGAATCTCTGGCGCGATAATTATATGGTGGTCGTTGTTCACGATATAAATTATATTTCATACTAAAAAACACAAATAATATTGTTATCATAAATGGCTTCTCGTTACGTTGAAAAGTGCTGATGCCCTGCGAATACCTCCATCAATCTCGGCTTCCGACTTCAGAATCCTCTCGAATCAGCCTAGCAATGGTGCGCAGCAGAAACAGCGTCAACATCAGCGTGGATAAGGCGTACACCATCGCGGTGGAGAGCGCGATGCCAGCAACGCCATACCAGCGCATGAAGATGAGGTTGAAGACAATGTTAAAGCTTAGGGAAATAACCGCAGTTGCGAGCGTGAACCAACTGGCCTGCATGGCGAGAACCACCCTCGACATCAGCAGGCTAGCTATGTAAAACGGGATCTGGAGTGAAGCGCAACGCAGCACGGCCGCCACCCGTTCCGTATCGGCAGCATCAAAGCTGGCACGCTGAAAAAGCAGCTTCACCACCAGCGGTGCCTGCCAACAAAGCAGTGCCACCAGCGGCACAGCCACGGCCAGAATCACTCCAATCGTATGCACAAGCTGGCGTTTCAGAGCCAACCAGTCGCGCCGCGCCACCCTATCCGCAAAGAACGGATACAATGCCTCCGCCGAGGCACTGGCGGTGAGCGCCAGCACAATGCCGCAAACCTTATCCGAGTAGCCGAGCACCGTCACGCTGCCCGAGGCCAACCGCGCCGCCATGGCTTGGTCAACCATCGGCGCACTGCCCAGCACCAAACTGGAAACCACCGAGGGCAGGGCATTATGGATCACCATGCGGTTACCCGGTTCGACAAAGCGAAAACAACTCACCAGCCACCCCGGAACGCGTGGCAGACGGCGGCCCACAACCCAGCCGAGCGCTAGCAAATGCAGCAGCCCGCCAATGTTGGTGCCCCACACCAGGGTATCGACCGAGACGCTGGCACCCGCCGCCGCCATCGCCACCAAGATCGCCGCCGGGACAAGCACAGGCGTCGCAGCAGCTAGGGCGAAAAGCTTGTTGCCCCGCAACCACATCGAAAGTTGGAGGCTCATGCCATAGCAGAAAAGAAACGGCAGCAGCCCGCGCATCAAGCGCAGGGCCAGCGCCTGCTTCTCGGCTGGAAAGCCATGGCCGAGGAAACCCACCAACTCCTGCGCACAGATGTAGATCACAGCGCCAGCGAGCAACAGAAGGAGGCCGTGGCTGATGGCGCTTTGCAAGGCTAAGCGCTCCGCGCGCAAGGGGCCATGCTCATATTGAAGCTTGGAATAGGTGGGAAGGAAGGCCCCAGGAATGCCGCCGCCAAGCAAGGCAGATACAAAGGTGTGCGCTCCAAACGCCAGCCCAAACGCATCCAGCTCATCCGAGATGCCAAACCTCTGTGCGACGTCTGCATCCTTGAAAAACGACACCGCCTTGGCCAGCAGCGTAAGACCAGCCACGGTCATAAATCCATGCACCATGGCACGCAGCACGGAGGAGCCGCCACGGCGGGCGAACAACCGCTGCCAAGCTGAAGCCTGGGCCGGAGCTACGGTAGCCGAGGCAACGATTTCGATTCCAGGTGGCACGCTCTTCAACGATTGCTGCCGCTTGCGCTCACGCGCTTCATTTAGCCCCGCCAGACCGTGATGACGGAAGCGCTGCTCCCACTGCTCCACCCTGCGCCGGGAGATGCCCAGCAACCGCGCAGTGTCCCCACGGCTACCGCCCGCTGACCGTTGTAAAATAATGTGCGCACGCAACACCATCGCTCGTCGGCCCTGCCCCGTCGCAACCAGAGATTCAAGCGCTCGTTGTTGGGTAGGGCTTAAGACAAGGCAATGTTGATCTTCGGAATGAGGCATCTCGAAATTATGAAAAACACAGTTTACACTTATATAGCGTCTAGGATATAGTGAAATTTCACCCGACTCCTGGCTGCGGCTTCCCTTATGCCGTAGAATGCAAAGCCAACTGCCCGATAGTATTTAATACCAGCCAACTAGAGAGTCGAATCGACCGATTTTGTTGCGCAGCACTTGGCTCATCGCGGCGTAGGCGCTTCATCCCGCCGATGCGTCGCCATCTGCCGCAACTCTCGATTTTGCCCTCATGGCTCTCCAGCCCTTATTCCAAGGGCTCGCTGGCGGAAAGGGTGGGATTCGAACCCACGGACGACTCTCATCGTCTTCGGTTTTCAAGACCGACGAAAACCCTTATAAAATGGTGAATTGATGACGATGTATCACTTTTGTATCTGAATTTATTCGACTTTCCTCGATTCGCGGTAAGTTGCGGCCATGCGCGACACCGTATCCATCAAGCCTGTTATACACCCCCGTTACAAGTTCGTGGTGGCCCATCCGCATCGTGAAGCTGACGGCAGCCGGGTGCGTCGCAAGACCTACTTCAACACCAAGCAAGAAGCCAAGGCGTTTGCCGCAGAGCGAGAAGCCGAGCTTGCCAGCCATGGCGCAAAGCACGCGCACGTTGACGATGATGAACGCACCGCCCTGATTCACTTCCGATCATGGCGCGAGGGGCAGGCAGACGCCCCCTCTCTGCTCGATCTGATAAGCGAAGCCATCGCCGCACGGGAGCGCATCGAGATTCGCTGCACGGTGCGCGAGCTTATCGACGCCCGTTTGCAGCACGGCGAAAGGGCGGGGCTCTCCGCACGTCACCTCGGCGACTTGGATTATCGGCTTCGCCATTTTACCAAGAGCTTCGGAGATCGCCAAGCCGCGAGCCTTACCACCGAGGAAATCACCCAGTGGCTTTACAAGCGCAAAGGCAGCGCACAGAGCTTCGTGAATAACAAGCGAGTCATCGGCAGCGTCTTCTCCCTGGGCATTAAACTGGGCAAACTCACCGTCAACCCCGTGGCAAGGGTATCATCGCCCAAGGTCACGCGCGCAGCCCCGGCGATCCTCGCCCCTACTCAACTGCACAAGCTCCTGTCTCTCGCCCCCGAGCGCCTGCGCCCCATGCTCGTGCTGCAAGCCTTTGCTGGCCTGCGCAGGGCTGAGGCAGAGCGCATCCACTGGAGTCACATTCATCTCGACGGCAAATCCCCCTTCGTAGAACTCCCCTCCGCAGTCACCAAAACCAATCGCCGCCGAGTCATTGAACTGCCAGCCAATGCCCTGGAATGGCTGAAGCCGCTTGCCGCTGGAACTACCGCGCTAGGCTACGGCACCGACAAATACCGCACCGACCTCGAACACACCGCCGAGAGCGCTGGCATCGAGTGGTCGGCAAACCTTCTGCGCCACAGCTACGGCAGCTATCGACTTGCGCAGATCAAGAACGCCGCGCAAGTCGCTGAGGAAATGGGCAACAGTGCGCAAGTCGTGCGCACCCATTATCAAAACCTCGTGCGCCCCGAGGCCATCGCAGAATACTGGAGCGTCACCCCCGAGCGCATCACGGGCAAGGTGCTCGCCTTCCCTCGCCGAGCCAACCGCAAGGCATCGTGAATACCGAATAAATGTGGCGCGCAGACTCAACCTTGGCATCACTCTGCCTGTGAATACCCCATCAAGTTCTCCCTCTACAAATCCACTTCCACATCACTACTATGTCGATGAGAGCGGCGATGGCGTGATCTTCGATGGCAAGGGCCGCGTGCTTGTCGGCACTGGCCAAGTGAGAGAATTCTTTGCCCTCGGCATGGCTGAAATCGAAGCCCTTGATCCCCTCGCCGCCGACCTCCATCAACTGCGCGCCGATTTGCTTGCCGATCCCTACTTCAAGGGCGTCCCATCCATGCAAGCCAGCCAGGGTAAGACGGCCCTCATGTTTCATGCCAAGGACGACCTCCCCGAAGTTAGGCGCGAAGTCTTCAAAGTGCTGCTTCGCCACGAGTTCAACTTCTACGCCGTCCTGCGCACCATGTCCGTCGTTCATCGCCGCGTCGTGCAGCGCAATCAACGCGACCCCACATACCGCTACTCGCCCACCGAGCTGTACGACAGCACCGTGCGGCGGCTCTTCGACAAGAAACTGCACACCGAGCCCGCTTATAAAGTCATCTTCGCCAGCCGAGGCAAAGCCCGCACTCGCTCACTCCGCGAAGAACTGTTGCACGCACAAAAGCACTCCAAAAAGGCCGCAGGCACCTACCCAAACGCCACCGTCGAAGTGCTCGCCATGCCCGCCGCCCACCACATCGGGCTTCAAGTCGCCGACTACTGCCTGTGGGCCGTGCAGCGTCTCTTTGAAAAACAAGAAGACCGCTATCTCAGCCTCATCTGGCCCCGCGTGTCCCTCCTCGTCGATGCCGATGACATCTCGGAGAATCCCTATGGCACCTACCATTCCCAGCGGCGACCACCGCTCGACCTCGAAAAATTAAAGTGTCGGAAGGTAGAGGATTCAGGGCCGTAGCCCCGCATCACACGGCATGGAGCCGAATTTCACCTTCCGACGCCTTAAACATGCCCGAATCGCTCGCCCATCGCAATGCCAAATTCTATTCCCTGCACTGATCCAAATTATTGCGGTTCTCTCCAAGCACAGCCGTCGCCCGCTGCCGAAGTAGAACCTCGGCCCACGCTCAATCCTCCCATGCCCAGCGAACTCACCACGGAACACATCGCCCTCGCGAATTTGGCAGCGCAATTCCTTCCAAAGATCGACTTACCCACAGGCTGGCAAGGCATGGACACAACCGCTCTACGACAAACTGTCCATCAAGCCAGCGACCCCAGCCTACGGACCAACAACATCCCAATCGCTCACCCGACGCTGCAAAAAGAAATCACACCCTTTGAAATCATCGCCGAGGAAGCCATCACTCGTGCCCGCATCCTCCTCGATACCGCCGCAGGCATCCAACGACCAGCGCGACAGGCAGGAGATCAGCAAATTCAGAGCCTGGCAGCCGCTGTGAAACGGGACATTGATCGAAAGCAAGCACGGGCTGAAGAGCGCGCAATGTGGCAGGCAAAGTTCGCCGCTAAAACAGCCAAGCTGGGCAGAGCCACCCTCACGGGCACCGAGGTGCTGTGCCTCGTTTATCCCAGGTCCAAAAACGAGCTAATCCGCCACTACTGGCGCGAGTTTTACCGCGCTAAGTGTCAGGATGACGATACGAGCGTGAAGGTTGTCTTCGATGATGAGCCACGGCCCGCCGCCGCGCACATCGTCATCAACGACTTGCTGGGAGATGCCTGGACTCAAGACGCCTTCATCGCCTATGCCCCCGGCGCAAAGCGCCACTACGACGAGCACGGCAACGCCCTCCGAAGGCAATGGAATCACAACCATCCCAAGTGTGTCCAAGGCGGTGAGCAAACAGCCAAGGCCAATAAAAAGCGCCGCGATGCTGACACAGCAAAGAATGGCGGCGAAGCCCACCCGAACATCGACGAAATCGTGAAGGGCGTGAAGGACGGTAAGCTAAATAAAGCTGTCAGGAAGTGGACAAAGAAGGCATCAAAGCCCAAAGCCAAGCGGTGAACCGCGTTCTTTTGCGAATCATCGTGAAAAGCCGTTGACACGCCCTTTCGCAACCCAGCTCCCCGCAGGTCGAACAAGCACCGTACTCGCCGTCTGCACCCTGCCTTTTAGCCCACATCAGGTCGAACATCGCGCCTCAGCCCTGTCTGCACCCTGGCAATGAAGCCATAACAGGTCGAACAAGCCCACAAAAGCACTGCTGCACCCACGAATGGCACGGTCAGCGGTGATGAAACCAACACCGTTATCCGACCTCTTCACCAAAGCCGAAGCCTCAAGCTACCTCGGCATCGCACAACGCACCCTTGATGACTGGCGCACCGCCCAGGCCATCCCCTGCATCGAGCGCCCCGGCTACGTCCGCTTCCTGCGCAGCGACCTCGACGCTTTCATTCAGCGCCACCGCGTCGCCGCCCGCACTGCCAGCACCTACCGGCCCCGTCGTCGTCGGCAGAGCAACGGCAGCACCACCAGCCTTCCCGAGTAAGACAGTGCCCATAGCCACCGCCCATCCTCTCGGACATGACGCGAGCAAGCTACGTCCAGACGCTCCCCGCGAGGCCCTATTGTGTGGCGTCGCTGGGGCAACGGCTGCTCATCCGAGACGCCACCAAGGCCGCACAATTCCCATTTCTCCAGCACAACTCGCACATGGTATGGCGGTGGATGGTGTTCGACATCGACGGCTCAGATGCCTACGACCGCGCCTAAGATCGCGGCTGCCCACCACCCACCTTCATTGCCCTCAATCGCGCCAACGGACATGCCCACATCGGCTATCTGCTGGAGACGCCCGTTTCGGCATTCGAGAACTCCAGCCGCAGACCGATGAGGTTTTACGATGACGTAGAGCGCGGCCTCACCCACAAGCTCAGCGCCGACCGCGCCTACCCCGCCTTTCTGTCCAAGAACCCCGTCTCTGAAACGTGGCTCGTAGATTGGCAAGCCCAGGTGCCCTACCAGCTCGCCACTCTCAACGACCATCTCGACAAGACCGACAAGCGAAAGCCCCCCAAGCGCGAGATAACAGCCACCGGGCGCAACATCGCCTTGTTCGATGCCCTCCGAGACATCGCCTACAAGCAATGGCGGAGTTACCAAAAAGCGGGCAAGAGCCGAGATGAATTTGAGGTCATGCTACGTACCGCAGGCAATGGCATCAACCTCACCTTCACCCCACCCCTCACCCACGTCGAAGTCAAAGGCATCGCCCGCTCCGTGGCCAAGTGGGTATGGGGCGAGTTCAGCGAGGAGCGATTTTCAGCCATCCAATCAGCGCGAGGAAAAAAGCGCTGGTCAAAGACCACGACCCTCACCGCCACAAAGCCTTGGGAAGCCGAAGGCATCAGCAGCAGAACGTGGTATCGGCAAAATGGCACAATAGCCATATCAGGATAATAGCCCTCTGGGTGCCTGACTGCCGATCACTCGCCCCGCCCGCTGAGCCGCCAGCCAGAGCGAGGGAGTCCGCTCAGACAAAGTGCGCCAGCAAGTCAGCGTGCAGCACTTGATCCTCCACGTTCTTATCTTGCGCCTCGTTGTAGCGAATCGTCATCCAGCGCCGCCCGTCTTTTTTCAGGATCATCGCCCGGCCATACTCGCGGTGCTCCACCACGGTCTTCGGTACGGCATTCAGGTCGTCATTGATACCGCGTTTCGTGTCCACCAGCAGGATGCCATCAGTTTTGCTGCGACCCTTCACGCTGATGATGAAGTCGGGGAAAAAGCGTAAGCCATCGGGCAATACCACGATCACCGCCGAGCCGCCCGTCGTCGGATTGCGATGCCACCAGTTCACCACGCTCGCCGCGTCAGAATCGAGCCATTCGGCAAAGGCGATTTCCCACAGGTTCATGCCCTCGGGCATTCGGCCATACACATTGCCGTGCGACTGGGGTAAATCCGATGCAGCTACCAGCACAGGCGGCAGCGGCTCAGTATCTACGGCCTCCACAAATCCGGCCACGGCGCGACGCTGCGCTTGTTTTAGCAGGTGGCGATTTTGCACCAGCACCATTGCCAGGGTGTATTCCACCTCGTCAGCATTATCGGCCTCGGCCCGGCCCATGCGGCGCAATTCATTGGCCACACGCAGACGCAGCAACTCATCCAATCGCTGCGGACTGGACACCAGTCCCGCATTGCCAAGGTTAAAGATTAGTTGCTCGGCGCTCTCCTCCGTCGCCTGCCGATCCAGCGCGGCTTGGATTTGTTGGCGTGAGCCCTCCTGCACCGCGTTGGCAAAGAGTCCCTTCTCCAGTCGCAGCACCTCCACAGCTCGCCGCAACCCGTCGATCAGTATGTCTGCGCTCCAGTTCACATGGGCTACGATGGCTTCATCCAGCCCATCCGTGTTCGGCTTGGCGCGCTCCTTGCGCAGTCGCGTGGGGATGCCTTCTCTTATTGGATAACGATGCGCCGCCGCTACGATGGGCACATCCCGAGCCACATCAGAACCCGCTGCTTGCCCCTCTGTCTCAGCGCTGTGATCTAGAGCATCGAAGACGCCAAACCACGCCTGCCCACCAGTTTCAGGCGTCGCCAGCCCAGCATCACCCTCCGCAGTCGTTCCCACATCGCTGGTTTTCAAAGCCTCAAGCGCAGGCCGCGTCGTCTCATCAGCGATGAGTTCCGGCTGGCCATTGCGGATCACTTGCAGTTGCCCCTCGCCGCCAATTTGCACCACCACCGAGGAACTCGCCACGCTTGCTAGCGAAGCCTTCACCCGGTTCAACTTATCAGCCGCTAGCTCCAAGCCTTGCTGTTTTTCAAGATCAGCGAGGAACACATAGGCATGTTGCAGCGCCTCGGGCATGACACGGCCCTGGCACAGCTCATGCACCCGCATCAGCCGCCCCACGATCTGCGTGCCGAAGTCCGCATCAACGATCCCGCGCATGGACACCAGAGTCCACGCACGCGGCGCATCGAAGCCCAGCGCCACCGCCACCTTGAACACCAGCACCTCTTTGCTCGTGTCGTAGGCGATGGTTTTCAGCAGCGCTTCATTCGGTTCCTTGTCCAAATGGACGACCACCTGCGAGTCGGTAAAGCCAGCCGCCAGCAGCTTCTTTTTCACTCGATCTTTGCTACCCGCTGTGCTGTCTAGTTGCACCAGCATCAGCGGCACCAGGGGGATGCCCAGCCGCGCCAGCTCAGCCTTGATGCCGTTGTGTGTCTTCGTCGCTTCGCGAATCGCCGTCGTCTCAAAGTCCACCAAGTTCTCCTGCCCAGGCTTCGCGATCAGCACAATTGAGCGCAGCCCCGGCTTCACCAGCCCTGCCTCCACAGCATGGCTGCGAGGGATCAAGATGCGCGGCATTTGCCTGAAACCTGCGTCTTTAGGAAACGCCTCGACCTCGTTGTCATCCGGCGTCGCCGTCACCAACAGCGTGAAGTCAGGCTTGATGACTTCCTTGTAGAAATCAAACGCCTGCGTGCCCTTGCGAAAGCCATGATGCGACTCGTCCACGATCACGCCGACCATGAAGCCGCGCTTGCGGAGTTGCGTCATCAGCGTGTCCACACTTGGGTTGTCCTCGCGGTCATTGCGCACGCGGCGACCATCCGTGTTGCTGGCCGCCACCAGTTGCCACGTCGTCACCCACACATCGCCAGCCTTCGTCTTTTGCGGGTCGCGATCATCGGCAAGGCGGCGCGTGCGCAGGCCGGGGAACTTGCTGCGCAAGCTCTGCTCCGACTGCTCCACCAGCGCCTTGAAGGGCGTGAACCAAAACCACACTACCTTGTGCTCCTTGCTCAGCGTCTCGGCGATGTGGCCCGCCATCACCGTCTTGCCCGCGCCCGTGGGCGCATGGAGAAGCACCGCGCCATTCTGCGCCACAGCCGCCGCACGCTCAGCCGCATTCGACAAGGTGGGCAACTGCCCAGCGAGGTAGCGAAACACGCTCAGCGCACTCTCAGACGGCGCTTCTTGAAAGGGACGAAGGGTAATCATGGTGTGAGGCCCAGCCTTTCCAGCAGGAACTTGGGAATGGGGCGCACGGAGGTCTTCGGCGCGTGGTGCCGCACAATCTCCGGTGCCCAGGTGTAAATGGTCGCGCGGGGCGAATCCGCCAGCGCACGCTCCAGCGGCCCCCAGGTCTTCTCGTTCGTCTGCGTCAGGTAGATGATGCGCGACCTGCCCTCGCCCGCTACCCACAAGATGCCGCCGGGTGGCTCAGGCACCAGTGCTTCCAAGTGCATGAGCTGAAGCGTGATCCACACCTGCTCATGCTGGAGCCGTCGCAGCAAGCGCCCCGGCTCGATGCGCACGATGCGCAGATAGGCAAAGCCACCGCCCAGCCCCGGCACCTCGCCATAGCCTTCGCAGACACGCTGCACCCGCTTCGCACACACATCGCGGCAGAGGTTTTTATTCGGTTCTTCATCCGTCGCCTCCGTGCTGGAGACGAGGATGAACTGGCGGTTGCCACCATCCTCCGCATTGAGCTTCATCACCGCATGAGCCGTGGTGCCGCTGCCCGCGAAGAAGTCGAGAATAATGTCGTCAGGGCCGCAACCGATTTGAAGAATACGCTCAATCAGAGTGGAGGGCTTGGGCGTCGAGAAGGCTCGTGCCTCTTCATGGAGGATTGCCATCAGCTCTTTCTTGGCAGTGTCGTTGTGCCCGACTTCGCTGAACGTCCACCATGTGTGAGGCACAACTCCATCAGCATTCTTGAGAGCGTGCTTATACCGCTTGTAGCCAGGGACGCTCCCTTGCCCATCTTTACCCCAGTAAATCAAACCTTCTTCAACATGCCTTAGATGCTCATCCCGAGAGTATGCCCAAACTCTCGTTCGTTTTGGCCAGACTTCTGTATTCGTGTTCGGTTGCTTTACTGGATAGAAGAGGTTGGGCCGCTCATCCGCACTTTTATTGCATGTGTAATCGCTGATTCGGAAGGTGCCGTTCTTGTCTTCAAATTTGTATTGCCTGTCTTTCTCTTCACCTCTCGGCAGTAGGTTACGTTGCCATGACGGGCTGGCCTGATAAACCAGGATGTAATCGTGCATCGGCGCGATGCTTTTGTGATCTGCGGCAGGAGCATACTTTTTCTGCCATAGACAGTTTGCCACAAAGTTCCCCTCGCCAAACACCTGATTCATCAGCATCCCGAGATGGAACAATTCATTATCGTCGATGGAGACAAAGATAACGCCATCCTCGCGCAGCAGTTCTTTGGCCAACAGCAAGCGCTTGTGCATGAACTCGATCCACTTGCTGTGCCGCCAGCCGTCTTCTTTATTGATGAAGCGGTCGTTGTAGATGAAGTCGCGGTTGCCCGTGTTGTAGGGCGGGTCGATGTAGATGCACTTCACCCGCCCCGCATGGGTTAGCCGCAGTAGTCGAAGGGCATCATAATTATCGCCCTCGATGATGAGGTTACGAAACGAACTCGACGCGCCTACGTTCCCCGTTCCCCGTACTTATAGCCGACTGGCAAGACGAACCTGGCTCGTAGCTGAGTGTCACAAAATGTTGGTTGATGCTCTCGTCGCGCCCGACATGGGCTGGATCGCGCTCCCACACTAGCCCAAGCCTCCGTTCCTGCTCACGCGCCTCCAGCAAGGCGATGAGCTGTTCGTTGGTGAGGTGATCGTATTTGCCGGGCATGAAAAAGAAGTGCCGAGAGTAGGCAGCGCCCAGCGTTCATGCAAGCTGGCAGGATAATGGTGAAGAATTGATCTTGAACCAGAGGCACGAGTCATCTGGACTAACGCGCCCGCTGCATCCTCACGCCCGCCGAGTCGGGAAACGCCGATGCGTGCCTGTTAGCCGTGCAGTCTTTCCTGAATGGCCTGCACCGCGAAATAGGCACAGGCTTTCTGTTCGATCCGTGACCCTGCTCCTCGATTTCACTGGAGGCTCGTTGGCTCCATTCGGGGGTTGACGGCACCCTGCCCGCCACAACTTTGAAACATGGCTTCAATCCACGAAATCCCAGACGCTGTACGCGGTGTTTTCGCCTACTTGGACGCCACGTTGCCGCCCGAAGCACTGGATGAGTTTACCCAGAAGGACACCCACCGGGGCGACGAGTCTTTTCACAGTTGGCACGCTTGGCCGAGGAAGGTGCGCGACATCATCACCGACGAGTTTCGCCTGATGTATGGGGGTGCGCCGATCCGCAAGGCGCTCGATGGCTATCGCCTCTACCACAAAACAGACATGGCGAATGCGCTCGTCTGCGCCTTCAGCCTGCACCGCAAAGGCAGAGATCCGAACGAGGCGCTGAATGCCGACTACTGCCTGCAATGGGGCGGAGTCCTCACCTGGAGAACTGCCGAGGAAGTCAAAGCCGCAGGCCCAGACCATTGGCTGTGGAATCGGTTTGAGGGCTTTCGCAGGGAGGGTGATCGGATTCACTGCCCACCATTCTTGGAACGCTCTTGGTTCGCGGCGACCGGCTTGTATGCGACGTGGTGGAGCTGAACATGACCACCTCAAAAGTCTCCCTGAAAGGGCGTGCTGCGTCTGACAAATTTAAGGAACTCGGCGGCAATCGTGCCTTCCTGGCTGGCGAATTTGACTGGCCTCCCGCTGGCTGGTTCAACCCTGTCACCGACGAACAGGAGAATGAACATTGTGGAAACATACGTGGGATACTCGGAGAGCCTTTGCCTTCGCGGTGAGTTGATCCCGCCCCCAACACATATCAGCCGCAGTAGGGTATGAATGCCGCCTTGCGCATTCTACCCGCGCAAGGCGACCTGGCAGCCACGAAGTTTACCTTGTCAGCGTCGGTGATTCCGCTGCATGATGCGTGGATGGAAGCAGGAATGTTACCCGGTTTTATGTCATCACCTCCAGTGATACCCGCCGATGAAGCCAAGGCCAAAGCCATCTCCGCCGTCGATGAGCTGGTGCGCAGTGCGCTGGCCTACAACACCCCTGCGCGGCTGAAAGAGCTGATGGAGTTCTCACGCAGGTTGCGGCAGTTCGCCCCATACAACACCATGCTCCTGCACGTCCAGAAGCCCACGCTGCGCTATGCCGCGACCGTCCGAGAATGGGCGAAAATAGGCCGCACTATCATAGCCGCCTCGCGCCCGCTGGTGGTGCTGAAATTCATGGGGCCGGTGGACTTCGTTTTCGATGTGGAAGACACCGAAGGCGAACCCTTGCCGCTGGGCGTGCAGCAAGCCATCGAAGACCCCTTTGCCGCCTCGGGCATCGTCGAAGGCGACGCCTGGAAAAAGACACTGACCTGCTGCGAGAAGATGCGCATTCACGTTAGCGAATGCGCCCTCGAACCCAACCTTGCGGGCGATGTAAGGCGTGGGGCTGGTGGTGCCTTCATACTGCGGCTCAATCAATCGCACGCGCTCCCCGCTCGCTTCGCCACCCTCGCCCATGAGTTGGGCCACCTGTTTTGCGGCCACTTGGGCAAACAGCCGGGCGAGTTTTGGGAAGACCGTAGAAAGCTGGATTGGACAGCCCGTGAGATGGAGGCCGAAGCTGTCGCCAAGCTCGTCGCCTCACGCTACGGCTTAACCACCGCCTCTGAGAAATACCTCTCCAGCCATCTGAAACCCGAGGCGGTCTTGCCGAAGTTCAGCCTGGAGCACATTCTCACCGCCGCCAACACCGTGGAAGAACTCGCGAAAGGCAAGCTGCCCTCTCGCGAAAAAGCCCAGCGCCAACGCCTGCGGGCCAAGGCTCGAAGAGAAGCCGCCAAAGCTGCGGCAAAAGCAGCCACCGCCACCAAAGCGCCATGAACCAAGTCAGCCCGCGTCGAAAAAAGCGTTACATCGAGCGCATAAGTGCAGCCTTTGCCGACGGCTTCACCCGCCGACTCGCCTGCCGCGTGGCAAAGCTCAACCACGCCACCTTTTACCGTTGGATGGCCAGCGACACCGAGTTTCGCGAACTCGTGCTGGCCTTGGAAACCAAGCACGCCAAAAAGCGCGAATGGCATCGCTGGTGGACGCACCCCTTCCGAGGCAAGCGCCCACCAAGGAAGCCCGGCGACAATGCCGCCTACCCGCCCACCCGCTTCGACCTGCCTCCCTGGACTCGGTACCAGGATGCATTCCTCAGGCGTTCCCAGCGACCGCTCAAACTGCGCTGGGTGAGGTGAGCTGGCATGGCTGGCATGAGTTCAAATGCGACACCCCCCACGCTCCCGTGTGCGGGCGCGCGGTAACGACGTTTTTAGGGAGGCTTTGCTCCAAAGGCCAGAGGCGAAGTTGGACTGCTTTTGCCAAGCCCAGCTCGTTGCGGCTCTCGCTGCGACACTGAGCCGATCCATTGGCACACCCCATTCCCTGCACTGCGACCAGCCTCCAACCTGCACAGGGTGTCAAAAGTGTATCTGTTTTGTATCCACTTTTTACCACAAAAGCTCGCATTTCGCCGCAATTGGCCGCAACTCCAGGCTTTGCCTCATTGGCTCTCTAGCCCTTATCCCACGCGCGATTTGGCGGAAAGGGTGGGATTCGAACCCACGGACGACTCTCATCGTCTTCGGTTTTCAAGACCGACGCGTTAAACCACTCTGCCACCTTTCCTTGTTCGAGCGGGCGAGATGTTTAGAGCAAGCTCTCGGTTTGTAAACGACGGATCGTAGCCGCGTTCATGAGAACGGGCGGCTACTCCGCCGCGCACCTTTCCTCTTGCCAGCATCGCTCGTGTCGTGCTGAGTTCGCGCCTTCATTTCGCCGTTGCTGGCAGTGCTTGTATTTGCTCAAAGAAATCTCACGATGACTTGGCACGGGCGCTGCTTTTCTTCAGCGGCGGAGGGATAACCCTTTCGTCAGTAGGCCCAGGTGGCTTGCTGGCGAGTGTGTCTGCCACTTGTCAGACAAACCACGACCCAACTGAATCCAACCCAACACCCATGGCCAAATACAAACACTGCCAGCAACGGCGAAATGAAGGCGCGAACTCAGCACGACACGAGCGATGCTGGCAAGAGGAAAGGTGCGCGG